>JBBTVY010000007.1:0-30290 GCA_038063055.1 Patescibacteria group bacterium | reverse complement strand
ATAGTTGCTTCGGACGCGGCTGCCGTTTTGAAACATACGAAAAATGTTGTTTATCTCGATGACGGAGAAATGGCCGTACTTACAAAATCAGGCCACAAAGTACTGGATTTCGACATGAATATGCTTAATAAAGAATCAAGCGTCATTGATTGGTCGCCGGAGCTTGCGAAGAAAAACGGATATCCTCACTTCATGCTGAAGGAGATATTCGAGGGCCCCGAAGCCGTTGAAAATTCCATAAGAGGACGCCTTATACCCGAAGAAGGATTGGCGAAACTCGGCGGACTGGAATCGTTGCTCGAACTGAAGGAAGCGAAAAGAATTCTTATTTCCGCCTGTGGCACCGCTTATTACGCGGGGCGGGTGGGGGAATATATGCTTGAAGAATACGCCGGTATTCCGGTTGAAACCGATGTCGCTTCGGAATTCCGCTATCGTAAACCGGTTTTCCGCGATGGAGACATTTTCCTCGCGGTGTCCCAATCGGGTGAAACCGCTGATACCCTGGCGGCATTGCGCGAAGCAAAAGAAAAAGGAGTGCCTGCCATTAGTATTGTTAACGTAGTAGGTTCGACAATCGCGCGTTATACAGACGCAGGAGTATATCAGCATATAGGCCCGGAAATCGGAGTGGCATCGACGAAAGCTTTCATTTCCCAGGTTTCGATTTTCGCCCTTCTGACTATTTTAATGGGTCGCCATCGCGAAATGTCGCTGGTTACGGGCAAGCGCATCGCCGACGAACTGGAAAAAATTCCGGATTTGATAAGGCTTATTTTAAAACAAAGCAAAGAGATTAAAACGCTGGCGCGGAAATACCAAAAATTCGGCAATTTTCTTTATCTGGGAAGAAAATACAACCTACCCGTCGCTTACGAAGGCGCGCTGAAACTAAAAGAAATTTCTTATGTTCACGCCGAAGGGTGCGGGGCCGGCGAAATGAAACACGGGCCGATAGCGATGATAGACGAAAATTTCCCCTCGATATTCATAGCGCCGCAGGATTCGGTTTATGAAAAAATGATTTCGAATATCGAGGAAGTCAAAGCGAGGCGGGGACCAGTTATTGCCGTTGCCACCGAAGGCGACTATAAAATAAAAGAAATTGCGGATGACGTTATTTATATTCCAAAAACACTTGAAATGCTTACGCCGATTTTGTCGGTAGTACCGCTCCAACTATTCGCTTATCATTTCGGCGTTGCCAAGGGGTTGGACGTCGACCAGCCGAGGAATCTCGCGAAATCGGTGACGGTGGAGTGAGCCCTCAGCGTCTTTTTGAAGAATCGCGGTTCATTTGCTCCTGCGGCAAATGCCCGCTGCCTCTCGGCAATTCGACTCCGATTTTTGTCGGAGGCCAAGCTCGAATTGCCTCCGAGAGCTTCTTCAAAAAGATGTTTCGGGCAAAGTGATATTTTTGTGGTAAAATTAGGCAGATGAAAAAGTTGATTATCGCGAACTGTCCGCCGCCGCTTCGCTTTGGCGGATTGCGATTTGTTGATAAAAATTCTGCGTCAAAACTTGAATTTTTATACAAATCGGGAAGAAAATGAACTTACTATGAAAAAATTAATTGTTGCAAATTGTCCCGCAACTCCTCGCGAAGCAGAAGCTGAGCGATTGAAGTTGGCGCGATCCCGCGTATCTCCGAATGAAGTTGTTCAATCGTCATCATCGCGCGTCATCATCGCGAGGAAACGGGATCCACGCCAATCTAACCTCATCGCTACACTCTTCGGAGATTGGCGGGAGAAGATGAATCACCTATGAAAAATAGAAAGCTGATAATTGCAAATTGGAAAATGAACCCTGATTCTGCGTCAGAAGCGGTTTTACTGGCCAAGGGAATAGAAAAGGGGATTTCAAAACCGGGAAACGAGGTTGTTATCGCTCCGCC
The DNA here is from genome assembly GCA_038063055.1 of Patescibacteria group bacterium. Classification (GTDB taxonomy): domain Bacteria; phylum Patescibacteriota; class Minisyncoccia; order UBA6257; family 2-01-FULL-56-20; genus JACQKT01. Next base: position 28,393 of record JBBTVY010000007.1, on the reverse strand, counting down.
ATTCCCTTTTTTGTCAGCCGTCAAAAAAGTCATTAAGCGCGCGAAGCTTGGAGCGCAGGACGACTTTTGGGAAAATAGCGGAGCTCACACGGGCGAGGTTTCTCCGGCTATGCTTAAAAACTCCGGCGTCGAATACGTGATTATCGGCCACTCCGAACGCCGACGGCTTGGGGAAACCGACGAGATGATAAACAAAAAAATTAAAGCGTCCCTGAAAGCCGGACTGAAGGCGATTCTTTGCGTCGGCGAACCAAAACGTGGAACAGATTTAAGATTTAAGAATTATGAATTAAGAAAAGCGAAAAACTACGTTCGTATGCAATTAAATAAGGATTTAAAAGGTATTCTTAAATCTAAATTCATAAATCCTAAATCACTTATTGTCGCCTACGAACCCATTTGGGCTATCGGCACGGGCAAATCCGATAAACCGGAGGATACGACCGAAATGGCCAAGTTTATAAAAGGCAAAGTCGGCGTCCGAGTACCCGTTCTTTACGGCGGTTCCGTCACTTCACAAAACGCCGGAAGTTTTTTAAAATATAAGGAAATAGATGGCGCTTTAGTCGGAGGCGCCAGTCTCAAATCGGAGGAATTCAATAAAATAATAAACATAAAATAACAAATAAAATGGAAAATACACGGTGGAAAAATTATTTTTGGATATTACTGGATGTTCTTATAGTCGGGATTATCGTGAATTTGGTCTTTTTCGTAATGCCGACAATTCAAAAATTCGGCGATTCAATGGCGCCGGTACGAACTTTGGCGGTGACGGCCGAGGGAAAAACAACGGTTTCGCCCGACATTGCGGAAGTTTCTTTTTCTGTTGTTTCTCAGGGAATCAATCCGGAAAAGCTGGCTTCGGACAACAACGATAAAATGGCGGCGGTGATTGGCAATATAAAATCCAACGGCGTCGACGAAAAAGACATAAAAACGACCAACTATGACCTCCAGCCGAATTACAATTACGACAAATACACCGGCCAGAGTTACATTTACGGCTACACATTGACGCAAACCGTTTTCGTAAAAATACGCGACTTGAATAAAGTCGCGGCGGTAATCGGAGGAGTGACGCCGCTCGGAATAAATCAAATAGGCGGAGTTTCTTTCCGGATTGACGACCCGGATAAATTCCTTGGACAGGCGCGTGAAGACGCCTTCAAGAAAGCAAAAGATAAAGCCGAGGAAATAGCTTCGGCCAACGGAGTAAGGCTCGGCAAAGTTGTTACAATCAGCGAATATCAAAACACGCCGATTTCTTATTTTGCAAAAAGTTCGATTTCGGAAGTGGGAGGATTTGGCGGAGCGGTTTCGGTTCCGTCAATCGAGCCGGGAACGCAGGAACTGAAAATAAACGTTTCGGTGACTTATTCGCTTCAATAGGGAATGAACAAAAAAGATTTTATTTTGTCTCTCGTTATCGGGGGAGCGGTTGGGATTTTGTTTCAGCCGATAATTTCCAATTTTTCGGCCGGCGCCGGGAAACTGGCGGCCATGCCCATTATTGAGCTGCGAGCCCTCGCTTTTTTCGTTTTCTTTCTCGGGGCGCCGGCCGCGCTGTATATTTTCCATTTTTTGAGCCGTTTCGTGCCGGTTCTTTATCAATTCGCCAAGTTCGCTTCCGTCGGTGTTTTAAACACAGCGGTTGACCTTGGTGTATTTAATTTGGAAACCTTTCTCTATGGATCTTTGCCGGCAGCTTCCGTTTTTTCTGTTTTTAAGACGATTTCTTTTCTTACCGCCACGACCAACAGTTTCGTCTGGAATAAATACTGGACGTTCAACGTCAATTCCAAGCCGCAGGCCGGCGAAGTGTTTAAATTTTACGCCATCGCGATTATAGGCGGTTTTTTGAATGTCAGCGTCGCCACGGCGGTGCGCGCAACGAATTTCAGCTTAATTCCCGCCAATGTTCTTGTTAACTTGGTGGCTCCGATTTCCGGAATCTTGTGCGTTTTTCTTTGGAATTTTGTAGGATACAAGTATGTAGTGTTCAAGAAATTTGACTAATCGGGAGCTTCTTTGCTATAATCTACCCGAATGAGTGTGAGCCCCGCAAAGTGCTTCGCATCAGCGGGACGAGTATGCCTCAACGATGATATCGACTGAGGTATGCCCTTCAGTTCTGTTTGGCCTTGCCCCGACTTCGGTCGGGGTTTGGTTTTTATTTGCTCATCAGTGGATGAGCAAATAACCCTGAGTTGGAGCGAAGGGGTTTGTTTTGAACTTTCATTATTAATGATTTATCATGACCTTGAGCGGTCGAAACGCACTCATTTAAACAAACAGAAATTTAAGGAGGTCACCTCGGCCGCTCTTTCGGTAAAGCTACGGAGCGCGGGCGCTCCATTTATATTTATATTATTTTATGTTTAAAGAAAATATTCCTCTTCATACATTAACGAGTTACAGAATAGGCGGGCCAGCCCGTTATTTTTTCGAAGCGAAAACCGTAGCCGAATTAAAGCTGGCCCTCGAAGAAACCAAAAAGAAAAATTTAGAATTTTTAGTGCTGGGCGGCGGTACGAATTTTCTTATCGGCGACGAAGGATTTCCGGGTTTGGTTTTGAAACCCAATTTCGATTTCATAAAGACGTCCGGAAAAGAAGTGTCGGTTGGAGCGGGCACCCCGGTTTCAGTCCTTTTGGATTATTTGTCTGAGAACGGTTTGAGCGGACTGGAATGGGCCGGCGGACTTCCGGGAACGGTGGGCGGCGCCATCCGTGGGAATGCGGGAGCCTTCGGCGGAGAAATAAAAGATATTGTGAAAAGCGTCAGAAGTGTTGACACCAAAAACCTTAATGAAGTCGAAAGGGATTTTTCTGAATGCGATTTTGGTTACCGATCCAGTGTTTTTAAGAAAAATTCGGGAGAAGATATAATAATTTCGGCGGTGCTTAACCTTGAAAAAGGCGACTCTGATAAAATTAAAAAAAGCGTCGATGAAAAAATAGCTTATCGCCGAGAGCGCCACCCTATGGAATATCCGAACGCGGGAAGTGCTTTTAAAAATGTTGATGTCAAAAAAATTCCAGAGAGCCATCTGGAAAAGTTTATTTCCGTAGTTAAATCTGATCCTTTTCCCGTTGTACCGGCGGCGTATATTATTTCCGAAGCAGGACTGAAAGGAGTAAGTTCCGGCGGAGCCATGATTTCTCCGAAACATCCTAACTTTATCGTTAACGTGCTTGACGCAAGGGCTTCGGATGTCAAAAAACTTATTGATTTGGCGAAAACGGAAACAAAAAAGAAATTCGAAATTGATTTGGAAGAAGAAATAATCTTCGCTTAAAGTTTATTTTTCCTCCGTACAAGAGTTATCCACAGCTTCCGTGTAATTTTACGGAATCGTTTTGCTATAATTTAATCAGTTCGGAGAGTTGAACAAATTTTTTAAGTAAATCGATTGGGTATGCTCGTCAGTAAGAAAAATTTCGGCGAGTAAAGGTCGATAAGCCCGATTAACATTCGTTTGTCAGAAATGGCTAAAAAAAGAAAAAGGACCGCCAAAAAGGCTAAAAAGACCTCGAAAAGAAGGAGATAGTATCCTGGGGTTTTTCTCCGCTCCCGTCTAACTTTATGGTTGAGAATTGTTTTTCCCAACCCGAAAGTTAGGCGGGAGTTTTTATTTGGCATTCCTTTTTTCAAAAGGTAGTAAACCCCCACACTAATTGCAATGCAATTAGTGTGGGGGTAAACTTAAGCCAATGAAGATAACTATCGAAGCCATTGGCGTTGGTCTAACTCCGTCGCTTAAAGTTTATGTTGAAGATAAATTCGCTCCGTTGGTTAAACTTATCGCAAGGTTGGAGAAAAATGGAGAGACGGGGCTGATTATAGAAATTTCACGCACCACCAAACATCACCATAAGGGGTTGGTATTTCGCGCGGAAGGCAACCTTAAACTCGGCAAAAATCTTCTCCGGGCGGAAGCAAACGGCGAGAATGCCAGGGTCGCCGTGGACTTTTTAAAGGATGAATTAAAAAGGGAAATAGTAAGTTTCAAGGAAAGGAATACGGCAAAGGCGCGGCGAGGCGACCGTGTCGCCAAAAAAGATATCCGGCTTTCAACTGCTGCGCGCTTTTACAGGAAGGGGCGTATTTGGAACGAAGGAAGCTGATAATAAAATATGTCATTTCTCGGAAAAATTTTCGGTGATTCGAACGAACGCTACGTAAAATCACTTCAACCGGCTGTCGAGCAGATAAACGCTCTCGAAAAAGATTTTAAAAACCTTTCCGAAAAAGAGTTAGAAGAATCCACGGCAAAGCTGAAAGAACGTCTTAATAAAGGAGAAACCATTGACGACGTTCTTCCGGAAGCTTTTGCCGCGGTCAGGGAAGCCGCAGCGCGCACGCTGGGCCAGCGGCCTTTCGATTCACAATTAAAAGGCGGAATAGTGATACATCGGGGGGCCGTCGCCGAAATGGTCACGGGAGAAGGAAAAACTTTGGCCGCAGTGGCTCCGGCCTATCTCAACGCGCTTTCCGGCGAAGGAGTCCATGTGGTGACCGTGAACGAGTATCTGGCGCGGCGCGATACCATCTGGATGGGCCAAATTTACCGGGCTCTGGGCTTAAAAGTGGCCTGCTTGGTGCCCAATTCTGCCTTTATGTACGACCCCGAGTGGAAAATTCCGGAAAACGCCGAGGAACTCGCGGACAGGGAACGGGACGCCACAGGCAGTTTCTTAGTACAGCAGGAGTTTCTGAAACCCGTTTCAAGGCGCGAAGCTTACGCTGCCGATATTGTTTACGGAACGAATCACGAATTCGGTTTTGATTATCTCCGCGACAATCTTGCCTATGGAATAGAGGAACAAGTCCAAAGAGCGCGTAATTTCGCCATAATCGACGAAGTTGACAGCATTCTTATAGACGAAGCGCGCACTCCGCTTATCATTTCGGCTCCGGACGCGGAATCAAGCGAGTTTTATAAAGTTTTTTCGAGGGTGACCGAGAAATTGCAAAAAGACGAGGATTACACGGTGGACGAAAAATTCAGGTCGGTGAGCGTGACAAAGGACGGAATCGAAAAGGTGGAAAAATTAATCGGCGTCGGCAATCTCTACGCCCCGGAAAATTTACGGCTGGTTCATTATCTCGAAGAAAGCCTTAAGGCAAAAGCCATTTTCAGGCGCGACAAGGATTACGTCGTGAAAAACGGCGAAGTAATCATAGTCGACGAATTCACCGGGCGCATGCTTCAGGGGCGGCGTTACAGCGGAGGCCTTCATCAGGCAATCGAAGCCAAAGAAGGCGTGCTGGTTAAAGAGGAGTCGAAAACTTACGCAAAGGTTTCGATACAAAATTACTTTCGCCTTTATAAAAAAATTTCCGGAATGACCGGCACCGCGCAGACCTCGGCCGAAGAATTTCATAAGGTTTACAATCTTGAGGTCGTGAGTATTCCGACAAACAAACCCCTTGTGAGAAAAGACCTGCCTGACGCCGTCTATAAAAACGTCGAGGCCAGGTGGACGGCGGTCATCGAAGATATAAAAGAAAGACTGGAAAAAGGACAGCCAGTTCTTGTCGGCACGACCTCCATTCAGAAAAATGAATTGATTTCGGAGAAGTTGACGCAGGCCGGAATTCCGCACGAAGTTTTGAACGCCAAAAACAACGAACGAGAGGGCGCCATCATAGCCCAGGCGGGAAGAATTAAAGCTGTGACCGTAGCCACCAATATGGCCGGTCGCGGCGTAGACATAATTCTCGGCGGAAATCCACCCAGCCGGGAAGAAGCCGACAAAGTTTGCGAACTGGGCGGGCTCCATGTCATTGGCACCGAACGCCATGAAGCGCGCCGCATAGACAACCAGCTCCGCGGACGCTCCGGCCGGCAGGGCGACCCCGGCTCGGCTCAATTCTTCCTTTCTCTTGAAGACGATTTGCTGAGGATTTTCGGCGGCGAAAAAATAAAAGGAATGATGGAAACCTTCAATTTGCCGGAAGACCAGCCGATTCAGGCAGGATTTCTTTCGAAAGCAATCGCTCAGGCACAGGCGAAAGTCGAAGGTTTCAATTTTGATTTGCGTAAGCGACTGCTCGAATACGACGATGTTCTCAACCGCCAGCGCAAGAGCATCTACAGCCAGCGCCAGAAAATTCTCGGAAGTTTAAACAAGGAAGACGTCGAGGGATTGATTTTTGAAGCCACGAAAGAATATCTTGAAAACAACATTTTCGGCGAAGAACGCGGCGTCCCGTCGGTTCCGGACGAAGAATTGCGGAAAATGTTCGAAGAATCGGGACTGACCGACAAAGAAAATCCTTATCCCGCCAACGACGATTTTGAAACCCTTTCGGAATTTTTGAAAAAAAGGAGCGGCGACGCGTCCATCGACCCGCTTTCCAAGAACCGGCTGCTGAATATTCTGGATTTGCTCTGGATGAATCAGTTGGAGGACCTTGAGGCGTTAAGCGAATCGGTCGGACTCCGCGCTTACGGACAAAAAGACCCGGTCGTCGAATATCGCCATGAAGCCCACCGGCTTTTCAAAGATTTTTGGAATAACTTCAACGGCTGGGTATTTATGAACATTTTTAAGTTAGCGCGAATAGACGCGAACCAAACAAGTGATTCGCGAAATTTCGCAAAACCAATCAGTTCGCAAAGTTTCGCTCCCACTAGCAAAATAGGCAGGAACGACCCGTGCCCTTGCGGAGCGAAAAACGAAAGCGGACATGCAATAAAGTATAAAAAGTGCCATGGAAAATGAAAATGCCGCGCAGCTTGTGACTGGCGGCATTCGCTTAGTTCCGGGAATATCACCCTTTGGCCTGAACCTCCCTGCTTATCGGCGCGAGCAAACGAGCAATGTTCACCACCAGTTCTTCATTCAGACATCCTTTCCTGCTGGATTCCCAGAGGATGCCTATATGTCGGTCGTGAAAACCGTGCTCACCGAGTATTTCCAAAAACCTTTCTTTCTGCATTTCTCTCTTTCCTTTTGGTTGACAACAAAAAACAGGCCTGATGATAACAAAGTTTAAAAAATTTTGCAAATAAGAAACTCCTCATTTCAAATATGGAATATAAAAGCCTACAATGGCGGCTGTCGCCAGCACTCCTGCAATAAGAAGGAAGTTTTTTCTATCTATCATTGATATTCACATTATAACAGAAGAATGATAGACGTGTTTAGAATTATGATATAATAAAAATATATGAACATAGATTTCATTACAGATATAAATAAAGGACTGGAAGATTCCCTTAACTACAAGAAAGTTGATAATTTCATAGTAAAAATCTTATGGTGGCACCTGGGTGTCTTTGCCCTTGTGGCGTTTTTAAACGCAGTGGTTAAACTCGCTTCGTTTTACCCTAGCCCTCTTGCCTGGCGAGTTATTAGCATTCCCGAAGCGATTGTTACCGTGTTGATAGCGGCAATGGCTACACTTATCACGACCTTGCTCAAGGGCAACATTCAGAACCATTATCTTTGGCGGATTGTGGTAACGGTTGCCATAGTTATATATTCGTACTTGTTTGTTTTTATCAGCGGCGGTTCAATAGAGATGCATTTCCACTTTTTCATAGTTGCCGCTCTCCTTATAATTTTTGCCGACTGGCGGCTTGGCTGGATTCTGCTTGTGCTCACAGCATTGCATCACGGTATTTTAAACTACATTCAACCGGGCTGGGTTTATTATTACGGAAGGAACGACTTATCTGTCATAGCGCACGCTCTCCCGGTACTGGCGGCAGTAATCTTTACGACAATTATTTCGATAAATTCTAGAGAAACGGTTTTTAATCTGCAAGAAGCCACCACTCGTCTGGATAATTTGGCGTTAAAAGAAGACCTAGAGGCCTTGCGCCTTGCTCTTGATAAATCGGCGCTGTTTTCTGCTACTTACAGAAAGGGTGACATCTATTATGCCAATGATAAATTTGTTGAAGTATCAAAATACAGCCGAGAAGAGCTTATCGGGCAAAATCACCGGATTCTTAAGTCCGGATTTCATTCGCCGGAATTTTATAAAGAACTGTGGGATACCATTTCAAGCGGAAAAGTGTGGCATGGAGAAATAAAAAATAGAGCCAAGGACGGTTCTTTTTACTGGGTTAATTCTACTCTGGTTCCCATTATGGGGCCGGACAACAAACCGAAGCGGTATATTGCGGTTCGTATTCCGATTACGGAACAAAAGGAAAGCCAAGAGCAGTTATTGAAAAAAAATCAGGAGCTTGAAAAAATGAATAAATTAATGGTTGGACGGGAGCTTGCTATGGCAGAACTAAAAAAGAAGATTAAGGCGCTTGAGCAGGGGTTAAAAGTTCAAGATACCTCCGATACGCTTCCGGCAAAAGAATCATAAAAAAAGAATATGGCCGTATCCCTTGAACTTCCAATTATTGGCCGCAGTATTGTCGCCGAGAAAACAGCAGAGATTTTATTGGGCCTTGAGGATGCCCAGTTTGATTTTATCGCCGGCCAGTATGCGAGGGTTACAATTTTAAATCCAACCTATGAAGACAGTAGAAATAACAGCCGGGAGTTTTCTATCGCCTCGTCGCCAAATGAAAAAAAATATTTGAAAATAGCGTTTCGGATTTCAGAGAGCGGATTTAAGAAAAACATATTGGAAACCCAGCTTGGCACCAAGGTTATGATTGAAGGTCCGTTTGGAGTTTTTGTTTTGCCCAAAGACCATTTGCGCCCCATCGTGTTTATTGCAGGAGGAATCGGCATCACGCCGTTTTTGAGCATGGCGACATTCGCGGCTGAAAATAAATCGGCTCATAAAATTATTCTTTTGTATGCGAACGGGAGCCAAGAATCGGCCCCTTATCTGGGCGAGCTGAAAGAGCTTGAAGCGAGAAATCCAAACTTTTTATTGCGGGATAAAATCGGGCCCCTTGACGACTCTTTTATTTTAGAGAGCGCAGGAGAGCGCCTCGCGCCGAACTCACCTTGCTTGTGGTACATAGCCGGGCCGCCCGGAATGGCGCAGGCGGCGCGGCAGATATTGCTCCGCAATGCCGTGGAAGAAAAAAATATTTATACCGAGGAATTCAGCGGGTACGAGCCAAAATAGGGGCGGAAGCCATAGTTAAATAAACATGGTAAAATAAAATAATGAAAATAAGATTAAGTCTTACTCAAAAGTTTTTAGCTCCAACCCTAATCGTTTTAGCTTTCGTCGGCGTTATCTTAAATTACCAAGTGAATTCAATTCTGAAGCGAGAGGCGATTGAAGGAGCTAAAGATATTATTGCTGATTTTATAAGAATTCATTCAAAACGACATGTAACCTCGCCATCGTACTTCTCTCTTGAAAATCCTGAAAAAACCAACCAAATTTTTAGTGAACTTTTTGAAGACATTAAAACCTATAATATTATACGCATTAAAGTGTGGGCCAAGGATGGCACGATCATTTTTTCTGACGCCAAATCTATTATCGGCAAGAACTTTGCAGACGATGAGGATTTTCAAAAGTCCATTAGAGGTGAGGTAGCCGTAGATATCCAAGTACCCATTAAAGCGGAGAATATATCAGAAAGCGGTTATGAACAGTTGATGGAAATGTATGTCCCCATTGAGCTTAAGTCGGGCGAGGGGCCGGTTGGCGTGGTTGAAACCTACTATAGACTTGATAGTTTAAACGCAAGCATTCTTAAAGCCCAACGTGGAATTTCTTTGATTATAACTTTGGGCTTTTTGCTCCTTGCTTTGATTCTTTGGCTGTTAATTAAGTTTATAGTTATAAAACCGCTTAAAGCGCTGGAGACAGGAATTGTCGGGCTAAAAGAGAGTAAAGGTTGAGTAATTTTTCAAAAATGTTTTATGGCGCTTGACGAAATACAGAGTTTATTGAAAGAGTTTGACGAGATGAAAAAGGCCTTGGAGGAGGCCGAAATTGAAGTTAAAGAAAAAACCGTCGAGCTTAGCCGCTCTAATAAAGAATTAGCCGATAAGGTTGGGGAACTGGAAAATACGAAGAAAGCGGTACTGAATGTTTTAGAAGATTTAACAAAAAGAACCGCAGAGCTTCGGTTAAGTGAAGAGAGACTTAACCTTTCTCTCAAATCAGCAGAGATGGGTTGGTGGGACCTTGATTTGGTTAACGATACTGCAAAAAGAAATCTGCGGCACGACGAAATTTTCGGCTATAAAACTTTACAGCCGAATTGGGGAGCTAAAATTTTTGGAGAGCATGTAGTACCAGAAGACCGAGCGTACGCGACACATTGTTTTGATGCGGCATTTAAGACCGGAGACCTGAATATGCAGTGCAGAGTAAAATGGCCTGACGGCTCTATCCACTGGATTGATGCACGAGGGCAAGTCTTTTACGAGGATAAAAAACCAGTCAGAATGCACGGCACAGTTGCCGATATCACTCCACAAAAAGAAGCGGAAGGAAAATTGGTGGCCGAAAAAGAGAGCGTGGAGCGCAAAGTCACCGAGCGTACGCGCGAGCTTAAAGAAGAACAGGCCCGTCTCGTCGCTTCCATCAATAGTTTGGATTTCGGATTTATCATTGCCGACGCTTCGCACCAGATTGTACTTAAAAATAAGGCCATATCGAATATTCTTGGCATTTCCGATGGAGTTGCAACAATGGCGGAGATAGACTCGCTCTTTGGGAAAAGCGTTGATGTTCTTGGCAAATCCAATCTTTGCCTTGCAGAAAATCTTGGCATTAATGTGCCGGAGGTTATATTTGGAAATAAATTTTTACGTTTCTTTTTCTCTCCAATTGTCATGATTCGCGACCATAAGGAAGTTATTGGTTACGTGTTCTTGCTTGAAGACATAACTGAAGCCAAACTACTGGAACGATCCCGTGAAGAGTTTTTTGCCATAGCTTCACATGAAATGCGCACTCCGCTTACAGCCATTCGCGGGAACATGGCCTTGATTAAAGATTTTTTCGGAACGGAGTTAAAAAACCCGGATGTCAAAGAAATGGTCGATGATTCATACAAAGCCAGCATAAGATTAATCGGCATAGTCAATGACTTTCTGGATACTTCTCGGCTTGAACAGGGAAAGTTATCTTTAAAAAGTGAGAATATTAATCTTGTAGCGTTGACGACGGAAGTTGTGCACGAATTAAACGCCATGGCGGAATCCAAAAAATTAAAACTTAATTTTAAAACAGACGACGCTATCCAACTGCCGCCGGTATCGGCCGACAGGGACCGCGCCAAGCAGGTAATATATAATCTTGTCAGCAACGCAATAAATTATACTCAAGAAGGCGGGATAAATATCGATATAACAAAAGAAGGTAATTTTCTTAAAGTGTCGGTTGCGGACACCGGCAATGGCATATCACCGCAAAACCAAAGTTTGCTTTTCAAAAAATTTCAGCAGGCCGGGGAAAAAATTTTGACCAGAGATGTTAGTAAAAGCACGGGGCTTGGGCTATACATATCCAAACTGCTGGTAGGGGGAATGGGGGGCAAAATTTGGCTTGAAAAAAGCGAATTGGGCAAGGGCAGCACTTTTGCTTTTACATTGCCGCTGGTTTCATGATAAAATACGCTTAATGAAAAAGATATTCATCGTTGATGACGACCCGGCCATGCTGAACCTATATACGAGGACTTTCAAGCTTTCCGGCCATGATGTTGAAACAGCAACCAACGGGCAGGAGGCATTGGACAAGTTATCGGCTTCGGAACAGAAACCGGATGTAATTTTGCTCGACATTATGATGCCTAAGCTTTCCGGCTTTGAAGTACTGGAAAATATTAAAAAGAACGATTCTCTCGCGAAAATACCGGTGATAGCGCTCACTAATTTGGCCAGTTTGCGGAGCGCGTCGAGCGATTTAGAAAAAATCCGCGCCTTGGGAGCCGTTGATGTCGTTGTAAAAAGCGATACCGACCCGAAAGAATTGGTGAAAAGGGTCGAAAGTTTAATGGCGTAAAAGTAATTTTCATTATAAAATCAAGTTATAAACCCATGAGCAAGATATTCATAGCGGAAGACGACCTTACTATAAGACGGATGTATGAATTCGGTTTTAAGCTTTTTGGCTACGAAATCGAATCGGCTCCCGACGGGGAAAAGGCATTAGAAGCGATAAATGCGATGGAACCCCCGCCCATTGCCATACTTCTTGATATCATGATGCCGAAATTGAGCGGCTTTGAAGTATTACAGCAACTTAAAGCAAATGACAAGTTGAAAAATATCCCCGTAGTCGTTCTTACTAATTTGTCGGGAAGAGACGACATTGAAAAAGCGCTTGGGCTTGGCGCGGCGCTTTGTTTGGTGAAGAGTCAGTATGACCCCAAGGAGGTGGTAGAAAAAGTGAAAGAAGTTATTGCCGAGTACGCAAAAAAAAGTAATAACGTTTCTTAAGCTACTGTCTTAAGCTACTGTTTTGCGTCGAGGGGAGTTAATATTTGATACAATAGTTGTAATTTAAATATGGATTCTAAAGTAAAAATATTTATCGCTGAAGACGATCCATTAATGATACGCATGTATGAACGTGTTTTTCGTCTTTCCGGCTATGAAGTAAATTTGGCAACTGATGGCGAGGAGGCTTTGACAAAGCTTAAGGCGATTGAATCGCCCCCAACCCTTGTGCTTCTTGACATCATGATGCCTAAAATGAACGGCTTCGATGTTTTGAAGGAGATGAAGCAGGACGAAAAACTAAAGAAAGTACCGGTCGTTATACTCACCAATTTGGCTGGACAAGCCGATGCCGAAAAGGCCTTGAGCTTAGGCGCGGTGCTTTATCTTGTCAAGAGCCAGTATGACCCCAAGGAGGTGGTGGAAAAAGTGAAAGAAATCATTGCGGGATACACCAGGGGCGAAAATGTTCCTGAAGTAAAAGTTACCGGTAAGGAACTTTCTGAAGAAAAAGGGTAATACATTGTACGCTTGCGGGGAAAGCATACTATAGACGAAAAAATTGAGTGTAATGACACCAAGAAAAACAGCTGTCTTAATTTTCATTGCATTTGGAATCATTCTCGCGCCTCGGTTCGCGTCGGCCGCAATCAGTTACAGCCGTACGCCGTCGGGAAACTCCATCCAGGCGCCGGTGAGCTTTTCTATTTTAACCAGCGATCCTTCGGCGGATTTCGGCGGTTGCTCGAGCTACCAACTGGAAGTTGATACCATCGATGACGCTATTTTGAGCGAAGTTGTGCCCGCGTCGGAGACGAGCCACACTTTCGCAATGAATCTTTCGCCGAGGAGCTACTATCAAGTATTATTGAATTTTAATTCCGGCGGCTGTGGCGCCGCAGCAAGGGTGATTGAGGGTTTAATAATAGACGAAACCAACCCCCTCTTTACCGTCACCATCACAGGTTCCACTTCCCAGGGAACCACAAACGGCGTTTCCCAGGGCGGTTTTGTTACATATTATCCGACGATGTCGCTTACGAACAATCTCACCCACCAGGTTATTTCGGGGACGGTCTCGATCGCGTATGAAGCTGCCGACAAAGACGACGCGACGGTAAGACCGCAATTTGGATTGAGACAACCTGGGCCCGTTAATTTCTATTATGGGCACGGTGAGTGGCCGTACTTCTATTGGAAACTCCTTGCCCCCGATCAGTCGGCAACCGGAACTTTTCGTTGGGATACGACAAAACTTCCAGATGGCAAGTATCGGTTCCGCGCCGCGGCGCGGGGTTTTGAAGGTGAAGCCGCGGTGGAAACCGAGGATTTTACAATTGACAATACTCCGCCGAATTTCACGGTGAGCGTGAACCCCGAGTTCTCGTTGGGTGAGCCCGTAGAAATTCGGCTTATGAGTTCGGAAAAACTGAGGAGCGCTCCCGCAGTCGATGTCGCCCAGTTTAACCACGATGCGGTAAAAATTTCTCTTGTCGCCGACGAACGAAATATCGATTTTATCGGCACCTATGGTGTTATTAAGGGATTTGATGGACCGGCGAAAATCTCCGTTGTCGGCGAAGACTTAGCTGGCAATTCAGGCGCGACAGTAGTCGGAACGGACGCATTCTCGGTTGGCGTCAAACCTCCCGCGATGCCGGTAATCGAAACGCCGGCGCGCAACAGCGAAACGACGAGTTCAACGTTGCAAATTGTCGGACATGGCTTGAATATCGCAAGGGTTGTGGCAAAAGTGAACGGCGGCCGAGAGTACGCCGCGAGCGCCGGAAAAGACGGCCGCTTCCGTATAGAAAGAGTGGAGCTTAATCCGAACTTCAATAAGGGAAGGAATATTATTTCAGTCGTTACCTACGATCCCGCGGGGAGAATTTCAGCGCCAACAAACCTCAATGTTTATCTTAATAGCTCTCCGAAACTTACGCTTCTTCAGCCGTCGCGTCGCCGCCTGCGTCTTAACGAGAAGATTAACATAAGCTGGCTTGCTTCAGATGTAAATGACGATTCGCTAACTTACACAGTCGAGCTTACGGACAATGGCGGCAAGACATGGAAAACCCTCGCGAACAATTTAAAGAAATCAGAGTTTGTATGGGATTCGAAAACAGTTCCAGATGGTTCTAACTACAGTTTCAGAATTACCGCATCCGACGGCTCTCTTGAAAATACTGTCGCAAGCAATGTCTTTACCATTTTTAATAATCTTCCGACGCTCATTTGGGAGACACAGGGCGATTTTTTCACAACGGAAACATCCAGGTCGTTCCGTGGAATTGTGCAGAGCAAGGATGATTTTCTCGCGAAGCTCGAGTGGAGCGCCGATGACGGTAAAACGTGGCAAGTTATTCTCCCCGAGGATGGACGGTGGGATTCTAATTTCGAGCGTTTCAGCTTTAAAGTTCCCTTCACGCAGTCTGGCACTTACCGTATTGCGATTAGGGGAGTAACCGCTTTGGGCAGAAGTGTCGCCAACGCCGAACAAGTTAGGATGGTGTTCGATAACAAGCCGCCGACATTTGAGCTCAATACGGCCAAAGAAGGATTGACGAACCTGCCATACCTGACGCAATCCGGAACTGCTCGCGATGCTGTATCGGGTATCGGCGCGGTCGAATACGCCATAAACGATTCGCCGTGGTACCGGGCATCAATCGAAAGCGGATTGGGAGAACGTGAGGCGCGCTTCGGTATTCGTCATTCCGACGCGCTCGCCGACGGGAAACATGAAATTAGAACGCGAGCGGTTGACCGCGCAGGCAATTACTCATCGCTTCAAACATGGTCTCTGACGATTGACACAACGCCGCCGCGGATAGGCAGTTTCACTATTGATGAAAACGGCATAATTTTATTCCCAAACGCATCGGGAACGTTTGAGATTTCGCCCCAAACGCCCTTTCGCCTGCGTTTCGCGCTCAGAGGAGGAGAACCAAAGAGCGTCGAGGCGTACCGCAACAGCGATAAACTCGCTATTTCTTACGATTCCAGCCTGGGAATATGGGAGGGTAACGTCTTGTCTGGCGGTGAAGGAAGTGAGACGATAAGAATAAAGGCAGAGGACAAACTGGGAAATAAGGTCGAACGCGAACTTGCGCGACTTTACGTAATTCCGGCTTCTACGGCACAGGCAACAAAGAGTAATAACACAGTCCGTTCTTTTTTTGAAAAAATACGCGAATTCTTTTTTCGATAAACTATGAAAAATTTTGGCGGTATCAAAAAAATTTTGTTTTTAGCGCTCATCGGAGCTCTCACGCTCGCGATTAGTATCCTGATTATCGTTACTATTTCGCCCTTACTGCTCGAAAATCTGAGTTCTGGCGGGCAATCAGCGATTAAGGAAAAAGCGCCCGATTTCATACTGCTCGACAGTTCCGGCCGGAGCGTTAAACTTTCGGATTTCGCCGGGAAAAAAATAGTCCTTCTATTCTGGACTTCTTGGAACGAAGTATCGCTTGAAGCGCTCGATATACTCAATGATTACGCGCGGTTTCCGGCGGCGAAAGATACGGTTTTTCTCGCCATAAACAGCGAAGAAGATAAAAACGTTGTAACGGACATCGCGCGAGATCAAGGCGTCAGTATCAATCTTCTTTTAGACACAGATGGCGCCGTAGGTGAAGCGTACCAAATTGGCACTTTACCGCTTACCGTTTTCATAGACGGAGGAAGATTTATTGCCAAAGAGATGGTTGGTTCTCTATCTGCAGATATTCTCCAGGACATTTTAACAAATATTGGTGCCTGATTTAGCTTCAATCGGATAATGTGTTATAATTTGACACAAGTATGTCGTCATTTCTTCTTGTCAATAATATTAATCTCGGCGTTGATGTTTTTGGAGCTGTTGTTTTCTTTATTGTAGCTTGGCTTTTCACAGAAGCATATTTCACCAAACGAGACTACTTTATTCTCATTAGATGCGTTGGTTTCTTTCTTCTTGCGGCATGGCAGATCGTCCACGCTATCTACGGATCAATCGGAAGTCTCGCAACCCTTGGTCCATACTTATACCTTATAGGTTTGGTACTTATCCTCGCAAGTTACGTATTCGAGAAACTTCCACAGCGACCGGAAAACTTTGCCCTTGGTATGTTTCTCTCGCCGTTTTTTATCGTGAATCGAATGGAAGAGATAGCCTCGTTCCTTATTTTGAGCACTACGCTTGTATTGTTTAAGCGATACACACGTAACGTCGATAGGTTGCTCAAATGGCTTCTAATTGGGTTTTCTTTTCTTACAGCCGCGTCAATTATGTCGCTCTTTGTTGCAGTTGAGTCGCCGAACACGCTCTGGTTAGGTGAATACGCGCTCAAGTTTCTGGCATTTGTTGCAGTCGGTATCTGGAGCTGGCGGTGGCTAAGTTTCAGACTTGGCGAGGAAATACTCCTCATTTTCATCGGAGCGTCGCTTATTATAGCCCTCGCCGTGACGACCGTATTTTCGGTCTTTTCAGTGCAGCGTATTGAAAGCGAAGCGCGAAACAAAGTCGACGCCAATGCGAAGGTTTTTACCTTCTACCTCGAGAGTCTCCAAAACAAAGCGCTCTCGTCAAGCCAGATTATCGCGAACACAGAAGATTTCGCGTCAGCCGTCAAATCTAACGACTTCAAAGACATAGAGAGTATCAGTCGAGAACTTCTGGCTCTTACTGGACAGCAGTTCATTGCGGTTGCTCTCACAAATGGACAAGTTATATTCAAGCTCAATGCCTCAATACTCAGAGACGAGAATATCCTTGCTCAAAAGATCGGCGCCGAGGCCATTGAAGGACGACCAGCAGTGACGCTTGCGCAAGTTGAAGGGGGAGGATTGGCAATTCAGGCCGGAGCGCCAATATTGTTTCGGGGTGAAATTATAGGTGCTATTATTACAGGCGTACTTTTAAACAACCAGTTCGCTGCTTCGTTTAAAACAATGAGCGGTCTCGATACGTCGCTTGTCAAAGACGACATAGTTATAGTGAGCACCATTCTCGAACCTGGCGATAAAATACACGAAAGCACACTCGCCCAAGCTATCGCGAGCGGTGAAGAATATATCGGCGGGAGTCAGCTCTTGAATAACGAGGTCATGAGCGCGCTCGTTCCACTCCGCGATTTGGAAAATCAAAGGGTTGGCGCGCTTATGCTTACGACCGCACCAGGTCAACTCTCTCGCGATAACCAGCGCATTAATTTACTTACCATGCTCATAGTCGCCGCAGTCGTTATTGGACTTATCATCCCTCTTTACTATCTTACGACATATCTTTTACGTCTCAGCGACATTTAACGCGCTTTGCGCTCTATATTGCAAGCGGAAAAAGATTGCCCCGACGCGAAGCGCCGGGGCGTTTAAGTTGATTCTGGCGGCGGCAATCTCAGTATTTTTCTTGTAATGCGCCGTATTTTGAGACGCAGAGATTCTTTTTTCTTAAGTTTCGGCGGTTCTTGGCGGGTAGCCTTTTCAGTCCGCCTCTCCAGGAAGCTTTTAGCCCGCCGCCGTCTGCGTCTGAGATAGTTTGCTTGGCGCAGGCGCATTTCGCCCTCCTTTCCGCCGGTGTAAATTTCGGCTGAGCAAACATTAAAATAATTAAGCATTTTTGTCAAAAATAACGCAAAATCGATATTTACTTTAATCGGCGAAATGATTTACGATAGTTGTAAATGAAACAAAGAGAATTGACCGCCAAGGAAATAAGAAATAGAATGGTTCGGCAAAGCTCACCACAAGAAGAAAAAGCGGCCAAAATAATAAAAACGCTAAAAAAGCTTTTTCCCGAACCAAAAATCGCGCTCCGCTACTCCAATAACTGGGAACTTTTCGTGGCAGTTGTTTTGTCGGCGCAATGCACCGATAAAAAAGTCAATGAAGTCACCGAAAAACTTTTCAAAAAATACGGAAAACTCGACGATTATATTAAAGCGTCCGCCAATCGACGGACCATAAATGAATTCAAGAACGACATCAGGTCAACCGGTTTTTACAGGAACAAAGCTAAAAATATTCTGGCCGCGGCCAAAGAATTAAAAGAAAAGTTTGGCGGAAAACTTCCAAAGACGATGGCTGAAATGCTGACTCTGCCCGGCATCGGCAGGAAATCCGCCAACGTCATTCTCGGCAACGCCTACGGGGTGGTGCAGGGAATTGCCGTGGACACCCATGTACGACGGCTTTCAAAAAAACTCGGCCTGACGGTTAACGAAAACCCCGATAAAATAGAACGGGATTTGATGAAAATAATTCCAAAAAAAGAATGGTTCAATTTCACTTATCTTCTGATTGACTATGGACGTAAATACTGCCAAGCCCGACCTCACGCCCACGAAAACTGCCCGCTTTCAAAAATCAGTTAATAAATAAAAATAAGAAATGAAAAAAACAAAAAAACGGAAAGTGGCGGTTTTCGACATAGACGGCACGGTTTTCCGTTCCAGCTTATTGATAGAACTTGTGGAAATTTTGATTGCTGACGGCGTTTTTCGCCGGAATGTCCGCGAAGAATATTCGAAAGAATACCAACGCTGGCTCGACAGGAAAGACAGTTATGAAAAATATATTTATGCCGTTGTCAGGGCTTTCGACAAAAATATAAAGATGGTCAAGGAGAAAGATTTGAGAGCCGCGGTGAATAAAGTCGTTTCATCCCGCAAAAACCTGCTTTACCGCTATACCAGGGGCATTATAGGCGAACTTAAAAATAAAAATTATTATCTTCTGGCAATTTCCCATTCGCCGATGTACGTGGTCGGCAGGTTCGCGAGAAAACTCGGTTTCGATAAAGTTTACGGCCTGTTGCTGGAAGTAGACGACAAGAAACGCCTTACCGGCGAAAAACTCTACAAAGAACTGATTTTCAACAAGGACAGGATTTTAAAACGCGCCGTTGAAAAAGAGAATCTGACGCTTAAAGGTTCTGTCGGAGTTGGGGATACGGAGTCGGACATTCCTTTTTTGAAAATGGTTGACAAACCCATTTGCTTCAATCCGAATATGTCCCTCTACAAAGTCGCAAGAAAAAAAGGCTGGCGGATAGTCGCGGAGCGAAAAGACGTAATTTATAAAATTTAAATATCAGTGCTACAATGAATATTTTTCATAAATTCACAGTCAAAGCGCAAAAAATAATTTCAAAGGGCGGCGTTGGCGTCATTTTGACAGACACTATTTACGGCATTGTCTGTTCGGCTCTGTCAAAGAAGTCGGTTAATCGGGTTTATCGTTTGCGTAAAAGAAATCCGAACAAGCCGGTAATCGTCTTAATCGGGAAGTTGGGCGACCTTAAGCTTTTCGGCATAAAGCCCGATTCAAAAACAACGAATATTCTCGGTCGGTTATGGCCCGGGCCAGTAAGCGTTATTTTGCCCTGCGCATCAAGTAAATTTTCGTATTTGCACCGCGGCAAAAAGACAATCGCTTTCAGGTTGCCATCGGCGCCGGCATTGCGTCGGTTTTTGGGGAAAACAGGACCATTGATAGCCCCAAGCGCCAATTTTGAAGGCAAAACCCCGGCTAAAACAGTGAAAGAAGCCCAAAAATATTTCGGAAATAAAATAGGATTTTATATGGATGGTGGAAAGATTAAATCAAAACCGTCGACGCTTGTTTCAATAAAAGACGGGAAGATTTCGATAATCAGAAAAGGTGCCGGCTATAAAAAATAAGAAATGTATCAATTAGATAATTTAAAAAAATTTTCAGGTTTGGTTCACGGCTTTTCCGATGCAAAAGACGGAAACATGTCTTTCAATTGGGGAGAAAAAGAATCCGTGGCTAAAAATAAATCCCGTTTTCTGTCGCTTTTAGGCATAAAGCCGGAAGATTGCGTGATGACCGGAGTTTCGCACGGCAATTCCATAGAAATTATCGACAAATCTTTTAAGAGTCGCGGGACGGGGGCCGGGATTTCCGACGAGGCGAATGCAGACGCCATTATGACCGATGAAAAAGGAATTTTTCTGATGATTTTAACGGCCGATTGTCTGCCTGTCGTTCTTTACGATCCGGTTAAAAGCGCGGTTGCCCTGGCGCATCTTAGCCGCATCAACACACCAGAGAATTTTATCTGTTCGGTAGTCGAAAAAATGAAAACGGAATTCGGAACCGCTCCGGAAAATCTTATTGTGGGCATAGGCCCGTGCATCCATAAAGAATCGTACGTATTTTCGACAGAGGAGTTGCGGAAACGCGTGTCGGACGAAAAAATTTTTAAGGGATTCATATACGATTTGCCGGATGGGAAAAAATCAATCGACCTTGTCGGGTACAACGTAAAAGAACTTATTTCCGCGGGCGTTCAGGGAAAAAACATAGAAATCAGCGAAATAGATACTTTCCAAAACACCGGATTTTTCTCTCACCGGAGGTCTGTTTTGACAGGAAGTCCGGAAGGTCGAATGGCGATTGTGGTAGGAATGAAATGATGAAAACCGAAATTAAAATAAAAAAAGATAAATTCGGCCCGGAATACGTGGTTGAAGTTTATGACCCTTCCATCGGAATGAAGGGATTTTTGGTAATAGACAATACCGCGCTCGGGCCGGGAAAGGGAGGAATAAGAATGACCGCTGACGTCACAGTTGATGAAATTTTTCGGCTGGCGCGGACGATGACCTGGAAAAACGCCTTGGCTGATATTCCTTTCGGCGGCGCGAAAGCAGGCATTGTAATGCCACAGGAAGTTTTGCGAGATAAAGAACTAAAGAAAAAATTTATCCAGAGTTTCGCGCGCGCGATATCTGTTTTTACCCCGAGAAAATACATAGCGGGGCCGGACGTGAACAGCGGCGAGGAAGAAATGAAATGGTTTGTCGAAGCGACGGGGAATTGGAGAACGGCAACGGGCAAGCCCGCGAACGTGTGTATGGAAACATTAGGAGGGCGAACCGCCCGCCTTAAGGCGGGCGAGTCTCGCCCCGCCGGCTGGCGGGGCGGCAAGTGCGGAATTCCGCACGAATTCGGCAGTACGGGATTCGGAGTTGTGGAATCAACGAAAGTCGCCGCGGAACTGGCGGGAATCTCGCTTAAAAACGCCACTGTGGCGATACACGGCTTCGGCAATGTCGGGACGTTCGCCTACAAATTTTTGACAGAGAAAGGAGCAAAAATAGTCGCTTTAGCGGATAAGAGCGGCGCTGTTTTTTCTAAAAATGGATTTGATAAACGCATTATCGGAAAA
Organism: Patescibacteria group bacterium; assembly: GCA_038063055.1. Classification (GTDB taxonomy): domain Bacteria; phylum Patescibacteriota; class Minisyncoccia; order UBA6257; family 2-01-FULL-56-20; genus JACQKT01. The sequence continues at coordinate 6,871 of JBBTVY010000007.1, read as the reverse complement.
GTTATCAAAAACAGGCGCTCGTTGGTTAAGGTTTTTCCCAAATTCAAAATAAGTGAAAAGGAATTTTGGGGCATTCCGGCGGATATTCTGATACCGGCTTCAGTCACCGACGTCATAAATGATTCCAATAAAAACGCCGTGCGTGTCAGAATCATCGTTGAAGCGGGAAATATCCCAATGAGCGAAAAAATTGAGAATGAATTTTTTAAAAAGGGGATTCCGATAGTGCCTGATTTCGTGGCCAACGCTGGCGGAGTAATTTCATCCTATGCCGAATACAGGGGATATAATCCGAAGAGAATGTTCGATTTAGTCCGAAAGAAAGTAAGAATGGCGACTTATTTAGTTTTGAGCAGAAGCATTAAGGAAAAAAGAAATCCGCGCGAAGTCGGAATGGAAATCGCCGTGAAAAAAGTGGAGGAAAAGATGAAAAGAGCGAAATAACCCATATTATTAAGCATTTATTTTGCCAAACCTGCGCCGAACGGTTATTATAACTAAATGACCAAGCTTTCGCGTTCGAAAATCGACCTGTTGGTGGATTGCCCGCGCTGTTTCTGGTTGGATTTGAAAAAAGGAGTGAAGCGCCCTCCTCCGTTTCCATACACCATCAACAACGCCGTCGATTATCTTTTGAAGCAGGAATTCGACTCTTATCGCGAGAAAGGTAAGCCGCATCCGGTTATGCTTGAAAACAATATTGAAGCGGTGCCTTATAAAAACGAAAAAATTAACGAATGGCGGCACAACTTTACCGGAGTTCGTTATCTTCACGAACCCACGGATTTCATGGTTTTCGGAGCCGTCGACGACGTTTGGGTCAATCCCGGCGGAGAACTGATTGTCGTCGATTACAAGGCGACTGGAGCCAACCAGCATAAGGTTCAGGATTCCTACCGCCGCCAGATGGAAGTTTACCAGTGGCTTCTCCGAAAAAACGGATTCGAAGTTTCTCCCGTCGGCTATTTCGTTTTCGCCAGAGCCAACAAAGCCAACGGCTTCTCAATTGAAAACGGACTTACAAAAGCAGTTTTGCCGTTTGATTTACTGATTGAATCGCATAAGGGAGACGATTCATGGATAGAAGAGACGCTTTTACGGGCGCGCGAGACGGTAGAGTTTGAAGAACCTCCTTTGGCTTCCGATGAATGCCAATACTGCCGCTACAGCAAAAGCGTCGGAAATTGCATGCCGTCTGTTTCGGATTTTTGATTTATTTTATTATTCAAACTCCTATCACATTACATCAACTTTATGATTGTAGCTTTTTTAGCTACAATCATTGTTTGGCTTGTTAAAAAATATCAAGTAATAAGTGTTTTTATCATTGTTCACTTTTTAGCTACAATCGTTATTTGGGGTTGTTCAAAATGTCAATAAACTCTTCGCTACTGTAATTTTATCAATCATCCGAAAGCCCTAATTTAGCAAGGCGTGACTTGATTGCCCCTCTTGTTCTATTGAATGTTTTTGCGAGGTCAACAATAAACGAACCTTTTACAAAAAGCTCTCGCAATTCCTCATCTTGTGTTTTGTCCCACGGCAAATAGGTATTTGGGTATTTTTCTCTTACTTTTTCAAAACCTGACGACAATGAGGTTTCTTGTGTAAATTTTTCGTTGAGCATTAGCCGAGCTATTCGCAATATTTCGTATGAATATACACCGCCAAGTTTTTCAAAAATAGGCGAGAGTTTATCAGTGCCAAGTTCACGGAACGCGACATGAATTTTGGCGATTGACTGCTCGTGTCCACGCGCGAGATGCGCGATATCCTGCGTTGATATTTTATCGAGCATACGTAGAGATTCCAAATGTTCCCAAATTGTTCCTTCGGTCCTGCCGCGCATTTTCGCAACATCAGCAATCGTTTTTCCAGACCGAATAAGAGCAAGTGTGCGTTCCCAGCGTCGCTCACCTCGAGCGTTTTGATACTGGCGGCCTATGTGTAGAATACTAGATATTTTCGGCTCACTAACGCGGTTTTCTGAAATGATTTTACCTCCGCATAAGTGAATGAACTGCTCATGCATTGCCGTAATCTTATCTCCTGTAAACCCGCTGAATATGTGCGTTGTCTGCTCTGACCGAGCGCGAAACTGTACATCCCTTTCCAATACTTCGGGGTGTACCTGAAACGCGCGCTCATTCCAACCGAGAAGATACAGGCCTGAAAGCCGCCTGACACGCGAGAGCGCAACGTAACCTTGTCCGAATTCAAAAACATCGCTTAAATCCACCACCGCCTCATCCAAGCTCATACCTTGACTCTTGTGCACTGTGATTGCCCAAGCAAGACGAAGTGGTAATTGCATAATTCGCGCACGAATTTTTCCATTCTCTTCCACCGTCCAGTCCATTGGCTCAACTTCAATCTTTCTTCCGTTTCGCGTTTTTATAATCGGATAACCGTTGTGTTCATCAAATCCTTCAACTGCGCCAAGCGTACCATTCACAAACCCTTCTTTCGGATTATTTTTTGTGAACATCACGGCCGCTCCGACCTTAAGATAAAGCGTTTCGGGAGAAAGACATCCCTTCTTAAGTGCAGAGGCGAGCACATCCGGGCCTTGCGAGGACATTGTAAATACTTTTGACTCGCCAGGAAGATCGGCGAGTATTTTGTCATTGACACGATCCACATCTACATTATGCGAAAAGAGTTTCGGTGCGCCATTCTGCGCGGCACGATAGTCAATTTTTCTGCTTTTAATGTGAAACAAGTGATCATCACCGAAGACATTGCGCCGAATTGCCGAGAGCAAAGCAAGAAAATCGCTATCGTCCTGCCGGTGCTGTTCGGTGAGATAGCAGACAATTGGGTTTGTCCGTCCCCACACAGGAGAGTCATAAACGAAACGGACCGGCGACCCTTCAGCGAACATTATTTGCGAGTCGTTCACTACTTCTGTTTTTACAATCGGCGGCAACTGGAAAAAATCGCCGACTAAGACGATTTGAACGCCACCAAATGGCTCCGTATTCTGTTTGATTTTGCGACAAATAGCATCGATCATGGAGAGAGTTTCAGGAGGAAGCATGGACACTTCATCTATGATAAGGACTTTGGCGCGCCGGATGCGCTTTACGATATGTTTGCTTGATGAGATTTTATCAAGATCGTATTTGTCCAATTTCGTTTTAATTCCCATGCCGCTCCACGAATGAATGGTTATCCCGCCAATGTGCGTCGCGGCAATGCCGGTTGAGGCCGTGATTGCCGGCTCGATACTTTGTGTGCGCAAGTAAGTCACATATTCGTTAATTGTATGCGTCTTGCCGGACCCCGGCTCACCGGTCAAAAAAACGTTCGCGCCAGTTTTCAATATTAATAGCGCTTGAGATTGAGTCATATAAAATTTTATCTTACCTTTTTTCTAAATTTTTTCAATAACCTGTTTTTTTTTCATCATTGTTCTCTTTTTAGCTACAATCGTTATTTAAGTTGTTCAGAAATGTTAGTAAATGTTTTTTCATCATTGTTCCCTTTTTAGCTACAATCGTTGGTAGTGATATAACTGGTTTTTTATTAAGCCGTTTTCATTGGTCAATTATGATATGATTTTAATAATTGATTTATGGCGAGCTTGCTTGCCCTGAACATGTTGAATGGGTTGAATCATGACTATATTGAGAAAACCAAAGCCATTGCACTGGACAAGCCATAGCCGCTACAAGATGCGGTTCTACGGTCTTTCGGAGAACAGATTGAAAAGAGTTATAAGCTATCCGAAGAGAATAGAAGAGGGAATCGCGCCGGACACGATAGCCATGATGCAACAGGCGGGTAGCGAGAAGCATCCCTACGAAATCTGGTTGATGATTCAGGAGGAAAAAACCCGCCGCAAAATAATAAGCGCATGGAAATATCCCGGCCGCACGAAACCCGGAGAATCGTTGCCTGAAGAAATTATCAGGGAAATAAAAAACGCGATATGAAAAGTTTCGCCGTTTATGTTATAGTTTTTTTATTGGCGATTTTCGCGATTATTTTATTTCTGTCGCGAGTAAACGGTCCGCCGGAGAAATCAATCAAAATGAATATTTCAAGCCCGGAGTTCAAAAATAACGAATCAATTCCCGCAAAATTCACCTGTCAGGGAGAAAACATAAATCCAAGGCTGGAAATAGGAGAAGTCCCGCCGGACGCCAAAAGTTTGGCCATTATAATGGACGATCCGGACGCGACTATAGGTAATTTCACGCACTGGCTTATCTGGAATATCGACTTAAAAACGCCGGCGATAAACGAAAACAGCGCACCGGGAACTCAGGGAAATAATGGCCGCGGAAATCCGGGCTACACGGGTCCATGTCCGCCGAGCGGAACGCACAGATATTTTTTCAAGCTTTATGCTCTAGATTCAATGCTCGATTTGGCTACCGGAGCCGATAAGGCTCAATTGGAATCGGAAATCGCAAAACACGAACTGGCGCGCGCAGAATTTATAGGTACTTACAAAAAATTTTGAACTTGGGAGCGAGAACACTATGTTGAATTCAAAATCAAATTACCTTTCCTAATATAAAAATAATGGATATTCCTGAAAACCAAATAGCGAATACAGACATTCCCAAAAAACACTGGTTAATTCCTATGTTCGTTGGAATAGCGCTCTTAATTATCGTAGGAGTAGCATATTTTATTTTAGGCAAAACTGCCCCCGTGATAACAAAGACATCGATACCTCAAAATGAAGATAATAAACATCAGCCTATAGTTCTGTTGCTTGTCGAAAAAAATATAGCAGAAGCGTTAAAATACGAACTGGATACATACAGCAAAGACGTGCTGAATGAGCTCGGATTCCGCACGGTTACAAAGCTTGTTGAGCCAACGGATGATGTTCTGAACCTTAAAGAATATGTTCTAAATACATACAGAAACGATACTTTAAGCGGCGTATTAATCGTAGGCAATGTGCCGACAGGCTACTTCTATCACCCCGATTATGTTGATGCGAATTCGGTGTTTAACAGCGAAGGTTTAATTTTAGGTGATTCAATCTATCAAGATATTTTTGGTGCCTGTATCTATTCAACAGAAAGAAAAGCGTTTTCCTATAAAGATACTCTTTGTCAACCAGGCGGCATAATTATTCCTCCCTATTGGGTCGGCCGACTGACGCCGAACTCATCAAACCAGGACTCTGTCACATTGCTGAAAAATTATTTCAAGCGAAATCACGATTATCGCTCCGGCCAATTTTCCTATCAAAAAAATGTCTTAATATACACGCCACTCTTTTCTGATCGGCAGCCAAAAGATATGCAAGGCGAGGTTGCAGTAATGCAAGATTTTTCTTTGTTCGGTAGATATAAAACTGGATATCAAACTAACCAATTAAATTTTATAGATCCTTGGGACGTAAAATCTGATCAGAAATACTTAACAGAATTAAATCGGTCACATAACTATGAAATTATACTGTTTAATGGCCATGGTGCGCCCACATTCCATCAAAAAAATTTAAAGCCGGAAAATATAGGCAACGCCAGTACCTTTCTGGGTCTTTTCTTGTCATGCTCTGTCGGTCGGTTTACTACTAAAGATTACCTGGCTGGACAATATCTATTCACCGATAGTTTAGTCGTAATCGCGAATTCGGTTCCAGTCTTTGCAGCCTCTCAGGCGCCAAGAGATGAGAGTCATTTTCTTACGTCAGGGAAGCCGGTATTTGAAACTCTGAAAATTTCTCCTACAGGGCTAGCTCAAAATATTTTGGGTGATCCAACCCTACGCATGAGGTACGATAATACTAAAAAAGAAAATGAAGCGTTTATTGACGTAGACCGGCGTGCATTGGTATTCTCGGATGCTGAACATGAAATTCCTTTCAAAATAAAAAATACTGGTACTAAACCTTTGTATTTCACGATCAAACCACGGTTCAATACGCAGAAGCAAGATAGAACAGTCTTAGACAGTTTCTCGGCAATGACGGGTGGACCCAACTCATTAAGTATCCCACCTCAAGATGAGACACAAGCTACGTTAATGATCTACCCATGGGACCAGGTAACAGCGGGTACTTATCATGGTTCCGTGTTCATTCTTTCCAATGATACCAATGACCCTGTTATAGAAATACCTTTTGAAATACAAAAAAAATAAATTATGCGCCTTTCTATCGGTATTGTAGGCCTTCCTAACGTCGGCAAATCTACTCTTTTCAAGGCGCTTACCAAGCAGGAAATAACCATCGCCAATTATCCGTTCGCGACAATCGACCCGAATGTCGGCGTGGTAACCGTGCCTGATGAGCGTCTGAAAAAACTCGCGGATATAAGCCATTCAAAAAAAATCGTCCCAGCAGTCGTTGAATTCTACGATATTGCCGGCTTAGTGAAGGGCGCCAACCAGGGCGAAGGGCTCGGCAACAAGTTTTTGTCGCACATCAGGGAAACACAGGCGATAGTGGTTGTTTTGCGCGTTTTCAAAGACCCGGAAATAATACACGTTGAAGGCGCGCCGGACCCGCTCCGCGACCTGGAAATAATCAACGCCGAACTCATACTGAAAGACCTGGAAACGATAGAAAAACGGCTGTCGAGTTTGGAATCGGAAAAAAGGAGTGGCGATAAAAAGGCGGAGAAAAACTTTGAGATTCTGAATAAAATACGAGAGGAATTAGGTTCGGGAAATTTAGCCGTGAAATATGCGTCCCATTCGACGGACTCAGGGCAGGCGGAAGAAATCGTGCGCGAAATCCAGCTTCTTACGGCAAAAAAACAGATTTATCTTTTAAACGGGGGAGAATTCGATGTTCCGCCGGGACTGCTTGAGAGAATAAAAGAAATTGGAGGCGATTATGTGATTGATGATTTAGTCGAATTAGAACATTCCAACATTCTGCAGAATGTTGGAATGT
>JBBTVY010000006.1:0-21606 GCA_038063055.1 Patescibacteria group bacterium | reverse complement strand
TCACCAGAGCGTCAGACCCAGCCGCGCCTTGAGGTATGGTCAGGTCGGGGGCGACGGCGTCTATCGCCATTGCGGATTGCGTCGCGGAAAACAAAAAAGCGAAAATTAATCCCCCGCATAACAAGGATTGCTTATGGCTACAGTTCTTGTAATTATATTTTGGCCTTGATATATATTTTTCCATAATTATTTAAAAAATCTTTAAGCAAAAATTAATTATCCTTGTTATGCGGGGGATTCATGGCGCGTATATTAGGTTTATGTTTTCAACTCCGGACTCATATTGATTCGTCGTATTTTGTATCGATAAAGAAACCGACAGGGTCGAACCCTGGGGCATGGTGGGGCTGAATTTTATATTAAGGGTTTGTGGATTCTCGGCGCCAGACGGCTTTTGTCCGTTTATGCTCCAGGCGAAATTAAATTGCGAAACGCTGTCGGCGTTAAAAAAATAGGGCTGGCCGACAAGTTTTATCGGCGACGACGAAAAGTTTCCGTAAGGAAACGGCGCTTCTATAACCGCTTCCGGTTTGGATATGGGTATTTGAACCGTTTTCAGCTGATTTCCTTTTGAATAATTCGGCACTTCGGCCCTCAGGTCCATTGTTCCGCCGGCCAAATCGGGCGCGCGGAAAGTTACGCGCTGCATGCCTATGCCCCCGGCCAGAAAATTATTATCTTGGTACCAATAAATATTTTTTCTGGAAAGGTCGATAATCTTGCCGCCGTCTATCAACTCTACGGAAGCCGTTATCGGAGAATTGGATGTCGGCATAATCTTCCCGGAGAATCCTTCCGGAACATAAGTATTTGATTTCCAGGTTAAAAGAATCCTCGGTCCGGTCACGGATGCGCTTTGGCCGAACGAACGAGGCAACGCGCCCACCAGCATTATTAAAATAAATAAAAAGAAAATTTTTCTCATCCTATTAGAAACAAGTCGCCCGGGGCGACCGTAAAATAATCTGTTTTAACAGAAAACGACTTTTTTTATCTGAAATATTAAACATATTTGTGTAAATCATGGAATTGTTGTTTCTAACAAGACTCATTTTATTTTCCGCAAATCGACTTCGTTATTTTCATCATCCAACCGAACGTCTTCCGTTTCACCTTCTTCTTTTTCACCTTGAGGTTCTCCCATTTGTACATTCTGGGTCAGGTCCTGAAGTTTTTCAAAAGGAGATTCTTCTTCACCAAGGGCTTCCGGCGGAATTTCTTCTTTCGCGGCTACGCCGCCCGGTTTACTCCCCGCATATTTTTCTCCCGTTGAAGTTTCTTTTCCTGCTGCCCTGGCCGCCGCGGATTCAGTCGCCGCGCCGGCTTCGCCGGCCGCCATCCCTCCTTCGGCCGCTTCAGCCGCCATCGAAGCTCCCTTTATTGCAACCGCTCCCGCTCCGCCGGTGACTATGCCGACGGCCGTAATGGCGACGGTTTGGACAAGTTTGATTTGAAGCAACATGCCGATGAACAAAAAAAGAACAAGGGTCGGCAAAGGAATTATTATTCCCGCCACGACTACGAGCTTCGGGATAAAACCATTCAGATTGGGAATAACCAAAGCGCCCATTATCAGGCCGGTTAGATAATGCATGGCCAAAACGGCGGCCAGAATCACCAAGCCAATTACGGGAATGATCGCCCCCCAAGCGAAAATAAAAGCAAGGTCGCCCATAAAAGCCGCCACAAAAGCGGTTATCGCGATGGGGTCTAAATATCCAAGTTTTCCTTCCTCATTCATTTCAATGGGCCAACCTTATTATATCACTCTTTGTTTTCGAGAAGTTGTTTCGGGTCAGTCGTTATTATTCTATCTTCGAAGTAAGACGCGATTATCTGGATGGCAATATGCCGCCGGCCGGCGAAAAAGAGCCCCGTTCCTACTTCCGATGACAAAAGATAGTTTTTTTCCGCGTTGGTCAGGCCGAAGGCCTTGGCGACAATATCAATCGTGGCCGGCGCCTGACGGAGAAGAAGCTGTATTGAAGAATTGGTAATAATTGGGCGTCCGTACGGCGAGCGAAGAAAATCCTCGACGTCTTGGGTTACCGTGGTCAGGCCGAGATAATATTTACGGCAGCGTTTGGCGAGGCCGAAGAGAAAAGCGGCGCTTTCTTCGTATTTCATCATCCACCAGGCCTCGTCGACTATCATTATTCTCTTTTTCATGTTGGCGCGTATTATGTTCCAGATGAAATTCAAAATGACATACATCGCGAGCGGCCGGAGTTCGTCTTCCAAGTCGCGGATGGAAAAAACTATCAGCCGGTTATTGACGTCCACGTTTGTTTGCTGGTTGAGGAATCCGGCAAAACTGCCCTTTGTAAATTTGTAAAGCCGTTCGGCTATTCCACGCCCGCCTTCAAGGTCTCTTAGGACCGTTTCCAGGTCTTCGAGTAAAGGCGCCTGCGTCTTGGAAAAATCTTCACCAGGAACTATTTCGCGCGAAGCGTAAGTTTCCGTTATGGCCCGGTCGAGCACGGAATCCTCCTCCGGAGTTATTTTGCCGAGCATCAGTTTTATCAGACCAGCCAGATTGACAATGTGCGACCGGAGAACGTCGGATGGAGATTCGTTTTCCGGCACGCTCGGAATGTCGAACGGGTTTATGTGCTCGTGCGAAGAAAGCGAAATATTGAAAAAACTTCCGCCGAAACTTTCCGCCAACCGCTGATATTCGTTTTCCGGGTCGATGACTATCACGTCTACCCCCATCATCAAAGACCTTATTATTTCCAGCTTGGTGGCGTAGCTTTTTCCGGCGCCGGCCTTGGCGAAAACCACCTGGTTGGCGTTTTCCATGGAAAATCTGTCGAAGATGACCAGACTGTTATTATGCCGGTTGACGCCGTAAAGTATTCCGTCGTCGGAAGTCAGGTCTTCGGAAACGAACGGGAAAAAAGACGAAATCGGGCCGGAGTCCATCGGCTGCGTTACGGAAAGCCTGTCTTCGCCAAGCGGCATCACGGAGAGCAAGCCTTCGATTTGCTGGAAAAGCGCCGGCTTTATGTAGACAAGCTTGGCTTCCATCATGGAAGTCACCTGGCTTTCGAGCCGGGACAGTTCTTCCATTGTGTCGGCATAGATGGCGATATAAAGTCCGACATTGAACATTTTTTCCTGCGCCTGTTGCAGGGAATCGCGGAGCATTTCAACGTCCCGGAGCGCCGTTTCCAACATCGGGTCGCGGACCATGCCTTTATCCTGCTGGTCGCTTATTTCGGATTCTATCTGCGCGGCTTTTTTCCGGAGGTTTTTAAGCGCCAAGCCGGTGTCGACCGGCGACACGAAAATCGATATGTCAAAAAGGTTCGGTAAATTTATCATCTGGTCGAACCAGCCGCTCGACAGATAGCGCGGGTAGGAAAAAGCGAAAAACGTCTTGACGAATTTATCGCCCAGCTTCACGTAATTCGATTGCACCCCGACGCCGGCGGGCGCTATGATTTTTTTAAGATTTGGAAATTGGTCTCCAGGCATAATTATTTTTTTTACTCTTCTTTATTTTGGGCGTCGCCGCCGGCGGATACTTTTTCCTTTTCAATGGTGCTTGGGTTGTAAAAATTATAGAAAAGCTCCACCAATTCTTCGTTATTCAAAGTTTTCACTTCCAAATCTATTGCCCGCAGTCCTTCGATTACCTGATTGGTGCGCTGCCGCAGCTGCTCCAGGTTTTTTTCGAAATCGGCGTTTTTTTCCCTGCCAGCTTCTTTCTTTTCTTCCTCGCTTTCGCTTTTGCCGAAAAACGGGACTATTTTTTTTATTGTTCGTTTGTCCGGAAGCTGGACGGCGAAGAAAGGAACCACCACGAGAAAAGTTTTGGCCATAATCGGATTATCGCCGACGAAAGAGCGTATGAATTCTATGTATTCCCCTATTTGATTTTTGAGAAGCTCGGACGATTCTTCCCTAGCTCTGCCATCGAGAAACGCCAGGTAGTCCTCTATGTTTATTTTCCTGGAATGAATGATTGTCTGAATCGGGAAATCAATGCTGTTCAAAAAATTTTGGTACGCGTAAGTTATCGTATCCTGTTCCTCTTCCGATTTCAGGGAAAAATTTATTCCGCCTATCATTACTATTTGGCGGAGGCTGCCGTCTTTAAGGATTAATGCGTCGTTCTTTATGGACTCCACCTCAACCAAGTCCTGCGTATTTCCAAAATTTTTGGCCATTGTTGAAAAATAAAAAATTAAAAAGAAAAAATCAAAAATCTCGACGACCCCATTTTAACATTTTTTCATTTTGCATTTTGATATTTGAATTTTTACCTGTAGTCCACTCTTCTTACCGCTTGTCTGTCTCCCGCGATTTTTCGGACTATTTCGTAACGCTCGTGCGCTCTTCTGGCCAGCCATTTCCCTTCTTCGGCGGCGACTTTGCTCCCCGTCTGGAGATTTTGCCATGACTTCTTTAAAGACATGCCGGAAATGACATTTTCCAATGAAAATCCTTCGCCGAATTTTTCAAGTGACGACTCTGTTTTTTCGATTTTTTGTTTTCCGGCTGCCAGACGTATGTTTGCGGACGCCAATAAAACCCGATTGCCGAAACGACCGTTTTCATGAGCGGCTGGCCGTTTATTTTAACCATAGACAAAGTCACGGCGCCGGATATTATGAAAATTGACAGGATAAACCAGAGCCACGCCTGGACGATAAAAAAGAGGAGCAAGCTCAGGCCGGCTCCGGAGGCTATATAAAGGAATTGCTTGAGCGTCAGCGGCCCGACTATCTTGTCTTCCACGTCTATGAATTGTGGTACTTGGAATTGCATACGATAAATTTCTAATGACTAATTCCTAATTGACCTAATCAAATCCCAATTAATAAGTTTCTAAAAGTTTGGGAATTGAACATTTTGTCATTGGTCATTGATTAGAAATTAGACATTTTTATTTTTTATCTCCTGCGGGAAGTTCCGGCCTCTGGAGATTCTCCGGCACAACGTTTTTTGTCGTTGTCGCCGGTTTCGGCGGCTGCGGAGTAATTGGTTTGATGCCCGCGTTTTGAATTGTTGATTGCGGTGCTGGCGCTTCGACTCCGCTCAGCGCAGGCGGAACCGCAGAGACAACGCGATTTTTTTCAGCCGGCGCCAGAGGAGTTCTCATTTCGCTGTAATGGACTACCAGCGAATCCTTTTCGGGTATTCTAGGCGCGGCTTTTGGAACAAAACCGGTTTCAATCTGAGCCGGTTTTGGCGGCGCCGTCCACTTCTGGTCCATCTTGCCGAATTGTTCTCCCGGCATGATGACCTTGAAATTGGGCTGAGGCCGCATTCCGGGTTGCGATTCGGATTCACGATGAAGCATAAAAGGAGCCGATGGCCGCGGAACCGCGGGAATTTTTGACGGCGCAATCGGGGCAGGTATCGGTTTTTCCGGTCGCGGCATTGGTTTTGCTATCTCTTCGACCATGACCGGTTTTTGATATCCGCCCCGCTCTTTTTCTTCCGCGGCAGACGCTTCGACTTCGCTCAGCGCAGGCGCGTAAATTTTTTCGAGTTCGTCGCGCAGCGGCTGGAAAATTTTCGTGTTGATGGAATTGGCGACGCTCGAGGCGATACGAGCGTCAATTCCAAGCGAATCTTTTATCTCGCCGGTAAGGTCTTCGGGGTGAATGAAACCCATAAGGACATAGCCGGCAAGCCTCGACACCATGACGATTTTTTCCTTCGGCAAGTGTTCGTCTTCCGCGGCTTTCCAGACAACATTCGAATTAGTTTCTGAAGCAATCGCCTCTTTAAGAGAGTCGGGCAGGGCGTCCCAGCGGGTGAATAATTGTTTGCTTGGAATTTGGGTTGACATAGTTTAGTTATCATTTAGCGCCCGGGGGCGGCGATGACGGAGGAGGAATTGTCCCCCCTGGAGTTCCCGAGTCGCCGCCGTAGTAGAAAATATTATTTTCTATCATTTTCTCGAATTGTTTATCCACTTTTTCCTTCTGTTCTGCAGTCATATTCCCTTTGGCAAGCGTGAACATTTTCTTGAAGTTTTCAAGCGCGGAACCCTTTAGTTTAGGTATAATTGAAGAAATCAATTCGGGTCTATCAAGCGCCATTTGCTTTATAATTGTTTCATTCACAAACTTCATTTGAGTGGCGTCTCGCCCCATGAATTTCCCGCCGCCAAAAATATCGTTTAGTTGCTTGTTTTGGGAAATATCGGACTTAGTGAGGGTGGCTATAAACTTCTCTACCGCTTTGTCTAATTTGTCGAAGTTGCCCGTCATCGCGTCCGGCAAAGCGTCGAGCATTTCGTCATTGGATAATCTCCCTTGATTGTCGAATTTTTTACGGAAATTCTCTTGTCCATAGTTTTTAAAATCAGCTTCTTTAACATCGCTGTCATCCAGGTTTTCTATCGCGCCGCGGCTGAATAACTCCTTGGTCGCCGCTATTTTTTCCGGCGTCGTGAAAGTAGACTTGCCGCGGATAAGCTGGTCGTTTGTCTCGCCGGACAATCTTTTTTCTGCGTCCTTGACCAAATCTTCCCTTGTGGCAACCATGGTGGACTCCAAGCCGCGTCCGGCTATGCGAACCGGATAAGCAAGAGTTCGGCCAACAACACCTCTTTTAGCTCCAAATTCTTGAAGTTTCGTGGCTGCCTTTTGCATCCCTAACTTTCGCATGGTTGCTCCACCGGCTATTTGCGCCCTCCTTTTGACGAACCCGCCGAATCCTGAAGTTACCGCCGTTGCCCCGGCGACTGTGGCTGCAGCGAACGTTATGCCCATCGCTTTGGCCATAAACAAACCGGCGAAAAGCATTGCCGCCATCATCGCCATCTGAAGCATGCTTCCGAGAACAGTTTTGGCGAAATCGCCGGTGAAGCCGCCGAGGGAATTTGAAACGGAACCGACAATTGGGCTGGTCGGGTCTTCAACCACGCCAAGCCCGCTTAAAAACGAATTTGGGTTGCCGGTTTGGTTTGCCGAGGTTCCGCCCATCGTCAGAATGGCAAGGTAGATGAAAAATACGACTATCGGAGCGAACATTGTCCATTCTATGAATTTACTCCACCATTTTTTCCACTGGCCGGAGGTGAGCGGGAAAATCCAGAGGAGCCAGGCCATTGGCATCAGGATTATAAGAATGCCGAGATAGATGTACCTTATAAGGAGCATTATAAACAGCCCGCCGAGAGCTATCACGGTGAGTATGAGGAAAATTGTCGGGAAAACGAGATTCATTAAGGCAACCAATGTGGCGCCGAAATTCTTACCCGCTCCCTGCAACGCGTCTAAATTCGGAGTAACCGCCTGACCCTGAAAATTCAAGTTAAGGAAAAGCCTTTGCGGCGCGAAAGCGTTTGCTATTGATGTGGCGAATGCGTCAAAACTGCTGCCGCTTCCGCCCGGGTTAAAGCTGTTCAAAAAATAAAGCGTCAGCGTGTCGGCGAAATTGAGGATGGCGGCGGCGATGACCAAACTGAAATTGACAAGAATCGCGGCGGCCACAAGTTTCCAGAGAGTTTGCTTGAGAGCGTAGGTCTCGTACCTCAAAATCGTCATTATGGCGATGACGATGATGGCCAGAACGAACCCAAGATTGGCAATGGCCAAAGTTACCTGAAAACCTGAAGTGACCATTTTGGAACGCACTATGTTTGTATTCAGTTGTATGACTATGCTTATGAAATAGGAAATTATAGAAATGGCAACGCCGAAAATCGAAGCTATGACATAATTGATGACAAAAGCAATCCAGCCGATTACCGCCCCGAGTACACCGCCAATACTTCCAAAAACCCAACTGGCTACCTTGCCGGCGACGCTTTCGCTCGGGGCGGTATCATAAGGTTCATTTCCAGTCGGTTCCGGTTGGGCGCCGGCGAATAAAGGCATTGCCAGGACCGCCAGACAGAAAAGCCAAACAACCCATTTGGTTTTCTGTCCGGTAAAGTTTTTTAAAATTCGCGTCATTATTTCTTAATCGCCAGTGTTGCCGTTAGTTTGCGGCGGAGAAGTGAGCGACGGCAGAGTTATGTTGCAATTGCCGTTAAGCAAACTCGATTGAACAACCGAAATAAAGTGCAGAAGAGCGGCCAGGCGGTCCTGTGCGGCGGTCGCCGCGCTCTCTATCCGATTTATGTCGATGGATTGAAGCGCATTAAGCAGATTGGCGATTTCCTGCGTGGAGGTGGCGGTTTGGGCGGCGCTCCTAAAATTGTTAATGGCATTGGCGTTGTTTAATTCGGTTTGCGTGGTGGCCGTGAGCGAATTTAACTCGCTGATTTTTTGGGATATCTGCGCCGAAATATCCGTACAGGAAGCCGAAAGCTGATTGAGCAGGGCTATGGCCGAAGTCGTTGCCTGGGATTCGAGCGACAGCCATTGAGTGTCGGCATCGATGATAATTTGGTTTTGCTCAAAAACCCCGGTTTGACTCAGGGAATTAATGAGATTATTGACGTTGGTCGCAGTGGCGCCCAAACTCCCCGGATTGGTTACTCCGGTCGGCGTGGCGCCCGTGAATGACGGTGTCGCCGGATTCATGGCTTCAGTGAGAGAACTTAACCCTTCTCTGATTATTCTGTTTATCGAAGCGTTTACGATTGCCGCCACCAAATCTTCGAATCTCTGGGCGTTTACAATCTGGTTTCCTTTCCAGCCGAGCGAAGTTGTAAGCGTTTCGCCTACAACCGAGCCCGGAGTGGTATCGATTTCTTTTACGCAGGTTACGTTACCCAATTCATCTTCGGATGTCTGCACACATTTTTTAATGGAGAGGAATCCCTTACTTGCAACGGCTTGGTTGCTGGCGGCATCCCTGGCGGCCATAACCTCCGTCAACTGCCTGTCATAGGCCGTTATAAGCGCGCCGAAGTAGTTATTATTGGGCTGCATAGCGTAACTGTAGGCGTACCACCCGCCCGTCTGGAATCGGTTGAAAAAATTTTGAACATTACTAACCACCTGATTCAGCGTACAGCGTACACCCGTATTCGCGTACGGCACCGGTAGGAGCGAAATCCTGATTAACGACCCGAAACCGCTGCAAAGCCCGGGAGATATATTGTAAATAACCTGGCCGGCGGTTTTGTTGGCAACATCTCTTAAAAATCCTCTCCAATCGGTGATGAACTTCGGATTGCCGTTGCCGGATATCCAGTTGACAACCTGGTTCTGGAATTCGTTTATCAGAATGTTGACGGCGATGCGTAGAGCCGTTGTGTAAAGCCATTCGCTGATGCGGGCCAGATTGTTGCTTATGAGGGCGCTTACTGTAGCCACGGCTTGGGCAAAAACCGACGGGTCGAAAACAATATCTCCTATACCAAAAAGAGCGTAAGCTTTTTTAACGCCGAAGATTTCGGAATACAATTTTTCCCACGCGGGGTCGTTGTTTAAAGAAAGAGTTTCCTTGTCCACTTTCATCGCCGCGTTTTTAACTCGCGTCAGGTCTCGATTTATTATTTCTTCTTCATTCTGAAGAGCGACAATCGTTTTCATTGGGTCCGACTGGTAATCGGCGACCGCGTTAAAAACATTTTTTTGGTTCGAGAAAAATCTCAGAAGAGTCGTGTGAAGTTCCACGAAGGGCTTCGGCACCGACAGGGAAGAAAGTTTCGCGAGAGCCGCTTCAATGGCAAGCCCCGGGATAGCCATGTCGTCGGCCGTTGGATTTTGGATATCGGCAAGCGACGATTTGGTGCTGGACGAAACCTGCCCAAGAATCGCGTAAACCTGTTCCAAATAACCGGAAACATCTTTCGGACCGAAAGAGTTGGCGATTTTATACACTGGAACCGATACTTTGTCGTCGAAATCAAACGAGGTTTTGGACAGCGCCTGTTTTATCATCTCCGCCGCTTTGTCCTCGCCGGGCAGTTTGAGCACGGTCGGCTCGCCGTTCTGGTCGTACTGCGGCCCGTTCCGGTTGTTGGCAATCATCTGTTCGGCAAAAACATTGGCCAAATTATTCGTCAGATTGGACGGGTCGGAAAGACCGCCGTCCGTTTGTCCGGAAGCCGAGATGTTTGTTTGCCCTCCGTTGTCGGGAAGTTTCTCGACGAGAGCGTTATCGCTTATTGTCGATAGAGGGTTTTTCCCTTCGATTTGAAGAACTTCTTGGGCGGGTTTCGGCGTCCCGATTAAGTTCAGAGAAATTAAAGTTATGGCGCTGGTAAGCGCCGAAAACACCAAAAATCCCGCAATCAGTTTTTTGAGATCCGGTGCATCCATTACTCCTTAATTATAGTTTATC
This sequence comes from Patescibacteria group bacterium, assembly GCA_038063055.1. GTDB lineage: Bacteria > Patescibacteriota > Minisyncoccia > UBA6257 > 2-01-FULL-56-20 > JACQKT01. The sequence goes on along the minus strand of JBBTVY010000006.1, from coordinate 11,400 downwards.
GCCGCCACCAATCCTAAATTTTTTATCCCCACTTAGAAAATCTTTCCCGCCCCAAAGGCGGGATTAGATTTTCAAGTGTCCCGAGCGAGTCCTGACGAAGGAAGGACGACGAGGAGCTACTCGACTCGCCCCGCCAAAAGCGGGGCTCACTCGTGGCAAGCCGCCCTAAAATCTTATTGCCATTCATTAAAAATTCGAAGCCAGCTTGAAAATATCTTCCAGCGAAAGGTTTTGCGGCCTCGAATTTGGTTCGATGCCGGCTTTTTTAAGGCCCGTTTCAATTTCATCTTTCGGAATTTCCAACGCGGCGGCCAGATTGTTCAGGACGGTTTTCCTCGGCTGACGAAAAATTACCCGCACCATTTTGTAATAGGCCTTTTCGTCCGCGCCCCCGTTAACCGCGGGCCTCAAAACGATGGTTGCCGAGTCCACCTCCGGCCTCGGCCTGAAAAAATCTTTTGGCAAAATAAAGGCAATCTCTGGTTTTGCCCAGAATTGGACGCTCGCGGCAAGGCGGTTCATGCGAGGAGGTTTCGACGCCAGCCGTTCAGCGACCTCTTTCTGGATTGTCAGAACCGAGAGGCGCGGCTTGTAGGGCAACTCGCCTATTGTCCGGAGCAGTTTCCCGGTGATGTAGTAAGGGATGTTGCCGATTAATTTATAATTTTCAATTTTCAGTTTACAATTTTCAATTAACGAAGGCAAAACTTTAAGAGCGTCTCCGTTCATTATTTTTATTTTTTCATTTCCAGAAAATTTTTTATTCAGAAATTCCGCCAGTTGTCCGTCTTTTTCTATTGCGTTTATCTCGCAACCGTAGCTGGCGATTTGTTCCGTCAATTCTCCGTGCCCCGGCCCTATTTCCAAAACTAAGTCGCTTTTTTTCAAATCGAGCAGTTCGGCGATTTTTTTGAGCGCTCGTTTATCCGTTAAGAAATGTTGGCCGAGCTTTGTCATGATTATGAATTTTTATAATGCGAAACTACAAATTATTTTATGCTAATCATGCGAAATTTCGCAATATTCGCATAGTGGATTAGCGTATTTTGCATTATGCTCCTTCAGTCAAGCGTGATGTAACGCTCTTCGCTGTCAAGGTCGGAAAAATCTTTGCCGCCGGACACAAGGCTTTCGAATTCGACAAGCTCTTGCGGAAGTTCCCCTAGGAACCGCGACGGTATGTCGTAAAAACTGATAAAAAGTTCTTCCTTCGCCCTTGTCATCGCGACGTACATCAGACGTCTTTCTTCTTCGGTTTCCGTTCCGTTTCCGAGCGAGCGGTTGTGCGGCAAAAGTCCTTCGTTGCAGCCGGCCAGAAAAACTGAATCAAATTCAAGGCCTTTGGCAAGATGAATCGTCATCAGGCTGACGGCTTGCCCTCCCAAATTTTTCTTCCGAAAAACCTGGGAGGGTGAATCTGTCGGCTGAAGAAGCGTTATTTGTTCCAAAAACGACGGCAAATCCTTGAATTCCGAGGCAAAATGGAGCAATTCCGCTATGTTTTCCCGGCGTTCATCGGCGTTCAGGAAGTTCCTTCCGACAAGTTCAAGGTAGTCGGTTGAATCCAGAAAATCACGTATCAATTCTGTCGGCGAAGAAAAATTATCGCCATCAAGGGATTCCCGGAACCTTGAGAAGCGGCCCTTGGCTATATTTTTTTCCAGGCGCTCGCGGCTGATTTCGTCGTTGGGATTTTGAGCGTAGCGAAGCGCCGCGACGACATCTTTTATTTCTTTCCGTTCATAAAACCGCAAGCCGCCGAAAATCTGGTACGGTATTCCCCTTTCAATCAACGTTTGTTCAATTGCGCGGGATTGCGCGTTTGTGCGGTAAAGAACGGCGACATTCGCACCATGATGGCGACCATGACCAATGACAGAAGTTTTATTGTCATCGTTATTGTCATTCGTCATTATCTGTATTTGCTCGGCTATCCAATCCGCTTCACTTTCCTCATCCGAGGTCTCAACTATTTTGACGGGCGCGCCATCTTCTTTTTTCGTCCAGAGGGTTTTCGGTTTCTGGTTCTCGTTGTTGGCAATCAACGCCGACGCGGCTTTTACTATTTTTGCCGCGGAACGGTAATTTTCTTCCAGAAGAACGACATTGGCGTCCGGCCAGTCTTTTTCAAAATCAAGGAATATCTGAAAATTGGAACCGCGGAAACTGTAAATCATCTGCTGGTCGTCGCCGACTACGGATATTCGCGACGATGCGCCGACAAGCAGTTTCACCAGCTCGTACTGTTTGTTGTTCAGGTCCTGATATTCGTCTATGAGAATGTGATGGAACCGCCCGCGGTATTTTTCGAGAACTTTGGAATTTTCCCTGAAAATCTTAACAACTTTTTCTATAAGGTCATCGAAATCGAAAGCGTTGTTTTTTTGCAGTTCTTTCTCGTAACGCCGAAAAATTTTCAGCGCCAAAATGTCTTCAGGAGAAGAATTTTTCATCGACCCAAGCGAGACAATGCCGTTTTTTATTCTTGAAATTTTCCGGCAGATTTCCGCCGCTCCGGAATAATCGGAATCTTTGTTCCTGAACGATTCGGATTTGAATAATTTCTTCACTATTTGCAAAGAATCGGAGTTGTCGAAAATGACAAAATTCCCGTTCCGGCCGAGAAGCTCGGCTTCCGCCCTTAATATCCTGGCGCCGAAAGAATGAAACGTGCCGATAAATGGAAAAGCATAATGCGAATGATGCGAAACCGGACGCGAATTATGCGAAAAATTTTCGCGGCATTCGCATAAAGTATTCGCTATTTTCGCATTATGTACCCTTCCAGCCATCTCTTTGGCGGCTTTATTGGTAAAAGTCATGGCGACGATGCGGTTTGGCGACACCCCATTTTCCATGAGATAGGCCAGCCGGCCGGTAAGGGTCCTGGTTTTGCCTGTCCCCGCTCCGGCTACTATCAAAAGGGGTTTATCCGCGGCCTGAACGGCCAATTTTTGCTGCGGGTTAAGGTTAAATTTCATCCCCCACATAACAAGGATTGCTTATGGCTGCAACCTTACAATTGTATTTTGACCTTGATTTAGCCTCCTTCATGTTTTTAAAGTAATTATTTATATAAGGAAATTATCCTTAGTTATGTGGGGGATTCATTATTTCTGTCGCACAATACTGGTGGTTTTCCACACGACCCCCTCGCCCAATCTATCCCTTTCTGCTAACTTTACAATCGGTAGCGAGGCGAGCGTAAAAGCGAAAATCGCTTTTATTTTCGCCGAGCGCCCGGCCTTCGCAGCCGAAGCGGCTGCTTCGGCGGAGTAGGCAACCGATTGATGAAACGAAGTTTCATATAACCATTAATACCATATTACGACAAATAAATAAGGCCAAAAAGACGCTGGGGATGGCTATTTTTTTGCCAATAATCCTTACTATTTCCAGTTTTATGGCTTTCGGCCCCTCTATACACCAGAAACAGGTAGGTATTTGGGGAGGTCCTACGGTTAGCGCCGCCGAACCTGATTATTCGGTAGATAATCCGGGAATGCTGGAATCCATGCCGCTTTACTCCAAAGATAATGTTATATCGCCAGTTTCGGGCGCTCAGGAAGATAATCTTTTAGAAAAAGGTTTATTTTCAGGCAGCGAACCAGTTAATAACCAACGGGAGGCGTCGCAACGGTCAACTTCCCCGTTGCCGGAAACCGGGCCCGATTTGAAAGGATATTTTACTATGCCCACAGAGGGTTTTAATTGGGGAAAGCTTCATTCAAATAACGCGGTTGATATAGCCAATGCCTGCGGCACGGATATCAGGGCGGCCGCCGGAGGCTTGGTTAACGAAGCATCCACGGATTTATGGGGCGGCGGCTATGGCCATTATGTCATAATTTCGCACCCCAACGGCACAAAAACCCGCTATGCTCATATGAATAAAATTTCTGTTTCTGTCGGCCAGTACGTTAAAAAAGGAGATTCCATAGGATCAATGGGAATGACGGGGAATTCCACCGGATGCCATCTCCATTTCGAAGTTTTAGGCGCGGTTAATCCCTTCGTTTCCAATTAAACTTGGCAGCGAGCCCCGTACGAAATCAGACAGACACTGTATTTCCTCAGATGATATTTTTCTGAATAGCATCATTATATACAAAAGTTATATTATCTCTGATTTCTAACGGGGCGAGTCCGCCCTTCGACAGGCTCAGGACATAACTGCAAGGAAAACTTAATTTTCTTTGCGGCGAGCCCCGCCTGCGCCGAGGCTTCGGCCGGCAGGGAACCAAATGAAAAAATGTTACGCACCGCGACATTTTTTAAATTTCTTCTCTTAGCCGGTAGCTGAATGCCTCGGCCAGATGATTGGCAGAAGTTTTTTCGCTTTTATCCAGGTCGGCTATGGTTCTCGCGGTTTTTAAAAGACGATAATAGCCCCGCGGCGAAAGCCGTATTTTGTCCAAAGTCGCCAGGAATTTTTCTCCGGAAGAATCGAAATCCACGAATTGCTCAACCTGCTTGGAACTCATCTCGGTATTCGTTCTTATTTTCAGGTTCTTGAATCTTTCTGTTTGCACTTTTCTTGCCTCTTCCACTTCCCTTTTTATCCGGGCATTGGCCGGTTCTTCCGATTTTTTTCCTCGAAGTTCCTGAACTTTAACGCGCGGCACTTTTATTTGAATGTCAATGCGGTCCAGAAGGGGTCCGGAAATTTTTTTCTGGTATCTTATGACGTCGTAAGCCGAGCATCTGCATTCCTTTTCGGGGTCGCCGTAAAATCCGCACGGGCACGGATTCATAGCCGCGACCAGGGTGAATCGCGCGGGAAAAACAAGAGAATCCCTGGCTCTCGCTATGTGCACCTTGCCGTTTTCAAGCGGTTGGCGCAACGCTTCGAGTATGTTTTTCTGGAATTCCGGCAGTTCGTCGAGAAAAAGAACGCCGAGATGCGAAAGGCTTATTTCGCCCGGCTTGGGTTGCGAACCTCCGCCAATGACGGCCGCGATGGAGGCGGTTTGATGCGGCGAACGGAAAGGGCGCTGCTTGATTAATCCTGATTTGTTGACGCCGGCGGCGCTGTAAATTTTTGTTATTTCAATGGCTTCAGGAAGATGCAGAGCCGGCAGTATGCCAATCATGGCTTGAGCAAGCAAGCTTTTACCGACTCCGGGCGGCCCGACCATAAGAAGGTTATGCCCGCCGCTCGCGGCAATAGTCAAGGCGCGTTTGGCGTTTTCCTGGCCTTTTATCTCTGAAAAATCCAAAACGGAAATTTCACCGGTATCCTGCCCGGAAAAACCATCAAAGACCTGGACTATGGCTGGTTTTTTCTTTTCCAAAATTTCAATTATTTCTTCGAGCGATTGCACGGGAATGACGCTTATGTTTTTTACGGCAGCGGCTTCGGATGCGTTTTCTTTCGGCAAAAAAAGATATTTGATGCCGCGTCCCCCGCCCATCTCCGCGATATTGAGAGAACCGTTTATCGGGCGCAGACGGCCATCCAAGCCGAGTTCTCCGATAAAAATTTTATCGTTCGTTTCGAATTCACCGATTTGTTTCGTAGCCAACAGATAGCCAAGGGCGATAGCTAAGTCGTATTGAGAGCCGGTTTTTTTGACGTCAGCTGGCGCCAGGTTTACGGTTATCTTTCTGTTCTCGCGATTTGGCGGTTTTGCCCCGGAATTTTTCAGGGCGGAATTAACGCGTTCGCGCGCTTCGTTCAGCGCCTTGTCGGCCAAACCGACTATGTTGAAAGAATGAAGGCCGACGTTCAGGTCAACCTCCACTTCAATAAGTTTCGCGTTAATGCCTTCCAGCTCGGCCGAGTAGATCTTGGCGACGCTTTTTTGCATCTCATCTTTCTCCTTTTTTGCAATCGACGCACAATTCGGATTCCGGCGCCATGTCCAGGACTTTTTCGGATATTTCTCCCCCGCATTTTCCGCAAACTCCGTAGGTGCCCATAATAATTTTGTTCAAGGCCATGTCTATTTCGTTAACCCTGGCTTTGAGGCTGGAGGCTATGGACATTCTGTTCGCGTAAGACTGCGACTCGTCAGATTCTTCTTCCATGTGGTCGATATCGCTGCCGAAATCTTCTGCCTCCGAGTATTTTCCCACTTCTGCCGTCAGCTTGATTTTTTCTTCTTTAAGCCTTTTTTCGTAAGTAGCTCTTTTTTCTTTAGTCATTGTTTAATAAAACTTTGTTTTATCAATCGGATCACTCGGCGAAAATAAAAGCAGTTCCCGCTCTTACACTTGCCTCGCTCCCGATTGTAAGGTTACTTAAATGACCGCACATCGTCAAATCATTTTAATGGAAGCAAGCTTCGATATTTTTTGTTTTGCCCGTGTATCCGGCAAATAATAAATCACGCAATATAAATTATATTTTGTCAATAGGTTAATTTTATGTTTGTCCTGGTCCATGGCAAGCGATGTTAAGGTTTAAATAACCGTTTAATCTTCCTTAGAAAAGCGCCCCTAATGAAATGTTTTGCCGATTGACTTCCGATTAAAAAATTGCCGATAAATTGCCGTTGCCGATTAAAATTGCCGATGAAATATCAGAAAAAATCAGTTCCTGACAAACATCTCAATAAATCAAAAAACCCGATAAGCTTGAAAAACCTACATTTTTTTGATTTTTGATGTTTTGTTTGTAAATCAACAAACATTATTTACAAATGCTTAATCTACAAATTTGGGATTTTTATCATAAAAACCAGCCTTATGTATTTTGTAGATAAATTTGAACGTTTCCGGTACGGCAGGATCATTCCCAATATTTTCAAGCCATTGTTCAAACTGCTTTCCTTTGTTTCCTTTAAGCCGCTTATAGAAAAATGGGACGATTATATTTTTTAGTTGCCCAAATTCCCTCACAATAAGCATTGCTTGTGGTTCTCTTTTATATCCATCATTTTTTTGATGGTTATACTCATATACTTTATTTTCTAAGCCCATTGAGTCCCTTATCTTCTCTATCAGTTCCTTATTCCTAATGTTCGTTTTTATTGCAAACGCAGGAACCTTACGATGTATTTTGTTATTCGATGAAAAAGTAAATGTTCCTTTGCTTTCGATGAAACCCCTTATAAATTCGTAAGATAGTTTTTTGTCCTGAATCATGTTTGCATTGTTTGCTGAATAACATTAAAATCATACCATAAATGTTCCGCGCGAAAACGTTAAAATCGGAAACAGGTAAACTCGGCGAAGACCTGGCTTGTGAATATCTTGTTGGTAGGGGGTATAGGATACTTAAAAGGAATTATCGGAAGCCATGGGGCGAAATAGATATTATTGCCAGGCCAGTAACCAATATTTTGGTTTTTGTCGAGGTCAAAGCGCTCAAGGAAAATTCAGCTGGCGGGCTTTTGCCGGAGGACCACCTGACTTCTTCAAAGCTTAAAAAATTGCAACGAACCTGCCGCGAGTTCGTTGCTGAAAATCCGGATTTGGTTAACGAGGACAGGGGATGGCAAATAGATCTGGTTGCCATAAAAATTCCGGTCTGCCCGCGCGGGCAGGCCGGCGCGGAAAATCCGGCTCTAAAAAATTGCGACATCCGCCATTATGAAAACATTTGAACGCCATTGACAAATATAATAAATTATTATCTAATAGTAAGGAGTTGACTTTTACAAAAACCCCCTATATAATGTGCTTAATGAATCCGCCCTCAATGGTGGATTTTTTTGAAGGATTTCTCCAAGCTACAAACGAGCTTGAAAATTTAGCTACAACATTGGCATGTTCAACCTAAAAGATTTATCGAAAGCCATAAAACAGGTTGCCGAAGAAAAGGCGCTCGACCCGAAAAAAGTTCTTGAAGTGGTCGAGTCGGCCATCGCCGCCGCTTACAAGCGCGAGTACGGAAAGCGCGGAGAAATCATCAAAGCAAAACTCGACACAAAAACCGGGGAGCTTGAATTCTGGCAGATAAAAGCCGTCGTTGACGAAAGCACGGTCCGTTTCGTCGATGAAGGAGCCGCCCCTGAGGGGGGCGAGCCTCGCCCAGCTGAAACTGGGCGGGAGGAAGAAGGCTTGTTGCCAAGATATAATCCGGAACGACATATAACTCTGGAAGAAGCCAAAAAAGCAAAGAAGGACGCCACGGTCGGCGAGGAAATTTCTTTCACCCTGGAAGGGCACGAAGATTTTGGCCGTATAGCGGCGCAGGCGGCCAAGCAATCCATTTTCCAGAAACTCCGCGAATCGGAAAGGGAATCCATACTTAAGGAATGGCACGATAAAGAAGGGCAAGTTGTCAGCGGGCTTGTTCAGCGCTTCGAGCGCGGGCACGTTTACGTGGACCTCGGACGCGCTTTCGGAGTGATGTTCGCCAATGAATCGATACCGGGAGAACATTACCGCATCGGCGAACGGCTCCGCTTTCTCGTTTTGGCGGTTCAGGAAGACACACGGTTGCCGGGCATCATACTTTCGCGTTCACATCCGAAATTCGTCAGCAAACTTTTTGAGCTTGAAGTGCCGGAGGTTGCTGAAGGAGCCGTCGAAATAAAAGCAATCGCGAGGGAACCCGGCAGCCGGACGAAATTAGCCGTAGCTTCGAATGTCGAAGGCGTTGACCCGGTTGGTGCTTTGGTTGGCCAGCGCGGAACGCGCGTCATGGCGGTCAACAACGAACTTGGCAACGAGAAAATAGATATTGCCGAATGGTCGGACGACCCGGAAAAACTCATAGCCAATTCGCTTTCTCCGGCCAAAGTCGCTTCAGTGGAAGCGCTGCCGAGACGAGAAGCCAGAGTTTATGTTCCCGAAGACCAGCTTAGTTTGGCTATCGGCCGCAGCGGGCAGAACGTGAGATTGGCGGCCAAGCTTACCGGATGGAAAATAGACGTCCGTTCGCAGGCGCGGCCGGAGGAATCTCAAGAGGGCGGAGTGGCTTCGAGCGGCGAGCTGGAAAAAATGGATGCCGCCGACGAATCCGATTAACGAAACAAGGATACGTTTACTTATAAATTTATTTTCTATAAAATAAAGGAAATGAAAAAAATCTATCCTATAAACCAATATCTGATTCCGACAGTAATCGAGAAAACGCAATACGGCGAACGCGCTTACGACATCTATTCACGACTTCTTAAGGAAAGAATAATTTTTCTCGGCGGCCCGATCAACGACGGCGTGGCGAATTCGGTCATCGCCCAACTCCTTTTCCTCGAGCACGAGGACCCCAAAAAAGACATTAAGTTGTATTTGAACACGCCCGGCGGTTCGGTTACGGCAGGAATGGCTGTTTATGACACCATGCAATACGTAAAGCCGGACGTTTCAACAATGTGCGTAGGCATGGCCGCCTCAATGGGCGCGGTTCTCCTTGCTGCCGGAGCCGACGGCAAACGTTTTGCCCTGCCGAATTCCGAGATTCTTTTGCACCAGGTTATGGGAGGAGCCGAAGGGCAAGCGACAGAAATAGAAATCACCGCGAGGCAGATATTAAAAATCAAGGACAAAATAAACCACATTCTTTCCAAGCACACCGGCCAGCCGCTCGCTAAAATCGAGAAAGACACCGACCGCGACTTTTACATGACGCCGGAAGAAGCCAAAGAATACGGCCTGATTGATGAGATTATAAAGAAGCACAAGTAGGATATTCGATGTTCTGTTTTTGAGAACCAGTATAATTTTCTGCTGAAAATTTACCTGCATCTCAGCCGCCTCCGCGGCTTCCGATAGCTTCTCAAAAACAGAACATCTCTCAGTTGCTTTGCCGCTCGATAGCGGCTTTTGTGATAGAATTTATCCAATAATGAAAACAATCACCGACAAGAAACGCTTGAAGAAAATTTTCGGCAGGGGAGTCGTTGTTCAGATATTGCCGTCGAAAGAAGCCCTGTTTGAAAGATTAATCAAAGGCGATAGGTTGAGAATTTACATGGGCGCCGACCCGACCTCTTCGGCTTTGCACCTTAGCCACGCCAAAAATTATATGTTCCTTGAAGAGCTTCGCCAGCTTGGGCACGAAGTGATTGTTTTATTCGGTGATTTTACGGCGAGAATCGGAGACCCCGGCGACAGAACCGAAGCCAGAAAGCAGCTTACCGAAAAAGAAGTAAAAGAAAATGTTAAGAACTGGCTGAAGCAGATAAAACCACTTTTGAATTTCAGCGACAGAAAAAATCCGCCGAAAGTTTTGTATAACGGCAAATGGCTTTCAAAACTATCTTTGAAGGAAATTATTTCCCTGGCCTCCAATTTCACGGTTCAACAAATACTCGAAAGAGATATGTTCCAGAAGCGCCTGAAAGACCAGCTGCCGATTCATCTCCACGAATTTCTTTACCCGCTTATGCAGGGCTACGACAGCGTGGCGATGGATGTCGACGCCGAGCTTTGCGGAACAGACCAAACCTTCAATGCTCTTACCGGTAGGACGCTGGTTAAGAGGTTAAAAAACAAAGATAAATTCGTAATTGTCGTCAATCTTATGGAGAACCCTAAGACCGGCGAGCTCATGTCCAAAAGCAAGGGAACAGGAGTATTTCTTTCTTTTCCGCCGAACGAAATGTACGGAGCGGTGATGGCCCAGCCGGACGAAATGACCAAAGTGTTTTTTGTAAATTGCACGCGCGTACCACTGCCCGAAGTTAAAACGATTTTAAGGAAAGGGCCGAAGGAGGCCAAAATGCTGGTCGCTTTCGAGATAGTGAAAAAGATTTACGGAGAATCCGCGGCGAAAAAAGCGGAGGAAAGATGGGATAAATTGTTTTCTAAAAAAGATTTATCCGATAATGAACTACAACCGCTTCGTTTAAATAAAGCAACAATAATACGAAAAGGAGATCCTAGTTCTCAAATCGGAGAAATTTTCCCCGTAAAACTTATAACGGCCAGCGGTGCTATAAAAAGTAAGGGCGAGGCTAGAAGGATTATCATTCAGGGAGGTTTTAGTATAAACGGAGAAAAATGTTCAGATCCCACAAAACTAGTTTATGTAAGAGATGGAGATTCCATTAGAATCGGAAAGAAAAAGTTCTTCAGGATTAAAATAAAGTAGTCCCTCGTCGTCCCTCCTTCGTCGGGACTCGCTCGGGACAATTGAAAATCTAAACTTATTCTTCGTTAAGATTTTCTAATTGAGCGGGTAAGGGGAATCTCTGCCCGAGGCGGATCCGCCTTTGGCGGAGAACCTGTATTTGTGATGACTTGAGCGGGATACCAGAATCTCCCGATATTTTTCAAATCTTTAGATTTGATTAAAATATCATGGATCCTCGATTTTGTATTTCCGCTTTGCGGAAACAAAATCGGGAGAACTGGCGCCTTGAGCTTGTCCCGCAAAATCTGAATCTTTCCTGCCCGCCGAAGCCTCTGCGCAGGCGGGGGGGATTCGGAAATTTTGCGCAATCCCGTTAGATTTGAGCGAGTGAAGGGAATCGAACCCTCGTATCCTGCTTGGAAGGCAGGCGC
>JBBTVY010000005.1:0-69522 GCA_038063055.1 Patescibacteria group bacterium | reverse complement strand
AGCGCTCCTGCGAGCAACAGGCCTGTTTTATAGTTCCAGATTTTTCCGAATTTTTCAGAAAGGGAGAATTTTTAAACAAAATTCGGAAAAATCGGAGTCGCGAAAGCGAATTCATCGAAATAACCAATTAAATTTTGCAAAGAACTTCCGTAAAACTCGCCGCCTACAGCCATTATTTCCTGGTTTACATCGACTACGGCTTTAACAAAATCGCCGAAACCCTTACTCGCCATATTTATTAATGAGTTCCTGGCGGCTGATGGTTCGACCCATTCGACTTGCTCAGGGCAGGCTGGGCTCACCATAAATTGAATCTTTGATTATCTTGATTTCCATTTTTTTACATTTTATCAGATGACTTACTAAATTGAAATCTGAACAAAAATCATATATAATATGGCGACGTAATTAAGATGGACCTTAATCTTAAAACTCCGCTTTCCGAAATAAAAGGGATTCCTCCGAGGTTCATCAAGCGTCTCGAGAAGCTTAAAGTTTTCACGATTAAAGACCTGCTTTGGCATTTTCCGTCTCGCTACGAGGATTTTTCGGAAATGGTTCCAATCGCCCAGCTTGAGCCGGGCCAGCAGGCGACCGTGCGCGGAATTGTCCGCGACATAAAAATACGACACAGCTTCAGGCGGCGTTTCGTCATAGTCGAAGGAAGAATCGCCGACGAATCGGGCGAGATAAAGGCCGTCTGGTTCAACCAGCCGTATCTTTTGAACACATTGCGGCCGGGACGCGCCGCTAATTTTTCCGGCAAAGTTTCGTCCGGAGAAAACGAAATTTATCTTTCACATCCCGCGTACGAGCTCGTCACGCGCGGCAAAACGGAAATGAATCATACCGGCCGCCTCGTTCCCGTTTATCCCGAAACGAGAGGCCTGACTTCGAAAGGCATCAGATTTCTAATTCAGCCGATTTTGAAAAGCGTCGGCTATATTCCCGAATGGTTGCCGGAAGAAGTCGTTGGACCGGCCGGATTACCCGAAATTAATTCGGCGCTCCGCGACATCCACTTTCCGGAAACCGAAGAATCTGCGCTCTCCGCCCAAAAAAGATTTTCTTTTGAAGACCTTTTTTTGCTTCAGCTTATGAATATAAGGCAGAAATTGAAGCTTGCCGAAGAAAAAGCCCCCGCCGTGAAAACCGACGTGGAGAAACTGAAAAAAATAACCGAGACCCTGCCTTTCAAACTGACTCTCTCGCAGAAAAAATCGCTTTGGGAAATTGTCCAGGATATCGGAAAACCGAAACCGATGAACCGTCTGCTCCAGGGCGATGTCGGCTCAGGAAAAACCGTTGTCGCCGCCGTCGCGGCGCTTCTGGCGGCCGAGAACGGGCTTCAAAGTGCTTTTATGGCGCCGACGGAAATACTGGCCCGGCAACATTTTTTGACCCTTAAAAAAATTTTCGTCGGCATACCGCTCGAAAAACAGCCAGAAGTGGGCCTACTTACTTCGAAAGACGCCAAAGTTTTTTACGAAAACGACCTTGAAGGGGCCGTTTCCAAAAAAGAATTCAAAAATAAAATCGAATCCGGCGTAATCAAAGTAATTGTCGGTACGCACGCGTTGATACAGAAAGACATTACTTTCAAAAATTTGGGATTAGTCATAGTCGATGAACAACATAGATTCGGGGTTCGCCAACGCGCTCAGCTTGTGCACGGAAAAAAAATATTTCCCCACCTGTTGAGCATGTCGGCGACACCAATTCCACGCACACTGATGCTTACGATTTTTGGCGACCTGGACATTTCAATAATCACCGAACTGCCGTCGGGAAGAAAACCCATAATTACTAAAATCGTGGCGCCCGCGAACCGCGGCAAGGCCTATCAGTTTATCCGCGAACAAATAAGAAAAGGACGGCAGGCGTTCGTCATTTGTCCGCGCATAGAGCCAGCGGACGCGAAAGACGAAAAAACGGGCGAAGCGCGCAATTATTCCCAAAAGCTGGCGCTATGGGAAGTTAAATCGGTTAAGGAAGAATACGAGAAACTGTCCAAGGATGTTTTTCCGGATTTGCGCGTAGGAATGCTTCACGGGCAGCTTAAATCAAAGGAGAAGGAAAAAATAATGTCCGCCTTCGCCAGGGCTTCGGCGGATAAAAAAGATGGAATTGATGTCCTTGTTTCAACGTCCGTCATCGAAGTCGGCGTGGATATTCCCAACGCCACCATAATGCTCATAGAGGGCGCCGACAGATTCGGGCTTGCCCAGCTTTACCAGTTCCGGGGGCGCGTGGGCCGCGGCGGGCACCAGTCGTTTTGTTTTCTTTTCACCGATTCCGCGGCGAAAACGACCAATGAACGCCTGAAAGCGATAACCGAAGCGAAAAACGGTTTTGAACTGGCGGAAAAAGATTTGAAACTCCGCGGACCGGGTGAATTTATAGGACAAAAACAAACAGGGCTTCCTGACGTCGCCATGCGGGGATTACAAGATTTCGAACTTATAAAATTAAGCCACGAGGCCGCGCTGGAAGTTTTGAAAAAAGATAAAAATCTTAAAAATCATCCGCTGCTCGCGGAGAAACTCGCCGAGTTCGAAAAGAAGATACACCAGGAATAAATTTTTTGTGCCCCGTGTAGGCTTCGAACCTACGACCTTGTCCTTACAATTGGCAGTGAGGAGTAAAATAAAATTGAATCTTTTTGTGCACCCCCCGGGCCTCGAACCCGGAACCTTGTCCTTAAGAGGGACCTGCTCTGCCAATTGAGCTAGGGGTGCATATATTCAATTTTATTTTAGCCGAACGAACCAATTGGGCAATCTCTGATTGCCAGAGGGACCTGCTCTACCAACTGAGCTAACGGGGCAATTTTTTTGTGCGGGACCAATTTGCTTGCCCGCCGTAGCTTCACGCGAAGGCGGGAGCTATAGGGGCATGTATTCAAACAAGCCATGTGCCCTCGGAGGGATTCGAACCCCCAAATCGAGCTTCGAAGGCTCGCGTTTTATCCATTAGACTACGAGGGCAACTCGCTTGACACACCTTAATTATCGCCAGGTTTTATTATAATGTTTTAACCGTTTTTTTCAACAGGATTTTTGACTCGCTGTTTTTATTGTATTATTTAACTATGGACCAAATAACTTTTCTTATTTTCCAGCTCGCTGTTCTGATTTTTTCGGTGATGCTCCACGAGATTTCTCACGGATACGTCGCCGAGCATCTCGGAGACCCGACGGCGCGCCTGGCGGGGCGGCTGACGCTTAATCCGGCGAAGCACATCGACCCTTTCGGTTCCGTGATATTGCCGTTAATTCTTTCAATCCCGATTTTTTTTGGACAATCGTCAATTATTTTCGGTTGGGCGAAACCGGTGCCATACAACCCGGCTTATCTGAAGAATCCGAAAACAGGCGGAGGCAAAATAGCGTTAGCCGGACCCGTCAGCAATCTGATAATCGCCGCGACATTCGGAATTCTTTTGCGGATTATGCCGCTGTTCGGATATCCGGCCGATTCGACGCTTTACGTCTTTTTTGGCTCAATCGTTTACATAAACATTCTTCTTGCCGTTTTTAATTTTGTGCCCCTGCCGCCGCTCGACGGTTCTAAAGTTCTTTTTTCGCTGTTGCCGCCGGGCGAAACAAGCTTGCGACTGATAATTTTTCTTGAGCGTTACGGTTTATTTTTTCTTCTGATTTTTATATTTTTTGGATTCGGTCTTATAGCGCCTATAATTCACTGGATTTTTAAGATAATTACCGGTTTTTAGCGAACGACCTTTTAGCAAACTCAAGTTTGACATAGGGATGCCTATTGGTTTAAAATTTTCATCGGCTGCGACCCGCAGCTTATTTTGTTAATCATTTAATTACAACTAAAAATAAATGCCGACAGTAACCCAACTCATAAAGAAAGGCAGAAAAAAGACGAAATCAAAAACGAAATCGCCCGCTTTGTCGTATTATTTCAATACCATTGATAATCGTCCCGTATATTCCAGCTCGCCGTTCAAAAGAGGGGTTTGCCTGAAAGTTTTCACCACCACTCCGAAGAAGCCGAACTCGGCTCTCCGGAAGGTCGCCCGCGTGCGGCTGACAAACGGCATGGAAGTGACCGCTTATATTCCCGGTGAAGGCCATCAGTTGCAGGAGCACTCAATCGTTGTTATCCGCGGCGGACGCGTAAAAGACCTGCCGGGAATCCGCTATCATATAGTTCGCGGCGTCCTCGACACGACAGGCGTCGAAGGTAGAAAGCAGCAGAGGTCAAAGTATGGAGCAAAACGGCCGAAATCCGAAGCACGAAATTCTAAATCCTAAACAAATTCCAATGTTTCAAATCTCAAATTTTAAACGTTTGAATAATTGTAATTTAAATATTGTTTAGAATTTCGATATTGTAATTTCGAATTTTAATCTTATGAGGAAGAAACGAGTTTACAAAAAATATCATCAGGCGGATTCTAAATATAACCGGGTGGACGTCGGGCGTTTCATAAATTACGTAATGCGGAAAGGCGAGAAAACTATCGCGCGTAAAGCCGTTTATGGAGCTTTTGAAAAAATAAAGAAAGAAACCAAAAAAGAACCGATGGAAATTTTCGAACAGGCGCTGGCCAACGCTTCGCCGATGCTCGAGGTTTTTTCGAAGCGCGTAGGAGGAGCCAATTATCAGGTGCCGCGCGAGGTCAGACCGGAGCGGCGTTTCATTTTGGGGGTGCGCTGGATAATCCAGGCCGCCAGAGCAAAAAAGGGAAAGCCGATAGCCGATAAGCTGGCAACCGAAATAATTGCCGCGTCCAAAAACGAAGGAGACGCGGTCAAGAAAAAACAGGACATGCACCGCCAGGCCGAAGCCAACAGAGCTTTCGCGCATTTCGCCAGGTAAATTCAGAAATCAGAAACTAGAATCCAGAATTCAGATTAGTTTTAAAAAAATCCTACTAGATTCTATTTTCTAGATTCTAGATTCTTTAAGATTATGCCCAGACAATATCCCATCGAAAAAACAAGGAATATAGGAATAATCGCCCACATTGACGCGGGAAAAACCACCGTCAGCGAACGCGTTCTTTTTTACACCGGCGTTTCGCACAAAATCGGAGAAGTGCATGAGGGCGACACGGTCATGGACTGGATGGAGCAGGAAAGGGAACGCGGCATTACCATTACCGCCGCGGCCACAACCGCTTTCTGGGTTCCCACTTACCGCGACGGCGACAAAAATTTCGAATACCGCATAAACCTCATAGACACTCCGGGTCACATCGATTTCACCGTTGAAGTAAAGCGTTCGTTGCGCGTTCTCGACGGAGCCGTGGTGGTTTTCGACGGCGTCGCCGGCGTGGAGCCGCAGTCGGAAACGAACTGGCATTACGCCGAAGAATACAAAGTTCCGAGGGTCTGCTTCATAAACAAACTGGACCGCATGGGCGCGAGTTTCGAAAAAAGCCTGGCTTCCATAAAAGAGCGCCTGACCAACTGCGCTTTTCCAGTCCAGCTGCCAATCGGCTCGGAATCAAATTTCCGCGGGCTCGTCGATTTATTGCAAAAGAAAGCTTTCGAATTCCAGGGAGAACACGGCGAGCGCGTCGTTGAAATACCGATTCCGGAAGAAATGAAAGCGGATATGGAAAAATATCGCCGGAAACTGATTGAAGCAGTTGTCGACAACGACAACGCGCTCATGGAAAAATATCTTGCCGGAGAAGAAATTCACATCGACGACCTGAGGCGCGCCCTGAGAAAAGCGACTATCGAAAACAAAATAATTCCGGTGTTCACCGGTTCGGCGCTGAAGAATAAAGGAGTTCAGCTGGTTCTGGACGCGGTAGTCGATTATCTTCCTTCGCCTTCGGATTTGCCACCGGTCAAGGGAATCGATTTAAAAACAGGAGAAGAAATTTTCAGAAAGGCGGATGACGGAGAACCGTTCACCGCTCTCGCTTTCAAGATAGCGAACGACCCTTACGTCGGCAGTCTGACTTATTTCAGGAATTACGCGGGGGTTATTAAGCGCGGCTCTTACGTTTTGAACGCCACAAAAGGCGAGCAGGAGCGCGTCGGGCGTATCGTAAGGATGCACGCCAACCAGCGCGAAGAAGTGGAAGAAGTTTACGCCGGAGAAATAGCCGCCATAGTCGGATTGAAAAACACGGGTACGGGCGACACCATATGCAATCCAGATTCCCCGATAATTCTGGAAAGAATAATATTTCCGGAACCGGTTATCGGCATCAGAATCGAACCCAAGACAAAAGCCGACCAGGAAAAAATGGGTACCGCGTTGCACCGCCTGGCCGACGAAGACCCGACTTTCCGCGTCGCCGGCGACCCTGAAACCGGAGAGACGATAATTTCCGGCATGGGCGAACTTCACTTGGAAATAATCGTTGACAGAATGAAAAGGGAATTCGGCGTCGAAGCCAATGTCGGCCGCCCGCAGGTCGCATACAAGGAAACAATCAGCGGCGAAGCCGAAGCCGAAGGCAAATATATCCGCCAGTCCGGCGGCCGCGGCCAGTACGGCCATGTCTGGCTGAAAGTAAAGCCGCTCGAGCGCGGACAGGGTTTTGTTTTCGTTAACAAGATTAGAGGAGGAATAATCCCGAACGAATTCATTCCCGCCGTCGAGAAAGGAGTAAAGGAAGCGCTGGACAGAGGCGTGCTCGCGCACTATCCGGTGGTTGACGTCGAAGTGTCGCTCTACGACGGTTCATTTCATGAAGTGGACTCTTCGGAGGCCGCTTTCAAAATCGCCGGTTCAATGGCTTTTCAGGAAGCCGCCAAGCGCGCCAAAGCCGTTATTCTCGAACCGATAATGAAAACACAGGTAATAATCCCGCAGGACTTTCTCGGAGAAACAACGGGGGATATAAATTCCAGGCGCGGCAAAATAGAAACCATCGGCGACAGGGCCAATATCAAAGTTATAGACGCCAAAGTCCCGCTGTCGGAAATGTTCGGTTACGCCACGGCGCTCCGCTCGCTGACGCAGGGACGAGGCAGTTTTAGCATGGAATTTAGCAGTTATGAACCCACACCAAACAATATCGCGCAATTAATAATCGAGGGTAAAAGGAAGTAGCGGTATGTCCCATCGCCGTTATGGCACGGGGGTTGACAATTCTCGGTTTGGCGTTAAAATTACCGAACTGTCGAAAACTAGGTCGAAAAACTTAGGAATAAATAAAAAAGTATAAATTTTAAAAAATGGCTGAAAAAGAAAAGTTTACAAGAGGCAAGCCGCACGTAAACGTCGGCACCATAGGTCATGTCGACCACGGCAAAACCACATTGACCGCGGCGATGACCCACATCCTTTTTATGAAGGGTCTGGCGAAAAAAGAGGAAGGCATCGATCAGATTGACAACGCGCCAGAAGAAAAAGCGCGCGGCATCACTATCGCCCTTCACCACTCCGAATACGAATCGGAGAAGCGCCACTACGCGCACATCGACGCTCCGGGACACGCGGACTACATCAAAAACATGATAACGGGCGCCGCCCAGATGGACGGCGCGATTCTCGTGGTCGCGGCCACCGACGGCCCGATGCCTCAGACAAGAGAGCACATTCTGCTCGCTTATCAGGTAGGCGTGCCTAAAATCGTCGTGTTTTTGAACAAGGTAGACCAGGTCGAGGACAAAGAACTGATTGACCTCGTTGAATCGGAAGTAAGGGAGCTTTTGAAAAAATACAACTATGACGGCGACGCCACCCCGGTCATACGCGGTTCGGCACTTAAGGCCTTGAATGCAAAGTCCCCCGACGACCCGGACGCGAAACCGATTTTGGATTTGGTAAAAGCCCTTGACGATTACATCCCCGAGCCGGTCCGCGAACTCGACAAACCTTTTCTTATGCCGGTTGAAGACATTTTCTCAATCGAAGGCCGAGGTACGGTTGTCACCGGCAGGGCCGAGCGCGGTAGGATAAAAGTCAACGAAGAAGTGGAAGTAATCGGACTGAAACCGACCCAGAAGACCGTCGTCACGGGAATCGAAATGTTCAACAAGCTTCTCGATGAAGGGCTCGCGGGCGACAACGTCGGAATCCTACTCCGCGGACTAAAGAAAGAGGACGTCGAGAGGGGACAAGTTATCGCGAAACCCGGCAGCGTGACTCCGCACACCGAATTCGAAGCCGAAGTTTACGTGCTCAGCAAAGAGGAAGGCGGACGACACACTCCGTTTTTCACGGGATACAAGCCGCAGTTCTACATCAGGACCACTGACGTAACCGGCGACGTGACTCTCCCTCAAGGAACGGAAATGGTAATGCCCGGAGACACAGTCAACGTAACCGGCAAGCTTATTTCCCCGGTTGCCCTTGAAGAAAAACAGAGATTCGCAATCAGGGAAGGAGGAAAAACAGTGGGCGCCGGTGTCGTAACCAAAATATTGAAGTAACCATCAACGAATAACGAATCCATTACGAATATACGAATTTATGATGAGCAAAGTCGAAATCCATTCGTAAATTCGAAAATTATTCGTTATTCGCTGATGAAGTAAAACGAACATGGCCAAGAAAGACAACGAGCTTCCCCAGAAACTCCGCTTACGCTTGAAGTCCTACGACCACAAGCTCATAGACAATTCGGCGCGCCAGATTATAGAAGCCGCCGAAAGAAACGATGCCAAAATTACCGGCCCGATTCCTCTTCCGACGGAAATAAAAAGATTTACCGTCAACCGCTCGACTTTCGTCCATAAGGACTCCCGCGAACAATTCGAGCTGAGAATACATAAGCGCCTGATAGACATCTCCAATCCAAACCAGAAGATAATAGAATCGCTCTCGAACCTGAATCTTCCCGCCGGTGTTGATATAGAGATAAAAATGGCTTAAAGGGGGCTCCAATTTTCGGTTTAAGAGAACCAGAATTGCCCATCTCCAGCGGATGGGCATTCTTGCATCTCGACACAAAAACTCGCTCCGCGAGACCAAGCTTTTTGTGTCTGCGATAGCTTCTCTTAAACCGAAAATCTACGCTTGTAGTTTTTAGTTTCTAGTGTTTTAATAATCATGGCAAATTCGCCATGTGAATATTAGGAGTTTCCTGCTATGTCAGCGCCGAAACCGTTTCACGAAGCAATAGTGTTACAAGTCAACAGCACGTCGAACTGGGTCAACCAATCCGGCAGAAGAGACCACAACACAAGAACGATTGATGTGGCTGTGCTTTCAGCATTGGCGGACATTGTTCAGTCATCCGTCATTCCGGCAAATCATGACGCCATTCATAATGTGTTCGAGCAAAAATTCAGGGATCAAGGTCTGCCTGGGCGGGAAAACTTATTCACCCATATCGCTGCCGAAAAAACCCGGTGCACCTCTGAATACCAGGAGGCGAGAAGGAAAAAAGCTCGTGCCATCGACGCTTTCTAAGATAGCATCCGGCAAAAAGGGCTAATGCAAAAGCGAGGAGGGCATTGAGTCGACATACTATAGTACATCAACATATCTCCAAGCATCAAGCCGGGACTTCCTTCGGGAAGCCCGGCGATTCATTTTTTTTATTACCCATATTGACGGGAGCCGTTTGTTTGTATACAATATTCCGGCATGCGCCAAATCGTATACATACCGATTTTCGCAGAAAACCAAGATGTCTTTCATATTGGGCAAAAAACTGAACATGAGCCAGATTTGGAAAGAAGACAAGGTCATTCCGGTGACTTTGGTTGAAGTTTCCAAAAACAAGGTAACTCTCGTCCGCACAAAAGAAAAAGACGGTTATGAAGCCGTCCAGCTCGCTTTCGGCAAACGAAAGCGAGAGTTCAAAGTTCAAAGTTCTCCGCCGAAGGCGGATCCGCCTCTGGCGGAAAAGTTCAAAGTTGACGATGCTGTTAACATTTCCGTTTTCAAGGAAGGCGACATTGTCAGAGTAAGCGGAGTTTCCAAGGGGCGCGGATTCCAGGGCGTAGTCAAAAGGCACGGTTTCCATGGTGGTCCAAAAACGCACGGGCAGAAGAACCGCTTGCGCGCCCCCGGTTCGATAGGTTCAACCGCTCCGCAAAAAGTTTTTCCGGGAAGGAAAATGGCCGGACGGATGGGCGGCGACCGCGTTACCGTCAAAAATCTCACCGTAGCCGGAGTCGACGTGGATAAAAACATTTTAATGATAAAAGGAGCCGTTCCGGGAGCCCGCGGAGGACTACTTGAGATACAAAAGATTTAAGAATTATGATTTATGAATTATGAACACGAAATAATTATTCTTAAATCCAAAATCTTAAATCATAAATCAATTTTCATGAAAACGAATATCTACAACTGGAAAAATGAAAAAGTCGGCGAGATAGATTTGCCGGAGAAGGTTTTCGGCGCGCCGTGGAAAGCATCTCTCATCGCCCAGATTCTCAGCGCGCAACTCGCCAATTTGCGCCGTCCCTGGGCGCACGCCAAAGGAAGAGGCGAAGTCAGAGGAGGAGGCAAGAAACCGTGGAGGCAAAAAGGAACCGGACGCGCCCGTCACGGCTCAATACGCTCTCCGCTCTGGAAGGGCGGCGGCAAAGCCCACGGACCGAGCAAGGAGAGGGATTATTCGCAAAAAGTGAACAAAAAAATGCGCCGCATCGCGCTTATGAGCCTTCTTTCGAAAAAACTCAATGACGGCGAAGTCAAATTTTTTGAAACGCTGGAAATAGAATCGGCTAAAACAAAAATCCTCGCGGAGCTTTTGAAAAATCTCGTTAAACTCCGGAAAAATTCAAATAAGTACGACATTCTTTTCGTTCCGGATATGGAGAATAAAAAAATTTTCAGGGCGGCCGCTAACCTTCAAAAGGCAGGAGTAATAAGTCCGGAATCGCTTAATGTTTACGAAATAATGAAACACAAAAACGTTTTCATAGACCAGAAAGCCGTTCCGTCGATAACCAAGCATTACAATCGGCAGCGAGGAGTAAAATGAAATTCTATTTTAATTTTAGCCGAGCGAACCGATTGATTAAACAAAAGTTTAATTACAAACTAAAATGAAAAGCTCATTTGTCATAAAAAAGCCGCATATCACCGAGAAAGCCACTGATTTGAGCAAAGCCGGAAAATATGTTTTTATGGTAGAACTTTCGTCCACAAAAAACGAAATAAAAAAAGCGCTTAAAAAGATTTATGGAATCGATGTCGTGAAAATCAAGACAGTGACGCGTCATCCGAAAGTAAAGAAATTCCGGAACAAAGCAGGCGCCAGGTCCGGCCACAAGAAAGCCATCGTAACCCTTAAGGAAGGACAAAAAATAGAAATAAACTAAAATGAAAACTTATTCACCGACAACCCCTTCCAGGCGGCAAACCACCCATCCGGATTATTCCGGTCTTTCAAAAACAAAACCGCGAAAACAGCTTACTAGGCGGCTTAAGGCGCACGCCGGCCGGAACAGCCAGGGCAGAATAACGACGCGCCATCAATCCGGCGGACACAAAAAGCTTTATCGCGATATAGATTTCAGGCAGAACAAGTTCAATCAATCGGCCAGGGTGGAAACATTGGAATATGACCCGTATCGCACCGCTTTCATAGTCCTGTTGAAATACAAAGACGGAGAACGCCGCTACGTTCTTGCTCCGAGTGGGCTCGAAATCGGCTCCGAAATAATTTCGGCCGAATCGGCGCCGCTGAAAACCGGCAACAGGCTGATGCTGAAAAACATACCAGTTGGATATCAGGTTCACAACGTTGAGCTTACTCCGGGCCGCGGCGGCCAAATGGCCAGGTCGGCCGGTTCTTTCGCGGAAGTTCTGGCCAACGACGGCGGATACACCGACCTTAAGCTTTCTTCCGGTGAAATAAGACGCGTCCAGTGGGGCGGCTATGCTTCGTTGGGAAAAGTTTCGAATTCCGAGCACAATCTTACGGTTATCGGCAAAGCAGGGCGTTCACGCTGGCTCGGCATCAGGCCGACGGTAAGAGGCACGGCCATGAACCCGGTTGACCATCCGTACGGCGGAGGCGAAGGCAGACAGCCGCGAGGCACGCGCCGCCCGAAAACGCTTTGGGGTAAAATTACCGGCGGAAGAAAAACCAGAAATAAGAAAAAGTGGTCGAGTAAGATGATAATTAAACGAAGAAAGTAATGTATCGATGCGAATATACTAATTTACTAATGATACGAATTGTATTTGTATAATTAGCATCATTACGTATATTGGTATCGATACCACAAAACGATTATGTCGCGTTCATCAAAAAAACCGCCCTACGTGGCGTCTGATATTCTGAAAAAAATTTCCCGCCAAAAAGCCGGCGAGGGAAGTCCCATAAAAACCTGGTCGCGCGCTTCGGAAATTTCGCCAGAAATGGTCGGGTATGTTTTTTCCGTCCACAACGGAAAAAATTTCATTGAGGTCAGGGTAAACGAAGATATGGTCGGGCACCGTCTCGGAGAATTTTCTCCGACAAGAAAGTTCGTGAGGCACGGCGGAAAGATGCAGAAAGAATTGGAACAAAAGACCGAAACAGCCCAAAAACCGGCGGCTAAAACTTCTTAAAACATGACCGAACAAACTGCCGACAAAAAAATGAAAGAAACGGCCCGTTTGAGTTATCTGCGGATGGCGCCACGAAAAGCAAGAGCCATTGCCGGTTTGTTGAAGGGCTTGACGGTAAACGAAGCCGAAGCTCAGCTTGTCGTTCAAAACAGACGGGCCGCCAAGCCGATTTTGAAATTGCTGCGTTCTGCGGTTGCCGGAGCCGTACGTAATTTCAAATCCAGTCCGGACAAACTTTACATTGAAAGCATTCGCGTCGACCAGGGCCCGATGCTCAAAAGAATACTGCCGCGGGCGAAAGGAATAGCCACCCCTATCCAAAAGAAAATGAGTCATGTTACCCTTGTTTTGTCCGAAAATCCCGAATTAAAGAAAGCCCGCTTCAGGATGGAAATCAGGAAAAAAACCAAAAAAACCGCGCAGGAAGAACCAAAAAAAGAAAAGAAACTTTCTGCAGAAAGAAAGTCGGCGGAACAGGCCACCCACCAGAAACCGGGTTTCTTCAAAAAGATTTTCAGAA
This sequence comes from Patescibacteria group bacterium, assembly GCA_038063055.1. Classification (GTDB taxonomy): domain Bacteria; phylum Patescibacteriota; class Minisyncoccia; order UBA6257; family 2-01-FULL-56-20; genus JACQKT01. Next base: position 56,540 of record JBBTVY010000005.1, on the reverse strand, counting down.
GAAAATCAGTTTAGTATGCGAAATTACGAATCAGTACGAATATACGAATTTTATAAATAAACAAAATTTTTATTCGTATATTCATAAAAATCTGTAAATTAGCAACACCATGGGACAGAAAATAAATCCACAATCTTTTCGTTTAGGAATAATAAAGAACTGGCCGGTTCGCTGGTTTTTGCCGGACAAGGGAGGACGTTCCACTTACCCAAAATATCTCGCCGAAGACGAGATAATCAGAAAACTTATACGCGAGAAACTGAATATGGCCGGCATCGCTTCGGTTGAAATAGAAAGAACCATAAACAACCTGAAAGTTTTCATCAAGGCGGCGCGGCCCGGATTCATAATCGGACGCGGCGGAAAAGGAATCGAAGAGTTCACGAAAGCTTTGGAAGATTCTCTCAAAAAAGGAAAAGAAGCCAAGGGTCGGGTCAACGTGAGCGTCAATATTGAAGAACTCAAGAGGTCTGAAATCGCAGCGCCTTACGTGGCTCAACAAATAGCCTGGGATTTGGAAAAACGCATGCCTTTCCGCAGGACCATGAAAAAATATATGGAGCAGATGGTGCAGAACAGGGAAGTAAAGGGAGCAAAGATTCTTTTGGCGGGCCGCCTTGGCGGCGCTGAAATCGCCAGAGACGAATCGCTGAAGAAAGGCGCTTTGCCTTTGCAAAATCTTCGCGCCGATATTGATTACGGGACGGCAACAGCTTTTACCACTTACGGAACCATCGGAATAAAAGTTTGGATATATAAGGGCGAAGTATTTTCAAAAGTTAAAAGTTCATAAAGTTATAAATTATAAATTAACCTTACAAATTTAGAAACTAACATGCTTATACCAAAAAAAGTAAAACACAGGAAATGGCAAAAAGGCAGGTCTCGCGGCCGCCTTAAAGAAGGAAGAGGGGTGCTCATTAATTACGGTGAATTCGGATTGAAGGCCACGGAAGCGGCTTGGCTTACTTCTCGGCAAATAGAAGCCGCGCGCCGCGCCGTCACCCATTTTCTTAAGAGACAAGGCAGGCTTTGGATAAGGGTTTTTCCGGACAAGCCGATTACCAAGCGTCCGCCGGAAACCACGATGGGCGGAGGCAAGGGTAGCGTCGACCATTATGTTTTCCCAGTCAGGCCGGGAAGGATAATTCTCGAGGTGGACGGAGTCGGAGAAGAAGTGGCTCGCGAAGCGCTTCGCCGGGCCGCCCACAAGCTGCCGTTCAAGAGCCGCGTGGTTTCAAAACCAAAAGCTTAATAACCGGGAAAACATGAAAAGAAAAGAAATAACAGAATTAAAAAACAAACCGCTCGCGGAATTGGAAAAATTCGTCAAAGATTCCAGGGAGAAGCTCCGCGTTTTAAAATTCGATCTGGCTGCAGGCAAAGTTAAAAACGTGAAGGACCTCCGCTCTCTTAAAAAAGACATTGCCAGAACCATCACTTTCATTAAAGGTAAATCGGACGGCGGGAAAATATGAATATCAAAATGACTAAAGAAACCCAAAAAAGAAAAAGGAGATTAACCGGCATGATTGTTTCGGACAAAATGCAAAAGACCCGGGTGATTGCGGTTACCCGCCTGAAAAAACATCCGAAATATCTGAAGTACTATAAAGTCACCGCCAAATTCAAGGCGCACGACGAAAAAAACGAATACCGCGCCGGCGATAAAGTCGTTATCGAGGAAACCAGGCCGCTGTCAAAGGATAAAAGGTGGACGATTATCGGTCTGTCGGAAAAAAGAAAAGAATCGGAATAATAAAATGATTCAGGAACGTTCAATATTAAAAGTCGCTGATAACAGCGGTGCGAAAAAAATACGCTGTTTCCGCATTTTGGGGGGAACCAGACGCCGCTATGCCGGAATCGGAGATATTTTCATAGCGTCCGTACAGGAAGCCGAACCAAGAAAAAACATAAAAAATAAAGACATTGTCAGGGCGGTTCTTGTGAGAAGCAGAAAGCCGTACAGAAGAGCGGACGGTTCCTATGTACGCTTTGACGAAAACGCCGCCGTTATTGTCGACGCCAAAAAAGAACCCGTGGCAACCAGAATTTTCGGGCCTTTGCCGCGGGAACTGAAAGGCAGGGGTTTTGAAAAAATAATGACGATGGCCGAAGAAATAGTTTAGAAATTGTTATGAGCGAAGCGAATTACAAGTTCTAAACCCCGCACCTTTATGGCAAAGATTATGAAAACAAATCAAAACAAAGCCGCAGGCGAATCGCTCCGCTTTATTTTGGGTCGCATTCTGAATTTTTGCAGCAAAGGTGCGGGGTGTAAGTTGTTTCTAAACTCACTTACGTTCGTTAAGAAAAACTAACATGAAAATAAAAAAAGGAGACCAAGTTAAAATAATCAGCGGGAAAGACCGCGGCAAAACCGGGGCCGTTATCCGCGTTTTTCCGGAGGAATCCAGAATAACCGTGGAGGGAGTCAATATCTACAAAAAGCGGGTAAAACCCCGCCGCCAGGGAGAAAAAGGAGAAACGGTAATGGTCTCCAGGCCGTTTTCGTCTTCAAACGCGATGATTATCTGCCCGAACTGCAAAAAGCATACCCGCGTCGGTTTCCAAATTGAAGGTTCGTCGGGCGGCGGACTAAAAACGCGCCACTGCAAAAAATGCGGAGCCAAAATCTGAAATAAAAATGGTTCGATAAAACTCACCACAAGATGACCAAAATTAACGTTTCAAAAATAAAAACAGGACGCAAACCAGAAATTTCCAAGTTTCTGGAAAAGATAGTAATCAACGCCGGCGTTGGCCGTTTGAGCCAACAGCCGAATTTTGACGAAAAGATCCTGCCGCAGTTAATCCGTGATATTTCGGCGATCGCAGGGCAGAGACCAGAAACGGCAAAAGCGAAAAAATCAATCGCCGGATTCAAAGTCAGGGAAGGGCAAATTGTCGGAATCAAGGTAACCCTGCGTCGCCATAAAATGGTTGATTTTTTTGAGCGCCTGATTACAATAGTATTGCCCCGCGTGCGCGATTTCAGGGGCGTTGATCAGGATTTTATAGACAAGGTAGGAACGCTTAACCTCGGTTTTCCGGAGCAAATGGTGTTTCCGGAAATAAACCCGGAAGAATCGCCAATCATTTTTTCTTTTGGAATCAACGTCGTGCCGAAGAAAAAAAACCGCGAAGAAGCAATAGGCGAATATCGCCGTCTTGGCGTGCCGCTGAAAAAATAAAATGGCAAAACTTTCAGTAATAGCCCGGAGCAAAAAAACTCCAAAATTTTCCACAAGGTCCGTAAGGCGCTGTTTTCGGTGCGGACGAAAAAGGGGATATATGAGAACTTTTGGCCTGTGCAGGATTTGTTTCAGGGAAATGGCCAGCCGGGGCGAGATACCGGGCGTTAAAAAAGCTTCATGGTGATTTTACGAAGTACGAATCAGTACGAATATACGAATTTTATAAATAAACAAAATTTTTATTCGTATATTCATAAAAATCTGTAAATTAGTAACCCAATGTACTACGACCTTTTGGCAAAAATTAAAAACGCAGTCAACGCGAAAAAGGAAAATTTTTCAACTCCTTTTTCTAATTTTGATTTCGAGGTGGCAAAAATTCTCGCCGCCAACGGATATTTGAAGGATGTCCAGAAAAAAACGGTGGGAAACAGAAATTTCATCGAAATAAAAATTAATTACAAAAACAATTCTTCATCATTCAACGATTTTAAAATAATAAGCCGTCCAAGCCGCCATATTTACGTCAGAAGCGGAGAAGTCAGGAAAGTGAAGCAGGGATACGGGCTTGGCATGTTTTCCACGACCCAGGGAATTTTGGCGGACCGCGACGCGCGCAAGAAAAAAGTCGGCGGGGAATATTTGTTCGAAATATGGTAAGGGCTTGGCCCAAGAGCGCAAGCAATAAGCGCAGTGCGATTGGTTGCCAAACCTTACCCCGCACCATTTGCAGAAACGATTCATGAGCAGACTAGCAAAAAAACCAGTAATATTGCCCGAAGGAGTGACGGTTAGGGAGGAATCCGGAATTTTGTTTTTAAAGGGGCCGAAAGGCGAATTGAAGGTTTCTATTCTGCCTTTTTTGAAAATAAAGACCGATGGCGGCTTGGCGGAAATTTCACAGACCAATAATGTCAGACAGGCGCGCGCCAACGCCGGCACAATGTGGTCTCTTGTTAAAAACGCCTCGCAGGGAGTTTCAGCCGGCTTTTCTAAAATTCTTGAAATAGAGGGAATAGGTTATCGCGCGAACACAGAAGGCAAAAATCTCATGCTGTCGCTCGGATACGTAAAACCGGTAAAATTCGAGGTTCCGGAGGGCATTTCGATAACCGTCGAAAAAAACGTAATCACGGTGTCCGGGATGGACAAGCAACTCGTGGGAGAAACGGCGGCTAAAATAAGACAGCTTAAAAAACCGGAACCTTACAAGGGCAAAGGCATCCGTTATAAAAATGAAGTCATCAGAAGAAAGGCCGGCAAGAAAGTAGCCACAGCCGCGGCATAAAGAAACATGAATCAGAAAAAAATATTAAATGAAATAAAAACGCGGCGACAAAGAAGAACAAGGGCTAAAATTTTCGGAACAGCGCAAAAACCGAGACTTTCAGTTTTTAGGAGCAACCGGTATGTTTATGCGCAGCTGATCGACGATGAAAAGGGTCGTACTCTGGCGGGTGTTTCGGCGCCCGGAATAAAAAAATCGGCGCATAAGGATTCGAAAACGGCGCAGGCTTCGCGCGTCGGAGAAGAACTCGCGAAAAAAGCCATGGCCGCGGGAGTCAAGCAGGCAATTTTTGACCGTGGTTCGTACAAATATCACGGCCGCGTTAAGGCAATCGCCGAAGGAGCAAAAAAAGGCGGCTTAAAAATTTAGAGTTTGTTAAAAAATTAGAGCTGAAAGCGAAGAATTTTCTATCTAACATGGTGCTCAATTTTATGCTTGCTCAAACTGAGTTAATGAGTTAAACTTGTTTTCACAAATAAAATTGGCATGAGAAGAGAAAGATACGTAAAAAAAGAAGAATTTAAGGAAAAAGTGCTCGACATTCGGAGGGTAACTCGCGTTGTCGCCGGCGGAAAGCGTTTCCGTTTCAGGGCGACCGTAGTTATAGGCGACGAAAAGGGAAGAATCGGCGTGGGTGTAGCTAAGGGACTTGATGTTCAAAGCTCGGTTGAAAAGGCGAAAACGGCCGCCAAGAAAAAGATTATTTTTATCCATCTCAAAGACAACAGGACTATTCCGCATGAAGTCGATGCCAAATACAGCGCCGCGAAAGTTTTGATAAAACCGGCGGTTGCGGGACACGGGTTAAAAGCCGGGGGAGCGGTGCGTTCGGTTTTGGCGCTTTCCGGCGTTCGTGACGCAACCGCCAAATGTTTGGGCCGCACATCAAACAAACTTACCAATGCTATGGCTACGATTGAAGCCTTGAAGAAACTGAGATCCGAAGCGCCGGGCAAAGCGATGCAATAAAAATAAAATCATGCAGCTCCATAATTTAATTCCTAGAAATAAAAAATCCAAGAAGCGCATCGGCCGAGGCGGCAAACGTGGAACCTTTTCCGGACGCGGAACGAAGGGGCAAAAATCCAGGGCTGGCCGCAGAATAAGGCCGGCGATAAGGGATCTTATTCTCCGCCTGCCGAAAAGGCGCGGATACCAGAACCGGCCGGTTTCGGAAAAGCCGTTCATTGTCGGTCTTTCTGAATTATCCAAAAAAATCGGTATCTTTTCCAAAGAAAAGAAAATAGTTGAAATCGACAGGAACTTTCTGAAAGAAATAGGAATTTTGCCGATGTATTATCGGGGAGAAGTCAAGATTTTGGGCGGCAACATAGATTCTCCCGTTTCAATCAAGGGGATTCATTTTTCCAAGTCGGCCGGCGAAAAGATAGAAAAAGCCGGCGGTAAACTGGAAATTCAAAGTCCAAAGGCCGAAATAAAAAATGAAAAATCAAAGTCCAAAAAGTAAAAAATTCTTTTTGATATTTTTTAAATGAACCGTTTCTTGCAGATATTTAAAATCAAGGATTTGCGGAAGAAAATTCTCGTAGTTCTCGGGCTTCTGGTTTCTTTCCGTGTTTTGGCCGCGGTGCCGATTCCTGGAATAGACGCGTTGCGCCTTGAACAGTTTTTCTCGTCTAACCAGCTTTTCGGTTTTCTTAATATTTTCTCCGGCGGCGGTTTATCCACACTGTCGGTGGCGATGTTGGGAGTTGGCCCCTACATCACGGCGACAATCATAATGCAGCTTTTAACGATTATTTTTCCGCGCCTCAAAGAAATGATGTACGAAGAAGGCGCCAGAGGACAGGCCAAATTCAACCAGTATTCGCGCATGTTGACCGTCCCGCTCGCCTTTCTTCAGGCCTACGGTTTTTTGAGCCTCCTGATTTCGCAAAATATCATTCAGCGACCGAGCGCTTTCGACATGATAGGAAACGTTCTCGCGATTACCGCCGGTTCCATGATAGCTCTCTGGTTCGGCGAACTCATAAGCGAACAGAAAATCGGCAACGGAGTTTCCCTTATAATTTTAGCGGGCATCGTAAGCAGTTTGCCCGTCGGGGTTCAGCAGGCGCTTTTGTCGTATACTCCGTCCGCTCTGCCTACTTACATCGGTTTCATTTTAGTAACGTTGTTTTTGGTGGCGGGCGTCGTTTATCTGAACGAAGGCCAGAGAAAAGTTCCCGTGGCTTACGCCAGGCGTGTCAGGGGAATGAAAATGTTCGGAGGAGTGCAAAGCTATCTCCCGCTTAAAGTCAACCAGGCCGGAATGATTCCGCTTATATTCGCCATTTCCGTCCTTCTGTTTCCCCAGTTTTTGGCCCAGATAACGTCTATTTTTTCAGTTAATTTGGCGTTGAAACTCAACGACCTGGTTACCGGTTTTTTGAACAATACACTTTTTTACGGAATTTTTTACTTTTTGCTGGTTGTTCTTTTCACGTATTTTTACACGGCGATAACTTTCAATCCGGAAGAAGTTTCAAAAAATCTTCAGAGGAGCGGCGGTTTCGTGCCGGGCATCAGGCCGGGCGAAGCGACGGCAAATTATTTTTCCAAGCTGATTGGCAGGGTTACTTTTCTCGGAGCGGTGGCTCTCGGGACGATAGCGATTTTGCCGCTGGTGGTTCAGGCGTTCACCAAAATATCTGTTTTGAACGTAAGCGGAACGGCGCTTCTTATCGTCGTCGCGGTTGTTCTCGATATGATGCGGCAGATTGATTCTCAGCTTCTGGCGAGGGAATATGAAGGCAAAGATTGATGTCTAAAGGAGAAAACGTATTTGTCGGAATGTCCAAGCGCAAATCAGTTTCAAAAAAGAAATTGGTTTTTGTCGCCATGTCGGGAGGCGTTGATTCGTCGGTGGCCGCCCTTTTGCTCAAAAAAAAAGGTTACGACGTAATCGGCGTTTTTATGCGTTGCTTGGGAAGCGATAACGGCCCCTCGACTTCCCTCGACGCGGCTCGGGATAAATCGCTCGGGGTAAACTGCGCCGAAACCGACGCGGAAGACGCGCGCCGCGTCGCCGGAAAACTCGGCATTCCTTTCTATGTCTGGGATTTCGAGGAGGAATATAAAAAGAAAGTCGTCGATTACATGGTTGACGGCTACCGCCGCGGGCTCACCCCGAATCCGGACGTAATGTGCAACAAAGAAATAAAATTCGGCCTGTTTCTTGAAAAAGCGCTGAAGTTCGGAGCGGATTACGTGGCTACCGGACATTACGTAAGAATCAAAGAAAAAAACGGCCGTTTTTCGCTTTATGCAGCCAAAGACAAGAGCAAGGACCAGAGTTATTTTTTGTGGACTTTGAACCAGGAGCAGCTTAAGCATTGTCTTTTTCCAATAGGCGATTACTTAAAACCGGAAGTCAGAGCAATCGCTAAAAAAGCCGGCTTACCCACGGCCGAAAAGAAAGATTCGCAGGGAATTTGTTTTCTCGGCAAAGTGACCCTCTCTGATTTTTTGAGAAATTATTTGCCGGTCAAAAAGGGAGTTGTTTTAAACGTCTCCGGAAAGAAAATAGGAAAACATTCCGGCGCGCATTTCTATACCATTGGACAAAGGCATGGGCTTTATTCTGGCGACTGGAAAAGGACTGACGAAGGGAACAAGCCGTTTTACGTTTCTGGCAAAAACGTCCGCAATAACACCTTAGTAGTTGCCGAAGGCGAAAGCGACGAATCGCTTTTCAGGGAAGAAGTTGGGCTGACGGATTTGAATTTCATCAACCAAATAACCGATGACAAATTGCCGATTTCCGTATTTGCCAGAGTCCGCTACCGTCAGCCGCTTTTTAGAGCGTCGCTCGAATTTGAAAAAGGCAGAGAACTGAAGCTTGTTTTCGACAAGCCCCAAAAATTCGTTGCCGCAGGCCAGTCCGCGGTATTCTACGTGCCCGCCAAAGCTTTAACGACGGCGGGTTCGAAATCAAGTTCCTCCTTCGCCGAGGCTACGGAGGACATGGAAGTGCTCGGTGGTGGAGTAATAAAATAAAATGATTTTATTATTTACAGGGAATGGTAAAGGAAAAACGACCGCTTCATTGGGGCAGATGGTGCGTGTTATCGGCAGAGGCAAAAACGCCTTGATGATTCAGTTCATCAAGGGTCCGTGGCGTTCAGGCGAAGACGAGTTCGGAGAAAGATTTAAGATTGATGATTTAAGATTTAAGATTGTAAAAATGGGTCTTGGGTTCGTCGGAATACTCGGCGACAAATTGCCCCGCGAAGAACACCGGAAGGCGGCGGAAAAAGCGCTGGAGTTTTTTAAAAAAGAGGCGGCTTCGGGAAAATGGCAGTTGATAGTTCTTGACGAAATCAATGTCGCCGTTTCAATCGGGATTCTCAATGCTGAGCGTGTTCTCGAGGCCATAAAGGATTATCCAAAAGAAAATTTGCTCATTTTGAGCGGACGGAACGCACCGCAGGAATTCGTTGATATTGCCAATCTGGTGACCGAAATGAAGGAAATAAAACATCCCTTCAACGACGGCGAGCTCGCGAAATACGGAATAGAGTTCTGAAAAAATGATTTGCAAAAAAAGCCGTTATCGCTTACAATTATTAACCGTAATCTCAATAAACCCCAAATAACAATGCGCGATTTTACGTAATGAGTAAATAAAATCTATTCGTATATTCGTAAAAATCTGTAAATTAGTAACCAATGGAAGAAACAAAACAGGACAATTTAACCGACCTTTACCCGGAAGGAGCGTTCAAAGACCTGACCGAGGCGGGCGTTTTTCTCGGACGCAAAAAAACAAAAACGCATCCGCGGATGAAGCCCTACATTCTGACGACGCGTAACGAAATAGAAATAATCAACCTCCAAAAGACCGTTGACGGACTCGAAAAAGCGTCCGCATTCGTAAAAGAAAAAGTCAGGAACGGGGGAACGGTTATGATTGTCGGAACGCAGCCTCAGGCGTCCGACGCGGTGACGGATTTCGCCAAAGAACTGAATCTGCTGTACGTCAACGTGCGCTGGCTCGGCGGGCTTATAACCAATTTCAAAGTGCTTTCAAAAAGGATAGAATATTACAGGAAATTAAAATCGGAACTTAAAAGCGGCGCCCTGGGGAAATACACCAAAAAAGAACAGCTTGGTTTTGAAAAAGAATTACGGCGCCTTGAGGAACTTTTCGGCGGACTTGAAAATTACGCCGCCCTTCCGGAAGTTCTTATTGTCATTGACACGACTCAGCACATGACTGCCGTCCTCGAAGCCAACCGTGCCGGAATTCCGGTTGTCGCTTACGTAAACACCGATATAGACCCTGGAATCGTTGAGTACCCGATTGTCGGAAACACAAAGGCGAGAAAAAGCATCATTTGGTTTTTGGGTAAAATGAGTGAAACGATTAAAGAAGGCAGGGCCGCAGTGGTTGCCCAGCCGAAGGAACCGGCTGAAGCGGTTTCGGAAACAAAAACAAGTTGAATCGATATATTTTATGACAGCCGTTGATTCCATAAAAAAATTGCGCGACATGACGGGAGCGGGAGTAATGGAGTGCAAGCGGGCTTTCGCGGAAAGCAAAGGCGATTTAGACGCGGCTGTCAAAATAATACACGAACGCGGTTTGGCAAAAGTGGAAAAAAGAGCGGGCAGAGAAGCCGGAGCCGGCCTGATAGAATCTTATGTGCATAACGAGCGTATAGGAGTTGTTCTTGATGTCCGCGCGGAGACGGACTTCGTGGTTCGCTCCGAACCGTTCCGGAAACTGGCCCACGAACTTGCCATGCAAATAGCGGCCATTGGCCCAGCCAATGTTGAAGAACTTTTGAAACAGCCGTATATTAAAGACGAGTCCAAAACGATAGACGAACTTATAAAGCTGACCATCGCCCAAGTCGGTGAAAATATAAAAGTTAAAGCTTTTTCCAGATTGGAGTTATAATTTATAAAATCCTAAATTCTAATCGCGAAATTCTAAACAAAGTCACAAATTTCAATTTCTCAAACATTTGTAATTTTAAGACATTGGAATTTATTTAGAAATTAGATATTAGTGCTTAGAAATTTTAGTAATCATGCTCCAATTCATTTTAACAACGATTTTGATGGCGTCTCTCGGAACGATGCTTTATCTTGTTGTCCGTTCGCTACCGCGCGTCGATGAAGAATTTTCGGACAAACCTGATTTTTTTGAACGTTTTTCTTCTTCGGAAATTCCGGAAAAAATAGACGCCGCTTTCAACGGTTTTTTGACTAAATTCCTGCGGAAAATGAAAGTCGTTCTTATGAAGGTGGACAATTTCATCAACGACAAGCTCAAAAAAGTTTCGCCTAATGGCAACGGCAAACCAAAGATAGATTTCAAAGATTTGGCTGAAGATTCTCCGTCCGCAATCGAGGAAAAGAAGGAAAAGATATCTGGTTCTGAAAACAATTAGTTTTCTGCGTATTTTCGAACAGGAACATATTGATTTTTGATAAGGTTTTTTGACGAATATAGATATCAGTATTATCATTGGCGTGAATGCGTCGGTGGCGGAGCGGCCAATCGCATCCCGCCGCTGGCGGGACGCCCAAATTGGCTATTGAAATGTACCTTGTTTATATCATTAAGAGCCTTAAAGACGGCTCGCATTATATCGGTTCTACTAGTGATTTAAAATCTAGATTAAAAAGACACAACGCAGGCCATTCCCGCTTTACAAGGTCGCGTACGCCATATAAGGTAGTGTATGCAGAGAATTTTAGAACTCGCGCCCGGGCAGTTGGGCGTGAAAGAGAAATAAAAGCATACAAAGGCGGAGAAGCCTTTAAAAAATTAATAAACCGTTGATTGAGATGGTGCGTGGGTGGCGGAGCGGCCAATCGCATCAGACTGTAAATCTGACGCCCAATGGGCTACGCAGGTTCGAATCCTGCCCCACGCACCATCTCAAGCAGCATAGTCAGTAGTGAGATTCCTGCCCGACGCACTACTTCGCTAAAGCTTCGTAGTGCTAAGCACACGCTTACATTATGATTCTTTAGCAACATTCACCAAAAGCCTGTGTTTTGGGTAGCGAAGTAGTCCTCCATAGCTTTATGCGAAGGAGGGCTTTATTATATTTATAATGTATTTTACATATCTTTTACGCAGCGAAAAAGACAAGAGTTATTATACTGGCATCACAAGTGATTTGCGCAGACGATTAGATGAGCATAACTCCGGCACTCAAAGATATTCTCGAGCTCGCTATCCATTTAAACTTGTTTGGTTCTGCGCTTTTCCTAAAAAGAGCCAAGCGCTGGAATTTGAATCATATCTCAAAACTGGTTCTGGTATAGCGTTTAGAAATAAGCATTTGCTATAATACAGACATGAACAACATCACATCAAAATGGGTTTCCTGGAGCCCTTATTTCCAGAGCGTTTTGAGGATAGTCGCGGCATTCATGTTCCTGCTCGCGGGCACGATGAAACTGTTTGCTTTTCCGGCGGGAATCCCGCCGGCAGGCGGAACCGTGGAATTAATGTCCCAGATGGGAATAGCTGGAATTCTTGAAGTAGTCGGCGGCGTTTTACTAATCCTAGGGCTCTTTACGCGCCCGGTTGCGTTTATTCTCTCCGGCATGATGGCCGTGGCTTATTTCCAGTTTCATTTCCCGGGCGGTTTCTGGCCCGTTATGAACGGGGGAGTCGCCGCGGTTCTTTACGCTTTCATATTCCTTTATTTCTCGGCGGCCGGTGCCGGACAGTGGAGCTTGGACGCTAAGAGAGGAAAATAAAATCCTTTAAGATTATGGACCAAAAAATAGTGGAAAGAATCGGATGGTTCGCTTCCATGATGGCGATTGCCATGTATTTTTCGTTTATAGACCAGATAAGATTGAATTTATCCGGACATCCCGGCTCACTCATTTTGCCGATTATTGCGGCGATAAACGGAGCCGCGTGGACAACCTACGGCTCTTTCTTGGAAAAAAAATCTTGGCCGATTATCGTCTGCAACGTGCCTGCCGTTGTTTTGGGAATAATAACTGCCTTTACGGCAGCAATATAATTCCTGACGCGCTTACGAGAAATTTGTTATAACGCATCAAGAAATAATCTTATGGACGTAACGAACCCAAATCAGTCCGGCCTGCCTGCGCAGACAGGGGGATGGAAAAAAGGATTTTTTATTTCTTTGCTGGTTTTCGGCTTGTCTTTTTTATATGCGTTCGTGCGATATAATATCGTACGCAATGTTCCATTAGAGCAGATTCCGCTTTTCATAGCCAATAAAGCTATCGCACTTTCCGCTTTAATAATTATCGGTTTGTCGTTTGTTCTTGGCCCACTGGCGCGGTTCTGGCCGCAAATTTTTGATTCAAAGCTTTATTTAAGGAAACCGCTCGGTGTTCTGGGGTTCGGCACGGCCGCCCTGCATTCACTCATTTCGCTCGCGATTCTTAGCCCGGCTTACTATCCGAGATTTTTCGATTTGGGCGGGAAAATGAACTTTATCGGAGAAACTTCTCTTCTTTTCGGAGTTTTGGCTTTCCTTGTTTTTTCCGCTGTTTCCATTGCTTCCGTTCCGGCGATTGAAGAAAGAATGAAACCCGGACATTGGAAATCAGTCCAACGGCTGGGTTATCTTGCTTATTTTTTCACACTTCTCCATGTCGCCATCATGGGCTTCAAGGGATGGTTCGACCCGGCAAGCTACCAGTACGGATTGATTTCCATTACTTTGATATCTTCGTTATTTATAATTCTCGTTTTCCTGCTTCGAATTTTGGCGGCGGCCGTCAAAAACAAAAACGAATAAACAAGGACATTCCCCGCGCTTCAGGAATATTTTAATCAGCCGAGCACTATGGTTTTTCCACCAGGTGCTCGTTTTTTTGATACATTCGATGGGTTCGACAGGTTCGACAAGCTCACTGCGGGCAAGCTCACCACAAGTAAGCTCAGTGTCAATCCTGAGCAAGGTCGAAGAATTGACTTTTCATAATAAAAGTTGTATTTTTTATGGTCATTGAAGGATAGCCTTCGCGGTAATTCTACCGTGGAGAACAGAAACAGAAACTTGAAAAGGGAATAATATCATGAATATGAATGAGTTTTTGCTGTTGCTGGCTTTTTTGGCCAGTCCGGCGCTGATTTTGGCGTCAATCGCTCTTGCGTCGTGGCTGCTCTTTTTCGCGCCGGACGAAAAATTCCGGCCGGAGTCAACGTTCAAAATCCTCCTGGATATCGGCGGGGGCACTATCAACAAGAACTTGCCCGCATTGTATTTCCTGGTAAGCGAACTATGCTTCGTGTTCTGCGCGGTCATTGGCATACTGTCCGTAACGGAGACGTGGGGTTTTTCTGTTCCCGGTGGCGGACTTATCGCTCAGGCAATCAATTTCGGCGTCGGACTCGTTTTTTATGATGCCGTTTGCGAAGAAGTGGCTACGGTTCGAGGCCATCAGCTTGCCCAGAAGGCCTACAACACCCCGGTGTTTGTCGGGCAGTAAGGCAAGCCCTTTACCTGTTTGGGGCGCCAGTATGTTCCGGCTCTTCGCGGGAAGTTTTCCGCGAAGAGCCATTGTTTTTTCCGATAAGTGATCCGCCCGGAGCGGACTACTGCTTTTTTTGACGGCGTCCATAAATTAAGTTAAAATCTTACTGTTTCATTTAACCCAAACTTTTTAAATAAATGTCCAACTTTTCAAAAAACATTTTATGGGCAATCATGACGCTCGTTTTGCTCTCGCTGGTGTTTTCGGAATTTTCCGGGAATACCGCCAAACCGGAGCAATTGAGTTTGAGCCAGCTCACCGACAGGATTAACGCCGGACAAGTGACGGAAATAGGCATCAACGGCGACGATTTGAACATCAAGCTCGCCGACGGCAAAACCGCCGTTTCCAAGAAGGAAGCCGAAAGCGGCCTGACCGAATCGCTCAAAAACCTCAACGTCAATCCAGAAGCTTTGCAGAAGGTGAAGCTCGCCGTCGAAAGCCAGTCCGGATTCAATTATTGGGCGGCCATTTTGATTCCGACGCTTTTGCCGCTTCTGATTATCGGATTTATTTTCTGGTTCATGTTCCGCCAGGCGCGGAGCGGCGTCAATCAGGCATTCAGTTTCGGGCGTTCCAATATACGCCTTTCCGGTTTAGGAAAAGAAAAAGTCACTTTCAAGGATGTCGCCGGATTGAAAGAAGCCAAAGAAGAGCTTATTGAAATAGTCCAGTTTTTGAAAGAACCGAAAAAGTTTTTGGATTTGGGCGCGAGGATTCCGCGCGGAGTCCTTCTGATGGGGCCGCCGGGCACGGGCAAGACACTGATGGCGCGCGCGGTCGCCGGCGAGAGCAATGTGCCTTTCTTTAATATCTCCGCTTCCGAATTCGTGGAAATGTTCGTCGGTGTCGGAGCTTCGCGCACTCGCGACGCTTTCGCCACGGCCAAAAAAGCGGCTCCCGCCATTCTTTTTATAGACGAAATAGACGCTGTTGGACGCCAGCGCGGCGCCGGGCTCGGCGGAGGAAATGACGAACGCGAGCAGACACTTAACCAGATTCTTGTCGAACTCGACGGCTTCGACCGCGACACGCGGGTAATCATTCTTGCCGCGACAAACCGGCCTGACATTCTCGACCCGGCGCTTCTCCGCCCGGGAAGGTTCGACCGGCGCGTCGTTCTTGACCTGCCCGACATAAAAGACCGCGAGGATATTCTGAAAATCCACAGCAAGGGCAAGGCGCTTTCCAAAGAGATAGATTTAAAAAAACTGGCAGCCAGGACGCCGGGTTTTTCAGGCGCCGATTTGGCGAACCTTATGAATGAGGGCGCGATACTTGCCGGCAGGGCCAACAAGAAAATCATAGACCAGCAGGAACTTTACGAGGCCGTGGAAAAAGTCCTTCTCGGTCCCGAACGGAAAAACAAGGTAATTTCGGAAAATGAAAAGAAAATAACCGCCTACCATGAGGGCGGGCACGCTTTGGTTGCCGCTTCGCTCAAAGGCTCCGACCCGGTGCACAAAATTTCCATAATCAGCAGGGGAATGGCCGGGGGCTACACGATGAAACTGCCGCTCGAGGAAGAGCATCTCCGCACCAAAACGCAATTTTTGAACGATATCGCCATGATGATGGGCGGCTACGCTTCCGAGAAACTGACTTTCGGCGACATTTCTACCGGGGCGGCGGATGACCTCCGCCACGCGTCCGAGCTCGTGAGAAAACTTGTGACGAAATACGGCATGAGCGAAAAACTCGGCCCGCTCACTTTCGGCAAAACAGAGGAAATGATTTTTCTCGGCAGGGAAATCACAACGGAAAAAAATTACTCGGAAAAAATGGCCGAGAAAATAGACGAAGAGGTCAAAGCGTTCATTGAGCGGTCTTACGTCGTCGCCCAGAAAATACTCAAGACAAACAAAAAAGCGCTTCAAAAAATCGCGGAAACTTTGATTGAAAAAGAAACGCTCGAAGGGGACGAATTTTACAATTTACTCAAACCATTTAAAATAAAGCCGGTAGCGGTTTAATCTCAGTTTTGGGCCAGTAGCTTAGCGGCTAAAGCATCAAGCTTATACCTTGAGGATCGAAGGTTCGAGTCCTTCCTGGCCCACAAACGATATTTTCATCGAGATACCATTTCCACTCTAGGATATTATGAAACTGACCATGCTACTATTATGAGAAAAAGAATAATCGTTCTCCTAAAAACCAAAAAAGATTATTACAAGTTTTTGTCCATTTTTTATTCAGGAAAGGACGGAAGTTATTTCTTATATAACCATCTCGCAGACGAAAAAACTCCGCTCGACGTTGCTGAACCGTTTCATTTATTGAGATCTTTCGGCGATTTTTCTACAAACAAATTAAAAAAACGGGTAGTCGAAAATGGTGAGGAAATTCACCTTTCTATTCACCCAAAACGTCTTTATTTAAAAAGGAGAAGCATTGGAAGCAAGGAAGAACACCTGATAGAAGAAGTCGAGCCTCAACCATTTAACGAGCATGGGTTTCGCCTGCATTGTGTTTTTACCCCAGCTCCACGTGAATATCTGCCTAAATATAATTTGGCAACAAAAAGGGAAAGTGAGGATTTGATAATTTTCGAATGGGAAAGTGTGCAATGCCCACAAATCAGTTTTTACGAGCTTTCGGTAGAACTTGATTTTACTAGAGTATCAGAAATTTTGCCTCAGAGCATCGCTGTCAAAACCGTAAAAGCTGAAAAAAATCACCACGCCATCGCCCTACATTTACAAGTGACAAATGGTGATCCGGGAGTTTGGCATCCAAACTGCATTATTTTTGGAAAAATAATCCAAAAAAAGCCCATTGATAAAACAGAACTACAAAGAATTATAACTTATAATGAAGCGGGCTTTGATATTTCTTCCTTGCCAGATGATGCCGTCATCCACGATTATAAGGTTCAAAATTAAATCTGACCGAGATATCTGAACTCGGCAATGCCTGCTTCATTTTTATAACTTTCAAAATCCAACAATTTATGTATAATCTCCCCATGGACCTCAAGCAAGGACTAAGCGAATAGAATATGCTATAATTTAAAATAAATAGAAATTGCATTGACATATATTAAATTAGGTCGTATTAAAGAGCATCTAATAGTTCGACATAGCTCACCATAAATGAACTTAATTAAAGTAGCAAAAGACAAGGCGATAAAGGTTTTGTTGGGGAAGGCGGTCGTTCCCAGCGGGCTTTATGAGCTTAATAAATATTTCAGGCAGTATGGCGCGATTGAATTCAAAAATCATAAAGACGATGGTCTTATAGTTTCTGTTAGTACTAATTTTAAATACGGCAGCATAATTGCCCATGGGCGTAATTTGGAAGAACTCGATAAAAACGTGAGAGATGCGATTTTGACTTCATTCGAAGTTCCTTCTTCTTACAAAAAAGAGGCAGCAATAATTAGGGAAGGGGAACGGCAGAACGCCTATGCCCTCGCTTAGTGAATTACCTGGAGAAATTAAGCAGAATCGTTTTTGTAAAGCCCTGCAAAGGGTAGGTTTTGAAATTAATAAAGTTGGCGGAAACGGAAGCCATTTTAAAGCAATATGGCCGAGAAATCAGAAATCCGTAACTATTCCTTTTTATCTGCCCAAACAAACTTTAAAATATGTACTCAAAGAATTAGAAGAGATAAGCGAAGTTGATTGGAATCAAATTAAAAAAGAACTATAATCTCCCCATGGATATCAAACAAGAATTACAGGAGCTTAAAACCGAATGCCGCCGTTTAGGCGGCCGGCTTTGACGTCGCCGGAAAAGAAAAACTGAAGAACGAAATCGAAGCCGGAATGTCGCGGCCTGATTTTTGGCTGAACAGGCAAACGGCGGACGAAAAAATAAAAACTTTCGGCGAGCTCGATGCTTTGATAAAGCGTCACCGCGAAGTGGAAAATTTAATCGAAGAACTCGAGAAGGAATTGAACAAAAGTGGTTCGACTCCGCTTACCATAAATAAATTTCACGAAGCCAAAAGAAAATTCAGGCAGCTGGAACTCGTGGAACTTTTCAAGGGCAAGTACGACAAAGAAACGGCGGTAGTCTCGGTTTATCCCGGCGCGGGAGGAGAGGACGCCGGCGACTGGGCTTTGATGCTTTTTGATATGTACAAGAGCTACGCGGTCAGGCGCGGATGGAAAGCCGAAGTTTTGGACGACACGCCGAATCGGCGGACGCTCGAAATAAAAGGGGAGTACGCTTTCGGATATTTGAAAGGCGAATCAGGCGTCCACCGGCTGGTAAGAGTTTCGCCGTTTTCGTCAAAACAATTGCGGCACACTTCTTTCGCTCTGGTTGAAGTGACGCCTGAACTTCCCGCGGTGGAAGAATCTAAAATAGAAATTCCTGAAAAGGATTTGAAGCTGGAATTTTCACGTTCCGGGGGCCCAGGCGGACAGAACGTCAACAAAGTTGAAACCGCCGTCAGAATAGTCCATATTCCGACGGGATTGTCGGCTGGTTCGCGCGCGGAACGCTCGCAGGAACAAAACCGCCAGCGCGCCTTGAGCTTATTGAAATCCAAACTCTCGCAACTTATGGAAAAGCACAAGGTTGAAGAACTGGCCAACCTCCGCGTCAACGTCAAACCCGAATGGGGCAGCCAGATACGCTCTTATGTGATGAATCCGTATAAGCTCGTAAAAGACCACAGGACGGAGGCCGAAACGACGCAGGTGGACGAAGTGCTAAACGGCAATTTAGACGTTTTTATCGAGGCAGAAGTGGAAAAATTGTAATCAAGTTGATAAATTTATCTGAATTAGGTTATAATACGAGAGTTAAATCGTTTCTAGATTCCATTTTCTAGCTTCTAGATTCTCGCCCATTATGATTGCCTTTCAATCGATATTTAAAATCTATAACAGCCACTCGGTGGCCCTTGAAGACTTCAATCTCAGGATAAATCCGGGGGAATTTGTTTGTTTAGTTGGACGTTCCGGGGCCGGAAAATCCACAGCCATCAAGCTATTGATAGGCGAAGAAAAACCGACTCGCGGCCGCATATTTTTCGGACAGTACGAAGTGAACAAACTTGACGACCATAAACTTCCGCTTTTCAGGCGTCATATCGGAGTCGTCTTCCAGGATTTCCGGCTTTTGTCAAACAAGAATACCTACGAAAACGTCGCTTTCGCCATGGAAGCCGCAGGCAGGCTGCAGAGCGAAATAAAAGAAATGGTGCCGCAGGTTCTCGAGATGGTCGGCCTCAGCGACAAGTTTAAAAACTTCCCGCACGAACTTTCAGGCGGCGAACAGCAGAGGGTCGCCATCGCGCGCGCCATGGTCAACCGGCCTGAAGTTATCATCGCCGACGAGCCGACGGGAAATCTCGACCCTTTTCACACATCCGAAATTATCGCGCTTCTGAAGAAGATAAATGAACTCGGGACGACGCTGATTCTCGCGACCCACGACAAAGACATAATCAACGACCTCGGCAAGCGCGTCGTGACGATAGACAGAGGCAGAATAATAAGGGACGAGGAAAAAGGAAAATACATATTGGTATAATAAAAGAGAAGCAATTGCGCAATTGCTCAATTAACTAATTGTTAAATTAATGTTCACTGTCATTTCAAGAATATTTCAATACGGGATGAAAAACTTCTGGAGGAACGGCTGGCTGTCCGCGGCCACGGTCGCAATCATGATTTTGGCGCTGCTCGTCTCGATGGGCTTGATTATTTTCAATTTTGTGACGCAGGAGGCGCTGGTTTCCATTCAGGACAAAATAGACATCAGCGTTTATTTCAAAACCAACGCGCCGGAAGACGAGATACTTAACATAAAAAATTCGCTTGAAAACATGGCGGAAGTTAAAAACGTCGAATACGTGTCGAGCGACCAGGCGCTGGAGATTTTCAAAAGCAAGCACAGCGACGACCAGACCATCAGTCAGGCCATCAGCGAACTTAACAGCAATCCATTGGAGGCCTCTCTTAATATAAGGGCGAAGAAGCCGAACCAGTACGCGGCTATCGCGGATTATTTCAACGCTCCCGATTTGAAAAAATTCGTGGACAGCGTCAGCTACGCCAAAAACCAGCTGGCTATAGAAAGGCTTAACGCCATTATCCAGAACGTCAGCCGCGGCGGAATCGTTTTGACGATAACCATAGCGCTGGTGGCCGGACTTGTCGTTTTCAACACGATACGCCTGGCCATATATTCGAACCGCGATGAAATAGGCATAATGCGGTCGGTCGGGGCTTCCAACGGCCTCGTGCGCGGTCCGTATATAGTCGAGGGAGTGGTCGGCGGAGTCATAGCCGCGCTTTCCAGCGTGATAATTTCAGCGCCGATTATTTATTTGGCTTCGCCATATCTTAATTCCTTCATACCGCAGCTTAATGTTTTCAATTATTTTGCTTCAAGCGTTTTTAGGCTGACGATGTACCAGGTTCTTCTCGCGGCCGTGATAGGCGGACTTTCGAGTTTCATAGCGGTAAGGCGCTATCTTAAAAACTGATTTTGCCGCCAAAATCGCGTCGAATTTTTAAAAAGCCCCGACATCGGGCTCTTTTTGTCCTCTTTGTGTGTTATAATAAACTTAACAAAATCCAATGCGTGACATAAAAACTATCAGGACGTTGATTGAAAAGAAACTCTCCGGCAAAGCCGAAGATGTTTCCGTGGTTGAAGTCGTAGATTTGTTCATAGAATACGCCTACAGCTCGCGCGCTTCCGACATACACATAGAACCGACGGCGGAAACCGTCCGGCTCCGTTTCAGAATAGACGGAATACTCCGCGACATTTTGGAAAAGGGGATTCCTAAAATCATCCATCAGGAGTTTATCAGCCGCATCAAAGTTCTGTCGGGGCTTCGCACCGACGAACATCTTTTGCCGCAGGATGGCCGCTTCAGGGTGGAAATAGAGGGATTTGGCAACGTTGATGTCCGGGTTTCCATAATGCCGACTTACTACGGCGAAAACGCCATTCTCAGAATTCTTGCCGAAACCAGCTCGTTCAGCATTGAAGATTTGGGATTCGCCAAAAAAGATTTGGAAAAAGTGAAACGCGAAATGACCAAGCCGTACGGAATGATTCTCGCCAACGGCCCGACCGGTTCCGGAAAAACGACAACGCT
The DNA here is from genome assembly GCA_038063055.1 of Patescibacteria group bacterium. Lineage (GTDB taxonomy): Bacteria > Patescibacteriota > Minisyncoccia > UBA6257 > 2-01-FULL-56-20 > JACQKT01. The sequence goes on along the minus strand of JBBTVY010000005.1, from coordinate 35,491 downwards.
CTACACGATTTTAAAAAAACTTAACAGCCCGGAAGTTTCCATAATCACCATAGAAGACCCCATTGAATATTCACTGGAGGGGACGACCCAGATTCAGGTTGACAATAAAGTCGGGCTGACCTTCGCCAACGGCCTCCGTTCCATTCTCCGCCAGGACCCGAACGTGGTTATGGTCGGCGAAATCCGCGACCAGGAAACGGCCGATATCGCCGTCAACGCTTCTTTAACCGGACACCTTGTTCTTTCGACTCTTCACACCAACGACGCCGCCACTACTTTTCCGCGCCTCATCGACATGGGTGTTCCGCCGTTTCTCGCGGCCTCGACGGTCAACATCGCCATGGGTCAGCGCCTTGTCAGAACTATTTGCCAGAAATGTAAAAGCGGGCGCTCAATGAACAAAGAGGAATTATCCAGCCTTAAAGAGATAATTCCGGAAATCGGCGACACGAAAACTTTTTATGTTGGCGTTGGCTGCGATAAATGCGGCAATACGGGTTATGAGGGTAGAATAGGCATACGCGAAGTTCTGGAAATAGACGAAAAAATACGCGACCTTATAATGTCGCGCGCCAGCTCCCAGCAGATAAAGGAGGCAGCCGTACGCGCCGGAATGACAACGATGCTGCAAGATGGCCTTGAAAAAGCGAAACAGGGAATCACGACGATAGAAGAAGTTCTGAGAATAATACATGAATAAAAAACGGGGAAAATTTTTCTGGAGCCGGATTTTCAGCCGCGTTTCGGACCAGGAAAAGATAAATTTCGCGCGCCATCTTTCCCTTACCATCAGGGCCGGGTTGCCTCTGATGGATGCTCTCAGGATAATGAAAAAGCAAACCCAGTCGAAAACGCTGGACGCGGTAATCGGCGACCTTATGGATGGCGTGGAAAACGGGCAATTTTTGGCGCAGGTGCTTGAAAAACACAAAAACATTTTCAACGATTTTTTCGTAAGTATCGTGCGTATCGGCGAACAAAGCGGCACCCTTCCGCAGAATCTTCTTTACTTGTCCGAAGAAATGAAAAAATCCAAGGATCTTAAAACTAAAATTCGTTCCGCGATGGTTTATCCGGTAATAATTTTCCTGGCCACAATCGGCATAACGGCTCTTCTGACGTTTTCCATTTTCCCGAAAGTCCTGCCGATATTTTCGAGCCTCAGGATAGAATTGCCGCTGACGACAAAAATACTCATCGCCGTCTTCAACTTCATGCTTAATTATTGGTTGATTATGGCGCTCGGTTTCGCGGCGGTTTTCGCGCTCTTCAGGATTTCCATACGCTTTCAGCCGATAAAATATTTTTTCCATAAGTTTCTGTTTTACATCCCAGTCATTTCTTCCATGACGATAAACATCGCCATGTCCAATTTCACCAGGACAATGGGCGTGCTTCTGAAAAGCGGAGTCAGAATAGTTGAAGCCATTAAGGTAACCGCTTATACGATGGACAATCTTGTTTACCGGAAAATTCTTCTTGATGCCGCCGACAGCGTGGGCCGAGGCGAGCAATTCGTTGCCCTTATCTCCAAAGATAAAAAACTTTTTCCGGTGATTCTTTCAAGCCTCATCGAAATAGGGGAAAGCACCGGTAATCTCGAAGACAATCTTTTTTACCTTTCCGAATACTACTCCGAGGAAGTCGGAATCACGGTCAGCAACCTTACGAGCCTTCTGGAACCGCTTCTTCTTCTGGTTATGGGAATAATCGTCGGTTTCGTGGCTCTTTCGATTATCACTCCGATTTATGAAGTTACTTCCGGCGTACATGGATAAGAATAAAAGGGGGTTTATCCCCCACATAACGAATTTATGCGGGGGATTCACTTTGTGGGAAATTTTAATAGCCATCGGATTGATGGGCATTTTGTTTTCTTTAGGCCTTATTTTCAGCATGGATTTTTACAGACAAAAGATTTTGGGGGCAGAAAGGGAAACAATAGCGGCCGTCCTTAAAAGAGCCCGCAACGAAGCCCAAAATAACGTTAATCAATCGAACCACGGCGTGTATTTCGGCCTGTCTTTAAGTTACGTAATTTTCCAGGGCAACACCTATGCGTCAAGAAACAACGCCTATGACGAGATATTCAGCAGGACGGGCGGCATGAATCTCACCGGGCCGGACGAGCTGACCTTTTCTTCATTGGACGCCGGCTCCAGCGTTTCCGGAACAATTTCCGTTTCAAACGGCATAAAGTCGCTGGACATCGGCGTTAATTCGGAAGGCAGAATAGATTGGTGAAAAACTAGAATCTAGAAAGTAGCAAATAGAAAATAGAATTTGAAAATATTAAAAAAGTCTTATAATTTAGGGGAAATATGAAAAAACCAAATATTCTACTTTCTACTTTCTACTTTCTACTTTCTCGCAGATTCGGACAATCGGCTCTTGAAATTCTCGTGGCCATCGGAATTTTGGCGATAAGTTTGTCCGCGGCGATAATCGTCATTTCCGGTAGCCAGTCAATTTCCGTCGACAGCCAGGAAGCCAATAAGGCGTCCAATATAGCCAGGGAATATCTCGAAAACGCCGTGGCTTCCGCGAAAAACAGTTTCAGCGGCTTAGTTTCCGCTTCGAGCACGCAGGACGAATTTCTTAAAGAAATAATCGTTAATGACGTTGACGCGAACACAAAACAGGCGACAATCCGCGTCAGTTGGAACACCGATACTTTGCGAACGCAAAAAATCGAGCTGAAAACGCTCGTCACCAACTGGCAGATTTATCAGGACACCGGCGGGGACACCGGCGGCGGCGGTTTGTCCGGCAATTGGCAAAATCCGCAAACTCTTGGTTCGGTCGACCTCGGCCCCGGCGAATCAGCGACAGGCCTGGACGTCATCAATAAAATAATCTATTTGTCGGCAACGGCTTCCGACAAGACAAAAGCCGATTTTTTCATAGTTAACGCGACCAACGGCCAAAGTCCCTACGTAGTTTCCAAAATCGATACCGGTTCCGGGCTGAACGCGATTGACGCCGCCGGCAATTACGCTTACGCGGCGAATCAGGATAACAATGCGCAACTGCAAATAATGGACATTACCAACGCCGCCTCGCCATACGTAATAAAATCTTTCAAGCTGTCCGGCGTTTCCGGAAACGGCGCCATAGGTCAAAGCGTTTTTTATTCGAACGGCAAGGCATACGTTGGCACGAAAACCGCCAGCGGGCCGGAATTCCACATTGTGGATGTTTCCAACCCGGCCATTCCTTCCGACTTGGGCAGTTTTGAAGTCGGCGCGGACGTTAACGATATTCTTGTTTCCGGCAACACTGCGTATCTGGCGACTTCGGCGGACAACGGCGAATTGATGATTTTTGACGTTTCCGATTCTTCCAACATAACCAAAACAGGGAGCTTCGACGCCGCGGCGGGAGATGACGGGAAGAGCGTTTTCGTTTCGGGAACGACCGCTTATCTTGGGCGGACGGGCGGCAGCAGCGATTTCGTGATTATAAATGTTTCCAATCCGGCATCCCCGCAGCAACTTGGAGTCGCCAATCTGGGCGGCGCCGGAGTGAACGGCATTTACACGAAAGACTACCTGGCGTTTATTGTGACCACCGACTCGAACAAGGAATTCCAGATTTGGAACATTTCCACCTCGTCCGCCCCGACTCTGTGGAGCTCTTATAACTTTCCGCAGGTCGGCACCGGCGTCGATTATGAAAACAATTTCATTTATATATCAGTCAGAAGCAACGACGCCGTTAGAATAATAACCTCCGCCAATTAAAATGAAAAAAAACGGGATTCTCCGGGGCTACGCTAAAAATTTTCCGCCAACCGCCGGATTTACTCTTATCGAAACTTTGCTTTATTCGGCTTTGTTCTCAATGGTAATCGGTTTTTCCATAATAATTTTTTATCAGGTTCTTTCTTCGGAATCGCAAAACAGAGCGAGACGCGAAGTCGAGACGGAAGCGGATTTCCTTATGAGAAAAATAACCTGGGCTTTGTCTTCCGCGCAAAGCGTTTCTCAACCCGCGGTCGGCGCCACTTCGTCTGTTTTGACTTTGAATAAATACGGCTTTTCGCAAAATCCGTTGACGTTCGACGCGTATTCGGGAACGGCGCGGCTGAGCCGCGCCGCAGGAACCCCTGTTTCTCTGACCAACGGCAGCGTGACGGTAAGCCAGCTGCTTTTTTCTCATTTTCCGCCGTCCGGTTCGCAAACGGAGGCAGTCCGGATTTCAATATCAATTGTCGCTTCCACTTCGGAAAACATCAGAAAAGCTTCGACAACTCTCCAAAACACCATCTACTTGCCGTGATTTATTTTTTAAAAAACAAAAAAGGTTATATCGCCGTGACCGCCGCAATTCTCATCAGCATTATGCTCTTCGTGATTGTTTTGGTAATCAGCATGGGTTCTTTTTTGGCCAGATTGAACATTTCAACGGGTTCTTTCAAGGAAATGAGTTATTCGCTTGCCAGGGCTTGCGTCCAGAAAACCTTTTTCAATCTCGCCCAGAATCCTTCTTACTCCGGAAACGAAACAATCGCGGTCGCGAGCGACACATGCCGGATAATTTCCGTGGTCGCGAGCGGCACGGCCCAGAAGGTAATTTCGACGCAGGCTCAAATTCAAAGTTCATTCACCAATCTTCGCGTAGCCGTCAATTCCAGCACTCTTTCCATCGTATCGTGGGAGGAATTGCCGAATTTCTGAAAATGGCGGCTTGTGGATAAAAATTATCCGCTTTTTTGTTATAATTCACTTAATAAAAAGGTCGCAAAAGATTTCGATAATTTTATGAATTCAAGAAAAGGTTTTACTTTGATAGAGCTTCTCGTCGTAATCGGAATTATCGCCATTCTGGCCGCGATAGTTATCGTTGCCTTGAACCCGGCAAGACAGTTCGCCCAGGCCAGGAACACGCAAAGACAGGCCAACGTTCTCGCCATACTTAACGGCATTGGGCAGAATATGGCCGACAACAGGGGAATTTTCACGTGCTCAGCCGGATCGCTTCCGTCAAGCACGACTAAGATGTCCACAAGCACTTATGACATTGCCGGGTGTCTGGTTCCAACGTACTTGCCAAGCATGCCTTTCGACCCGTCGGCCAGCGGAGCCCACTGGACGAGCGTTACTGATTACGACGCGGGCTATAATGTTTTTGTGTCCAGCAGCACCAGCCGCGTGACTGTTGACGCGCCGGCGGCCGAACTCGGACAGAGCATTTCGATTACGCGCTAATCAGGATAAACAAGCTTGATTGTGAAAAACGTTCCGACTGATGTCGGAACGTTTTTCTTTGCCGCAAAAATTTTAAAAATCAGCTATTCAACCACAACTATCCCGCTCATGCCCGGATTTAAATGATTGTGATAACCCCAGGCGCCGGTAACGTTGAAAATAAACGACCAGGAAACTTTTGGAGGAATGTTGCTACATGAATCGAATGTGCTTCCGACGCAGCCGTTCGTGGTCGGATATCCTTCGTGCGAGGGGTGCGGATTTGAAGCCATTCGCAGATTTTTTGAAGAAAAATTCCCGAAGATAACCACCCCTCCTTTTGGTATCGTAGCGACCGAAGGCGAAAAGCCTTTATCGGTATAAGTCACCATCGCTACGTTAAACTGGCCTATTATTAAGTTTTTAGCTTGCGCGGCACTTGCCGACACATCCGTCGTTTGCTGGGTTATTGCCTGTTGAACAAACTGCCGCTGGCCGGAATAAAACAGCCAGCCGGCTCCGACGATGACAATCGCCGCCGCAGCGATAATAATATCTTTTTTAACCATCCGTAATATTATACCAAATTGGATTTTAAATTAGGTATTGTTGCGCTATCAGTCCTATTGTCAGAATCTCAAAAGCGTTTTACTAATGCACAAATTATACACCCCTTATACCACTTTTCCCTTGACAGGCTTTTAGGGGGGGTATTCTCACGCAAAGGCCAATAATAAACCATAAGTAAATTTATATGAACCAGATTGAATCTGCGTTTCGTGTCGTATTAGTGGGGGGTAGCAAGATTAAAAAGTCGGCTTTAATTTTTACAGCCGTGGCATTGGTGGCAATGAGCGGCTTTTTTTACACGCCTGTTTTTGCCGTAAGCCCCGGCGATGGCGATGTCGTTATCAATGAATTTTCATCGGCTTCTGACCCGGAATGGGTGGAGTTATTGAATACAACCGCAAGTCCGGTTGATTTGACTGGATGGACTATTCAGGATTTAGCTAATCCTCAATTACTTTCCGACCTCGGCACTATCCCAGCGAATGGCATTGTCGTTTTTGAGCACGCCTCCGGCTGGCTGAATAATACTCCCGATACGGAAACGATTACTATATTTGATGACACTGACACTCCCATTCACAGCGTTAGCTACGGCAGTGATCCCGGGGTAGACGTTTCCGCGCCATCTGTAGTTCAGTCCGCGGTCTTCGACGGCACTTCTTGGTCTATAACTTCTACACCTACAAAGGGGTATGTTGCCTCCATCGCTTCCGCCGATCCAGCTGATGTCAATGAAGATTTCATTCCTCAAATCGACACCACTCTTGCCCGGGGCAGTGAAGCGTATCTCGGCCGCACCACGAACTACATAGGTCCTGTTCTTGGAGCAGAGACCGATTCCATCAAATGGAAAGTGACGGTTAACGGGCCTTCCGCTCTCACCTCTGACATGGTGGATTTGGACGAGGTTGGTTGGACTGACCAAACCGATTCCTCCGCCCCAACCGATGTATTCCATTATCCATTTATGGAACAAGAGGATGGCAGTCTTGTTGCCACCGGCTCCTGCGACGATACGGTTGATATGACCGACCATACCGATTGCGCGACCGATATTGGCTTCTCGCTTGATGAAAACGATGTCTTCACCAACGCCGACAAAATTAAATTCAATTCCAATGCTTCGCTGGGTAATTACATTATTACCTACGAACTTGTAAATACATCTCCAGACCCAGATTTTGTATTAAGTAATGCCTACGTCGTAAATGTGAACGTTACGGGAGAAGTTACCCTAACACGACCGAGTCCTGATGATCTTACAATTAACGCTACAACATTTGAACCGGCGCTTGAAAGTCCCTTAGCTCAAAACATAAATGCTTATTATAGCATTAATTCAGTTTCAAGTTTTGCTGAAATCATTCCAGGTGTTCAATGGAAAATTACAATAGAAGGTCCAGCGGGATTCGTCTCCAGCATGGTGGATTTAGACGAGATTGGTTGGAAAGATTTAGTTACCACTAATATTGAAACTTTCCATTACCCATTTACGGGAAGCGGCACTTTAGTAGCGCAAGGTTCTGAATCTACACCTGATCATGGAGGAGGAGCAGTAGATTCCTTTGGGGTTGACCTTAATGATAATTTTACCAATGTAGATAGAATAAGATTTACGAACTTAGCGCCTCTCGGCACTTACACAATTAAACGCCAATTAGTATATGCAAATGGTAGCGGTCCAGTTTCCAACGAACTTACCGCTGCAACGATTGAAGTTGTTTATCCCGCCATCATCACCATTGCGAATCCGACTGTAGTCAGTGAAATTTTCATTCCTCAAATCGACACCACTCTTGCCCGTGGCAGTGACGCATACATCGGCCGCGCCACGACCTACACAGGCCCTGTTCTCGGAGCAGACACTGACTCCATCAAATGGAAAGTGACGGTTAGCGGGCCTGGGGTTCTTACACCGAACATGGTGGATTTAGACGAAGTCGGGTTCAATGACCCTGACGGCGCCGGAATAGTCGCGAGCACATTCCATTATCCATTTACACAAGTGGGCGTCAATCTTATCGTAACTGGCTCTTGCGATGTCGCCGACTTGCACGACAATGGTTGCGCCACTCTGGTTGGCTTCTCGCTTGATGCGAACGACGTCTTCACCAACGCAGACAAAATCAAATTCAACTCCAACGCACCGGCCGGCTCCTACACCATTACATACGAACTGGTGGATACCGCTGACAATTCGGTGGTGGGAACGCATGTGGTAACGGTTGAGGTTATTACCTCTGTCATCACTCTCGCTGACCCAGCTGATGTCAACGTGGATTTTTCTCCTCAAATCGGTTCAACTCTTGCCCGTGGCAGTGACGCATACATCGGCCGCGCCACAACTTATACCGGCCCTGCGATTGGAACTGGAGACCCCGAAACCATCAAATGGAAAGTGACGGTTAACGGGCCATCGGCTCTTACCGCCGACATGGTGGACTTGGATGAAGTCGGTTGGAAAGATCAAACTGATTCCTTAACCGACGCATATCATTATCCGCTTGCGGCAGTTGGCAATGATTTAGTCGCTACCGGCTCCTGCGATGCGGTACTCCCGAGCGGTCATGATGATCCCAATACTTGCACTACCGATATCGGATTTTCATTGGTTACAAACGACGTCTTCACCAACGCAGACAAAATCAAATTCAACTCCAACGCACCGGCCGGCTCCTACACCATTACATACGAACTGGTGGATACCGCTGACAATTTGGTGGTGGGAACGCATACGGTGACTGTTAATGTTCTCTTAGAAGACCAAGTAATTCTTGCTCCCAGCACGACTCTCGATGTAACTTTTACGGAAGCCGTTGTGGACGGTTCTGTTGTCGGCGACTCAACAATCACGGTGCCGGAAGATGTTAATGACGCAACTCTCAATGTTGCCGCGCTTCAAAGCGGCGATTCGGCAACTCTTCCAGTTGCCATTACCGTGAATTCCGATACAACTGTGGGGAATGTCAGTGTAGCCATTTCGTCCGGTACGACTATCACTGCGCCGAGCGGTTCCGAATGGACAGGCATCGTGAACCTTCCGCAGGTCAAAGCAAATTCAAGCGTAAACCCCGTACCTCTGCCCGGCAACACCGCTGATGTATCCTCGGTTATAGAAATTGGTTATGGGGACACCGAATTGCTCTTTAGCAAAGCCGTGAGAATTCTTATAGCGGGACAGGCGGGCAAATATGCGGGTTATTCCCGCGGTGGCGCGTTCACGAACATAACCACCGTTTGCGATGCGGACAACCAAGCGGCGGTTGATGCCCAGCTTGGAACGGCGGGGGACTGCAAGATTGACGTTGGTTCCGACCTGGTAATTTGGACCAAGCACTTCACCAGTTTCACTACATACACTCAAGGACCGGTGGTAGGCGGTCCTCCGGCCAATAGCGGCGGTGGCGGCACTGGAGGAGGCGGAGGCGGTGGTTTTATCCAGACGCAAGAAGCCCCAACTCCAGTTCCTGCTTCCGCCTTGCCATCCGGACAAGTACTCGGAGTTTCTGTCTTCCAGTTCACTCAAAACCTTAAAGTCGGCTCGCGCGGTTCAGATGTCGAGGAGCTTCAAAAACGGCTCGCGGAAGAGGGAATTTATTCCGGAGGAGTTACGGGATACTTCGGCCCGCTGACCGAAAAAGGAGTAAAGGCCTATCAGCAAAAATACGGCATTTCCGCTACTGGATTTGTCGGCCCGCTTACCCGAGCGCGACTGAACGGCAGTCAGGTTGCCGGAGCCAGCACGACCTCGGCCAGCCGAGAAGCTCTCAACGCCCAAGTTTTGGCGCTACAAGTCAAGCTTCTCGGCCTGTTGCAGCAATTGTCCGAAATTCTTAGGTCTCAAGTTCCCGGATAAAAAACGGGAGTCCCGAAAGACAGCGGCGCGAAAACCTCGATTCAGCCCCGGAAATACACGGGGTTGAATTTTTGTTTGTTGTATTGTATAATGCGGACGTGTTCGCCTGGTTCAAAAAATATTTCATTCCTCATGAGGAAAACGACGACCAACCGCATATTTTGAGAAGCAAATCGGTGCTTTTTCTGGCAATTATCCTTGCCGGCGCGGAAATCATGTTTTTGCTGGGCGCGTTTTTTATTCTCCCGGATTCGAGATTTTTTGGGCTTATAATGCCCGGCGCGATTGTCGATGAAACAAATACAAGCAGGGAGCTTTATAATCTAACTTCGCTTAAAAGAAATTCTCTCCTTGATGCGGCTGCGATGGAAAAGGTCAAAGATATGGCCGAAAAAGGGTATTTCGCGCATACAAGTCCTGACGGCGTTGCGCCATGGTATTGGTTCGCGGATGTCGGCTACAAGTTTTCTTACGCCGGGGAAAATTTGGCGGTTAATTTCATTGATTCAAGCGACGTGGTAAACGCGTGGATGAGTTCGCCGTCGCACAGGGAAAATGTTTTAAGCGTCAATTTTACCGAAATAGGCGTTGCCGCCGCTAAGGGAATCTATAAGGGACGGGAGGCAAATTTTGTTGTGCAGTTTTTCGGCAGACCGGCAAAGTCCTATGCCGCCGAAGCGCCGTTGCCGGGAATAAAACAGACATCGGCTGCCGGTTATCCTGCCCAGCTTTCAATCATAAAAGATGAAACAGTTGCCGGTACTTCCGGTTCCGCGGGGTTTGTTGCCGTAAAAGGAGATGAAGTTGCGGCTGATTCTTCTTCGGTTTCAAGGCCCGGAACCATAGCGGGCGTTTCGGATAAGACGGGAAGCATAGAATCAATTACGGCATCTCCGAGAAAAACTTTAAATTACCTATTTTATGCGGCCGGACTCCTCACCATTATCGCCCTTGCGCTTAATATATTCGTAAAAATAGAAGTTCAGCACGCGCGCCTTATAATGAATGGACTTCTAATTCTTCTTCTTGTTGTCGGCATTTTACTCATCAACCAGTATGTTTCTTTGTCCCAAATAAAAATTCTATAATTATGGAATTGTCACGATGAAACTTTTTTGCGTTCTGATTTCTGACATTATTTTCGGTCGGGGATTTTATGTTATGGTATTCATAATATGAACCAACATTCCGGTTTCCATAATCTGGGCATCGCGCCGAATATTTTGGGGGTGCTCGACCGCCTTCACTTTAAGATTCCCACCCCTATTCAGGAAAAATCGATTCCTCCGGCAATCGAAGGGAAAGACCTCATAGGCGTCGCGCAAACGGGAACCGGAAAAACCCTGGCTTTCGGAGTACCCATGCTTCAGATGGCTCTTAGCGGGAAGCAGGGACTTGTTATCCTGCCGACCCGGGAACTTGCCCTTCAAGTACACGATGTTTTTCATAAAGTTGGAACGACTCTCGGGGTAAGGGCCGCGGTTTTGATAGGCGGCGAACCAATCGGCCGCCAGATTCAAGCGCTCCGCAAAAATCCGCAAATCGTTATCGGAACGCCGGGAAGAATCATCGACCATATGGAACAAAAGACGGTTTCTTTGAAGTCGGTGGCCATTCTCGTGCTCGATGAAGCCGACCGGATGCTCGATATGGGTTTCGCTCCGCAACTGAAACGGATATTGAACGTTCTTCCCCGCGAACGGCAGACAATGCTTTTTTCGGCGACGATGCCCCAGGCAATCGTCGCGATAGCGAGGGGTTACATGAAACTCCCCGTGCGAATAGAAATCGCTCCTTCCGGCACTACTGTCGAGAAAGTCACCCAGGAACTTTTCTTTGTGGAGAAACATGACAAGTCGCGGCTTTTGGAAAAAATATTGGGGGAATACCGCGGTTCGGCGCTCGTTTTTTCCCGAACTAAACACGGAGCCAAAAAACTTGCCGCCGGAATCCGCTCACTCGGATATTCATCCGCCGAATTGCACTCCAATCGCTCGCTCGGACAGCGGAAAGAGGCGCTTGAAGGATTTCGCAACGGCAAATACCGCATTCTTGTCGCGACCGACATTGCCGCGAGAGGCATAGACGTGAAGGGAATAGAACTCGTTCTTAATTACGACCTTCCGCAAAGCTCGGAAGATTACGTCCATCGCATCGGGCGGACCGCGCGCGCGGGCGGCGCCGGTCACGCAATTTCATTCGCCATGCCCAGCCAGAAAGGCGACGTCCGCGACATTGAGCGCCTTATCCGTTCCGTCCTGCCGCTTTCAAAACTTCCCGAACTTCCTCCGGCGCGAATGATGACATCTTCCGCTCCGTCTTACGCCGGGGCAAGGCGTCCCGTTCCGGGCCGCGGCCGTCCCGGTTCCAGTTTCAGCCGATACCAGGGACGCCCGCAACAGCGCCGATTCAATCCCCCGAAATGGAGGAGAAGGTAAATTCAAAGGAGCGAGTTATCTGCGGCCGGAAAAATAAAAACAAATAGCGCCGTTAGGCGCTATTTGTTTTGGAAATCAGCGTTTAGTCGGCTTATTGAGGCGCAACCGCCGCGCCGGCGTTGACCCGTCCCGAGAACCAATATGTTCCGGTGCCGCCAATCTTGTCGGCTGTTTGTTCCAAGCGCGACCGCACTGCCGCGGCCGATGTCCCGTAAGGGGTTGACCAAACAAGCGCGGCTGCGGCGGCAGTCATTGGGGAAGCCATGGAGGTCCCGTTCGCAAAATCGTAGTTCTGGGAGCGGCCGTATAGTGTCTGGATGTAAAATGCGTGGTTCGGAAAAGTCGAGAAGATGTTTTCTCCGGGCGCCGCTATATCCACCCAGCGCGCGTCATAACTCGAGAAAGACGCTTTTTTATCCAGATTGTTGGTTGCGGCAACCGCAATCACGTTCTTATATGCGGCGGGATAAATTTTCTGCCTGCAGCCGCAGTTTCCTGCCGCTGCCACTACCACCACGCCCTTGTTCCAGGCATAATTCACCGCTCTCTCCAGTGTCTTGGAAGGAGAGGTTCCGCCGAGGCTCAAGTTAATCACTTTGGCGCCGTTGTCAGCCACCCAGATGATTCCATTGGTTATCCACGAGTATGCTCCGGAGCCGTTATCGCCCAGCACCTTCCCGTTCATTAAAACGCAATTCGGACAGCCCCCGGCAACTCCAATTCCATTATTGGTTATAGCCGCCGCTATTCCTCCTACATGAGTGCCATGACCGTAGAGGTCGTCAGTTGTGGTAGAAGTCGTAAAATTCCGATGAACAACAATTTTAGCGGAGAGGTCCTCATGGTCTTGGTCAATACCGGAATCGAGAATGGCTATCCGCACGCTACTGCTACCCAGAGTCGTATTCCAGGCAGTGGGAGCATCAATATCAGCATCCACCGAACCCTCCTGTCCTCCTATACTCTGTCCCGTGTTTTCCAATCCCCACTGATTCGGCGCAAAAGATGGGTCGTTTGGAGTAAGCACGGCGAAGGCGAGATAATCCAACTCCGCGTACTCAACGTGCGGATTGCGGGAAAGCGCGGCGACGACTCTCTCTTCTTGAGCCGCCGGAACGCTTACCACCAAAACGCCGAGCGCTTCGATTCTATCGGCAATTTTTCCTCTGCCGGAATTAATAACCGCTTCAACTGTATGCGCGGGCGTACCTTCTTTAAATTTGACGAGCACCTGCCCGGGTAAACGGTCGCTGGCGCTTGAGGCGACCAAGACCGCGCTTACGGAAACCAGCGCGATGACCGCAATAAGAGTAAGGAAAAGTATTTTTTTCATATGTTTTAACGGTAGGCCGAAATCAGCGGTCTGTCAAGTCGGTGAAATAAATCGGTTTATTGAGCGTTTATTGAGCGTTTTCAGGGCTATTCGGCCTCTCGATAAAATCGTTATTAGCGGGCCTCCAAGTTTGGGTTGTGCCTCTCGCGTCGATAATTTTGGTATAAGGTATAATAAGGTATAATTAAAATATAATAAAATAATAACTGTGGGTAATAAGAAACTCATCTCTATTGTTGTCGCTGTATTGGTTCTCGCGGTCGGCGGGGTCGGTTTTTGGTATTGGTCAAAGAGTAAGCAAGCCCCGTCTTCGGAAGGAGTTCCTTCGCTGGGGAGCGAAATTTTTGACAAGACACAAAACCAACTTCAGGGTCAGGTGCCGGATACTAATCCCTTCAAAGAACAAAAAAATCCCTTTGATACAATTTATAAAAACCCTTTTGAATAATATGCCAATCTCTCCGAAGAAAACTTTTATATTCCCATCAATAATAGTCTTGTTGTTTTTAGTCAGCACTTATATCGTTTTTGCTCAAAACGAAGGAGAAGGAATTGGACAGACCTCACTATCTGGAAAGATTTGCCCAGAACCCCCTTCTGGTTTGGTTAGTCGGTGGAATGGAGATACGGTTACGGGGAAAACCGCCTCGGAGATGAAAACCGTCGCGGATATGAAGGCGAGAAATAATGGAACGATCCATGGCGGAGTCACTATTCGTTCTTGGGAAAATGGGAATAATTTTCATCCTGATGGATCCAGCGGATATATCAGGATGGAAAATTCCAAGAGTTTAAATTTTGGAACAGGCCCGTTTTCATTGGAAGTTTGGTTTCGTTTGGGGCTCCGCGGCAGTGGAATACCCGCAGGTAACATCATCAGAAAGTCAAATTATCCAGTGAGAGGTCCCGGGTATGGATATTGGCTGAAAGCGGGCGGGGATGATCGAATGTTGGAGTTTTTTGCAGGAGAATCCGCCGGTATCTCTGGCGAATCCCGAGGTAAAATCACTACGACTATTAACACGGATACTTGGTACCATGTCGTTGCTACGAGAGACGGCTCCGGTACCATGAAATTATATGTAGATGGCAAGCTGAAAGGAACCGCCGAAGCTCCGGGCGCCAACACCACAAGCGAGGCGCCATTCACGCTCGGGGCATGGGACCGGGGTGGCGCTGCCGAACCTTTCTTCGGCGTGATCGGTGGGGTTTCCGTATACAACAGGACGTTGAGTCAATCAGAAATTGTGTCCACATTCAATGTGGGCAACGATAGCAGGTGTCAGTCGTATCTAGGGTCTGAACCACAGACATCTGAACCACGGGGAATGTTAATACCTGAACCAGTGGCCATTGCATACCCGGTAGTAGAGTTGGGGAGTTGTGGTAGCCAAGAAGATTGCAAAACCTACTGCAGTGTATCAAGCAATTACTCAAAATGTGTCACATTTGCCAAAAAAGTCGGATTAACGATAGAAGTGCCTGAGGAGAAAAAAGGTGTTTTTGCGGCAATGGAAAAAGGAGAAAGTCCCGGCCAGTGCAAAGATGAGGTTGCCTGCCGAACATACTGCGAAGACATTGACCACCTGGAGGAATGCGTCAATTTTGTGGAAAAGTTTAAATTGGCCAGTGCCGACGAATTAAAAGAAATACGCAAGATAACCGATGTTAAAAAGGCGGGCGTGGCGTTTCCGGGAAACTGCAAAACCAAAGAAAGTTGTTTGAAGTATTGTGAAAACTCGGCTAATGCGGTTGTGTGCATGGAATTTGCCCAGAAAGCCGGATTTATACCAAAAGAAGACGCCGAGGCGGTCAATAAAATACTCCCGTATCTTAAGAGCGGCGGAAAGTTGCCCGGCGGATGCACGACAAAAGAATCATGCGATGCCTATTGCGCGAGCGACACTCACACTAATGAGTGCATTGATTTTGCAGTGAAAGTTGGTTTTATGACAAGAGAGGAAGCCGATATCGTGAAGAAAACCGGCGGTAAGGGTCCGGGGAATTGCAGGTCGCGAGAGGCGTGTGACAGTTACTGCAAAAGTGAAGCGCACATTGATGAGTGTGTGGATTTTGCGGTGCGCGCCGGCTTTATCTCAAAAGAAGAAGCGGAAATGGCCAAAAAATTTAAAATCACCTCGGGCCCCGGCGGTTGCAAGAGCAAAGCCGACTGTGAGGCATTCTGTGTCATTAACCAGGACACCTGCTTTAACTGGGCTAAGGACCACGGCATGCTCAGCGAAGAAGATCTTAAAAACATTGAAGAACAGCGTAAGTTTATGACATCACTTGATAAAGCTCCTCCAGAGTGGCTTGCCTGCATGGAGAAAGAATTGGGTCCCTCTTTTTTTGGACGATTCAAGGCCGGAAAAATAACACAATCAGAAGCAAAGTCACCCGCCTTAGAAACAGCACAGAGAAAATGCGAGAGCTTGATGGGTCAGGATATCCGTAAAGAAATTGAGGTCTGTTTAAGTAAAGCCACCTGTGCCGAGTTCAACTCGTGTTTTGACGCTTTGCCTAAGGGCAATCAGCAATCATCCGGACAAGAAGGACCACAGGACGAAAGCGGGAAAAAAGTACAGGCAAGAGCGTTATCCTGTCTTCGGGAGAAGATAGATATTTGCCTTGCGTTTTCTTGCTCGGAATTTGACGCCTGCATGAAGTCTCTCCAGCAAGGTGGCGATCAAGCGCCGAGCGGCCAGCCACAAGCGCAAGGTACGCCCGATCCAAAAGTTAATGCGAAAGTCCAGGCCTGCCAAAAAGAAAAAGTTAACGCGTGTCTTACTAAATCATGCGGTGAATTTCAGGCCTGCCTTAATTCTTTAGGCGGTGGCGGTGGCGACGGAGAACAACAGCAGGGAACACCCGACCCGTCTGTTCAAGCTAAATTTCAGTCCTGCCAGCCCAAGGGCGGAGATAGTGGGGTACAACAGCAACAAGGCGGGGACCAGTCGGCGATTCCGCAGGGATACTCTTCATGGGAAGAATTTTGTAAGGCCAATATAGGTGACTCTCGTTGTACTGCATATCAATCGCAAACGCCGACATCGGGAGATGGTGGCGCTGATTTTACTGGACCAGGCGGCTGCAAAACTCCCGAAGAATGCCAGGCCTACTGCATGCAAAATTATCAGGATCCGGCATGCCAGCAGTTCGGCCCGGGTTCAATGATTGAACCGGTTAATCAGGGATTTTTCGCCCAAGTGTTAAGTGCCTTTGGGCCGTTATTAGGAATTCGATAAGAGTCTGGCTCGTTTAATCTTCACAAAAGAAAAACCGCTGAAGTTAATCAGCGGTTTTTCTTCTCTGGATACCTGCCTGCCGACAGGCAGGCGGCGCTCCCGCTTTCGCTTCCACTCCAAGTTGTTTCTATGTCGGCTCGCCCGACTCCGATAACTATAAATACTGCAAGCAGTGTTATCCGGATAAGTAGCTTTTCCTGCCCCGAGCTTCTGCGCATTGCTGCGGGAGATGGATTCGAACCATCATACCCGGCTTCAAAGGCCGGTGTCCTACCATTAGACGATCCCGCAGCAATGCGCAGAAGTTTCTTATATGTTAAAGGCGGCAATTCATATTATATTTGGCGGGGCGAGTTAGACAACCTCCCAGTTATAAGCGGGATATAATAGCAGGCAGGCAAAATGTCGTTTATAATTTAACGGAAATGGCAAAGAAAGGCAAAAAGATAATTGTCGTGGCCATTCTGGTAATGCTGATAATAGTGGTGGCTGTCGGTTTTCTCGGAATATCCAACATACCTCTTCGTTAGACATAATGCGAAATTATCGAATTAACCGTGCGAATTATGCGAAAAAATTTTGCGTTATTCGCATAGGGTTTCGCATCGTTATCATTATGTTAAACGGATATGCCGTTTTTCCACAATTTTTTTTGGAGATATTCCGTCTTCAGGTGTTATAATTTAACGTATGAAAGCTTCAGGAAAAGCGAAGCAGACTCGCAGTTTTTCGGATATCCATCCCGCGCCGAAATCAAGGGGTATTTTCCGGCGATTTCACGATTTTACGGTAAACTTAAAACCTTCTTTTTATGAAAAGTATCGCCCCGTGTTTCTGCTCGTGGTTGTGGCCATCGTAATCGGCGGAACTTTCATGATACGCAACGTGCTTACCAAAGCTGAACTGGCGGATTTCTATCCGGCAACGTGCCTTGGAACCTGGCAAAATCCGTCAGGCGCGCAAGGCCTTCCGGAAACCATTGATAATGTCAGCCCTTCGTTTAACGAATCGAACTCCGCCGTTTACAGACAATCTGATTCAGAGGGAGATAAAATTATCTTCTGCGGCAGTTTTATTCCTTCCGATTTTGAGGTTAAGGGAGATGTCAAAAATGTCGCGTTGTCGCTTGTTTGGCAAATAGGGGAGAGCGTTCAGACGAACGTTCAATCCGAAACAGAAATAATTTCGTCCGGAGAAACTCCGCCGGCGCCATCGCCAAGTTCTTCCGATTCAGTCGTCCCGGAAACAACGCCAACCTCGACGCCCGAAAATTCTTCTTCTACGACTTCTTTTCTCTTTAATATATTTTCAAAATTTTTGAACAAGGCCTTCGCGCAGGAAGTTTCTTCAACGACTTCCGGCGGGCAAACACCGCAAGACAACACGGCTACGCAACAACCCGTTTCTGCGAGTAGTGAAAACACAACGGATGCTACAACAACAGACGCGCCGAGCCAAGCTCCAAACGCAAAAAATGATTCTCTTGAATCCGCGAACATACTGAACATATTTTCGCAGGAAAATTCTCCGGAAACAGGTAGTTCAACCAAATCATCTTCTTCGGGCGAGCCCTTCGACGCGGCTCCCCTCGATATAACTCGGGACAAGCAGGGCGGGCAATCGGACATCGCGATACCAATTCAAGCTCCGATTCCGGACGAAAACTTTATTCAAATAAATTACAGCACGGACGGTCAGAACTGGGTTGAGCTTCAAAAAGTTAGCCCGCAGAACTGGCGCGACCTTAAACTGACAATTCCGGTTTCAAAATGGGACGAGTTGAAAACGCTCCAAATCCAGGCAAAAATAATACTGACTTCCCTTAACCCTGTTCCGGTTATATACCTCGACGGAATGCTTCTTAAGGTCAATTACGACGTGCCACCGGCTTTCGCGAACACCGCAAATATCGAGCTGGAACAGCCGCGGATAATACAAGTAAGTCCGAATGTGACAATGGAAATCCCGCCGCCGGTTCCCGCGCCGTTCGTTCCGCCGCCGACAATCGTTTCCATAACGAAAACAGCGGACACAGTCCACGTTAAAATCCAGTATCTCGGTGATTTCTATGGACAATCGTTGAATGTCTTCCTTTACCCGGCCGATATCGAGTTATATAGAAACGGCACCGATAATGGCTTTTCCTTTGGCGGAGTACAAGACAAGTCATTTCTTGATTCTGCCCAGCTCTATGCGAAAGATTTCGACCCGATTACCAAGCAGGCGGAATTCGATATTGTGGCTCCAGACGCGAATCCTGATTACGGGATAAAAACATCTGAAATGATACCTGGAAAATACGCCGTAGACGCCGCTTATTACGATTCGCAGACACGGCATCTTATACCGGCGCAGATGTTCGATTGGCCGTGATAGACCAAAATTATGGATATCAGAATAATAAAAACAGAAAAACCGATTGAAATTTCAGAGCTTCTCCGGATGGCGAACGAGGGATTTGGAGACCTTGTAAAAGCGGCGGTGGATATAGCTCAAGAAATTATGGCCATTGGCGGCGAATTGCACGCAGACGAAGAAGCGATTCTTATGGAACAAGAAAATTCGAAACGGGAAAATACTTGGGGAATAAATATCTATCCCAAAAAACCGCCTGCCCTCCGAAGCCTTGGCGAAGGCAGGGAAGATGAACGGATTGAATTTGATTCAATGATTAATTTGAAGCCCGCTTTCGGAAACAGGTCGCGGAACGTTGAAAGCGATGCTGTGAAAGAAAAAATAAGACAAGTTGTAAAAAAATTGATAAAACAATGAACGAAAAATTTATTCATAGCGGACTTGCCGCGGGGAAATGGCAGAAACTTTCTTTGGCCGAACAAATGGGCAATATCGGTAGTGAAGTTTTTCGCGCCGCCGCCGCGGCGCAAGGCAAAAACGAAGAAAATTTCCAAATGGCGGCGGAGCGCGCTTTTGAACTTTTTGATTTGACTCTCGATGACCCTCGATGGAAAGGGCGGCTTCGGGAAATCGCCAGAGCCAGAGAAGTTTTCGGGGACGCGGTTTATGGCGGCAAGCTCTATGGAAGCACGCTTAACGGACTTATGCCATATTTCGACTGGTTCGCGCTTGCGGCGGCGAAAAAGAAATGAACCTCTACGTATTTGCAGATAAAAAATAGAATTGCCGACAAGGGGAAATTATATGACCGAATTGTTTGTGATGAATCCCGTTAGAGACAACTAAGCAATGACAATTTATGAAATATTCTTGTAGCAAATCAAAAAAGTATGCTGCGGTTATAGCCGCTGGTTTACGGCCGTCTAAAGGCGGCCTGTCTCTAACGGGATGAATACCAAAAGAAAATTTCTGGTAGCGCTTTTGATTTCCACTATCGCCATTCCCGCGCCGGTTGATTTTTTATCGAGTTTCAAATCGCGCGACCTAACTCTTCAGGTTCAAGTCGCCGAAGCCGCCGCAAAAACCAAGACAATCGAGTTTTTTATCGGTTCGATTATTTCCACGACCCCCATCGCAAACGGAGTAACGTCGACTTACGCGTTTGTCATCGCGCTTCCGGATATGGTTCCCACCTCCCAGCCAATCCGTTCGGCGTATATTTCTTATAATACGCACCCAAGCACCGCAAGCATTTCGGCCTGTACATTTACTTTGAACGTTCAGGGCGGAATCGCCCAGAGTTTGACTTGTCCGAGCACTTTGACCGACAGCGCCGAGAACAGATGGATTGCTTTTCGGCTTGACGCGACAAGCGCCATGCAAACGTTAATCGGCAACGCCAGCGGAACTTACGCGATGATATTTACCACGAAAATTACCGGTCCCACGCGGTCCGCGGAAAGCGCAAAACTTATTATTACTTATGACTATGACCCGTTTGCCCCCACGCAGGTAAACACCGACTATAGATTCGTGTTCGCCACCAGCTCGCAGATGGGCAAGGCGCTGGTAACTTCGGCGAATTTCAATTTCGGTTTGCCGGAAAGCGGCGCCACAACGACTTTTTCCGTTGGCGCGAGTTCCTCGAACCAATTTTGGGCCGAATTCAGGGCGAGGATTTCGACTACGACGGCGATAACGGTCGGCGTAGGATGGGATTCGGAGGCGACAAGCGCCGCTACTTTCGCGCAATTAGGGGATTCTTACAGCGTTTTAATGTTGAATAGTCCGACAACCGCTGATGCTTCTCCTTCCGGCAATCACACTTTTAAAATGCAAAGTATAAGTAGTAATTCTTTAAGCAACCCCAACGCAGTCGCAGTCGCCACATACACTTTCAATTTCAACGCAAGTTCGAAACTCCGCAAAAACATCCAGGTTTGGCTAATGCAAAATACCAACACCGCGAGTACGGCTACGCTGCTGGCGACTACCACGATAAATATTCCAGAAACCTCTCCTTCATCAACTAACGCGTTTCTTTTAGGCAGGACAAATTTCACCGCAACCGCGAATCCGGGTATGAACGCGACTCTCGGCCCTGGCACGCCCTGCACAAACCTGACGACAACCGCCATAACCGAAACGCCGCCCGCCAACGACACCACCGGTTACGCAACTCCTGTTTGGAACGTTGCCGCCAATTTGGCGACCACAACGGGCGGCGACAAAATAGTTTGTTCGGCGTTCAGCACTTCTGGCGCCACAAGCATACGCGGCATGAAACTTTTTTGGAGCTATGACCATACGAACTCTCCGGTGGCGAACGCCAACCTTAACAATTATCTTTCTTTTTTGGCGCAATCGAATATGTCGGTCGGAACCAGTTTTGCAACGACAAGCATAAATACAACCCTCGCCGACTCATCAACCACGGCCAAATGGGCCTGGCTTGACGGCGAATACGACGACAGCAGCTCCGGCAACGGTGTCGCGGCCCAATTTCTCGAATTGGGTATAAACAACGCGACCACGAGTTACAGCTTCCCGAATACCTTAGAAAATACTTATGGCGAGTCCTTTTCAGCCACTTCGTCGGCCGGCTTCTCGGCTAGTGTTGTCAATTCAGTCCGGTGCACAAGCAGCTGCATTAACGACGCCAGCTATAACATATACGGCCAAACCAGCATCCTTGCCGCCAACATGACCCAAATCCACTACCATTGGCGCAACGACGACGGCAGTGAAGCGACCTCGACGGCGGCGGCCAGCGAAGACACTTCGTTGTCGATACAAGGAATCGGAACCGTCAAGCGCCTGCGTTTTGAAATTTCAAACGAGGGCGATGCCACCAGTTCGGCCCAATTCAGAATAGAATATCAGGCCAACTCTACTTCCGGAACGTGGACGCAACTGGCGACTTCGACCGCAGGCACGAGAGAGTGGCAAATGTCCACGTCGAGTTTGGTTGCCGATGGCACGGCAACCACGAACATCGCCACTTCCACCGGAGGAACGACCGACGAAAACATAATTTTCAACGCCGCCGAAGTTGTGGCGACCACAAGCAGAAATCAGGCGAACTCCGAACTTCTGAGCGGAATCCGATTTACCGAAGTTGAATATTCAATTATGTCCACTTCCAACGCCTCTTCGGCGACTTATTATTTCAGAGTAAGCGACGCCGGAACGGGTTTAACGACTTATTCCGTTTACGCAGTCGCATCTTTCACTCCGACTGCAACCGTTTCCTGTTCCGCCAGCGCTTCGAGCACGGATTTCGGCACGATAGACACGACTGGCATCTTCACTTCTTCTCCCAACGCATCGACTTCCATGTCTTGCGACGGAGCGCTTGGCTGTGTTCTTTATGTCAACGATAACGGCAGCAGTACCACCGGCGGGGGATTGTACGCGTCCACGACAATCAACTACTTAATCAAATCGCCGGATGCCGCTTTTAACGCCACCGCGACCCTTGCCGCGAATACCGACGGTTACGGAATTCAGGGAGCCACGACAACAGCCGGGAGCGGAGGAACGCTTACTCTGAATATCCGCTATCTCCAAAGCGGCAACACGGTGGGAGGCCTTGCCACGACTACGGTGATTCTCGCTTCTTCAACTGCCGCCGTAACCAACAGGGAAGTAGTGGTTACCCACAAAGCCACAGTAGGAGCAAGCGCAACCGGCGGGGTCTATGCGGACACGATTACGTTTAGCTGTGTTAGTAACTAGGGTATAGGGTTATAGGGTAGTAGGGTAAAAGGGTAGGGGGTATAATACAAATGTATTTAAAATCTTATAAAGAATTAGAAGTTTGGAAGAAATCTATTTTATTAGTAAAAGAGGTTTACGATTTAAGCAATAAACTTCCCAAAAGTGAAATTTATGGATTGGTTAGTCAAATAAGACGATCGGCTGTTTCTGTACCATCAAATATTGCGGAAGGCTATAAAAGGCATGGGTTAGGAGAATATTTACAATTTTTGAGTGTTGCAGATGCTTCGGCCGCAGAATTAGAAACACAAATTATTCTCATCAAAAGCATTTACCCCGAAGTTGATGTTTTAAAAGCCGGAAATTTACTTACAGAGATTCAAAAAATGTTGTTTGTTTTAATTAAAAAACTAAAAAATAAACGCTAAATCCGCATACTCTATACCCTAACCCCTAAAACCCTATTACCCTGTTGGAGTTATCCACATCTTCTTAAAACCTCATATGTTATAATCTACCCAAGTCGAAAAGCATCATATTATCATTGATTAAATCAATTCAATCAAATGACGAGTTTTAATAATAAAGAAAACATCGGTTTTTGGTCGGCTATCGGTTTGGTTTTTGCTTTTGTTGTTTTAAGCTGGTTCGGCGACCTCCTCAGGCAGGCAATTTCGCCGGAATTCGCGACCGCCGCCACTTCTTCCGCCGTGAACGTCAACGCCTCGGTGGCGGTAAGCATAAGCTGCAGCGTCAGCACGACAACCACCTTGTTCGGGACCCTGACCGGCATTTCGACTTCAACTCCACAGGTTTCCAGCACGATGGCTTGCTCCAATAGTTCTCTCGGCTGCACTTTGAGCATCAACGACACCGGAAGCAGCACGACCGGCGGAGGACTGTACTCTTCAAGCAGTAACAGTCTTATCGAATCTCCTAACGCGGCCTTTAACGCTTCGGCAACGCTCGCTGCAGGAACGGAAGGATACGGCGTACAGTCGGCTACAACGACCATCGGAGCGGGAGCACAATTTTCAATGGGACCAAGATACAATTACGCGACAACTACTTTAATATTCGGAGGATTAACTACGACCACGCAAATTCTTGCCTCAACGAGCGCCACAACAAGCGCCAGGGAAATAATTGTGACTCACGGCGCGGCCATTGCCTCTTCCACTCCAGGCGCAACGTATGTCGATACTATCACCTATAGTTGCCTTGCTAACTGAACCAGTTCAATCGTTCGGTTGAAAAATCTCTTCGCGGGTGGTATTCTTTTCATAATGAAGAATAAGTTTCTTTCGGCGATTTTCGTGACATTGTTGGCGTTCGCCGGTTTTTTGCCGAATGTTTCCAGGGCGCTGACAGTCGGCCCGGCTAAAATGGAATTCAGTCTTGACCCCGGGAGCGTTATCGAAGGAAAACTTTTTTTAATGAACGAAGGAGGAGAAAAGCAGACCCTTTATCCTTCTTTTGAAAAATTTACGGAAACGAACGGCGAGAAACAATTTTTGGCCGGCGAGCGCACCGATTTGAGTTCCTGGTTTAAAATTGAAAACGGCGTGCCGCTAAAAACCGGGGAATCCAAAGACGTGCCGTACATTTTAAAGATACCCGAAGACGCCCCGCCGGGCGGGCATTTCGCGGTCATCTGGTGGGGAACTTCACCCCCCGACAACAGCGGCGGAGGCACGTCGATAGTCACCAGGGCGGGCATATTGGTTTATCTGAATGTTTCGGGCCAGATTCAGGAAACCGCGCTGATAGACAAATTCGACACCGCCGACGGGAGCAGGCTTTTCAGTCGAATACCCGATAATTTCAACATAGTTTTTAAAAACACGGGCAACGTGTACCTTAAACCGAGCGGAAAGATAGTAATAAAAAACGTATTCGGAATAACCAGCGCCATTCTTTCGGTGAACAGATATGGGGCGGAAATACTCCCGCGTTCCCAAAAAGAAATAAGAGCGACTCCGGAATCAGCGGGATGGGGCGGCTTCGGATTCGGCTTTTACAGGGCTGTTTTGTCTTTGAATTACGGCGGGAACATGAATAAACAGGTTAACGGTGAAATCGGTTTTTTCGTGGTGA
Organism: Patescibacteria group bacterium; assembly: GCA_038063055.1. Classification (GTDB taxonomy): domain Bacteria; phylum Patescibacteriota; class Minisyncoccia; order UBA6257; family 2-01-FULL-56-20; genus JACQKT01. The sequence goes on along the minus strand of JBBTVY010000005.1, from coordinate 10,688 downwards.
CCTGGCAGATTATCGTCCCCATCGTGCTTCTGTTGCTTTTGATATTCTGGATAGCCACGAGGGGTGTAAAAAAATATAACCAGCGAGTTATTGAGAGATATATGAAAATAGAAAACAAGGAGTAGAAATCTTGAAAGAATGACCGATTTTCAGAAGTCCGGATTAATCAAGCGGGCGCTTTGGCATCTTGAAAATTAAGGAATAAAATAAAAGATATGGAAACCCATAAAATTTTAATTCCCGTAGATTCAACAAATAAATGACAAATAATTATTCCAGGTTTTTATTGATTTCCCTGATAATATTTTTCGCCTCGATTTTATTTTTGGTTTTTCCGTCGGAAGCGGATACGCCTTTGGCGGACTATTTTCTAAATTATAACCAAGTTGTTTTCGCGGCTTCCGTAAACATCAGCGCTTCGATTCCTTCAGTGTGTGGAAACGCGATATTGGATGCAGGCGAGCAATGCGATGATGCCGCGCTTGGCGGACAATCTTGCGTCAGTCAGGGATTTAGCGGAGGAATTTTAGGATGTAAAGTCGATTGCACATTCGACACCTCCGCGTGCACCGTTGGCGGCGGAGGCGGTGGTGGAGTTGTCGGCGTTGGTGGCGGGGGAGGATATTTTATCTCACCGACGCAAGTTGTTTTTTCAGGAAGAGCCTATCCTTCAAGCGAAGTGACTCTTCTTAAAGACGCTCAGGTTGCGGCGACGACAATCGCCGGAAGCGACGCTTTGTTTCAGATAACCTTATCTAATATTTCCGCGGGAAATTATATTTTTTCTTTTTATGGCGAAGACAAAAACGACGTCCGTTCCAGCCTCCTTGCTTTTCCGGTCAGCGTGATTTATGGGATAACCATGAACGTTACCGGTATTTTTATAGCGCCCACAATCAAGGTCGACAAAGAGGAAGTGAAAAGAGGGGACGATATAATTATTTTCGGCCAAAGTTCGCCGCAATCCGATATTGTCATAACGATATCTTCCAGTCCAAATTTTTTTGGCAAGACAATTTCGGACAAGAACGGAGTTTATTTATATAATTTCGACACGACCGTTCTCGATTATGGCTCGTACTCGGCGAAATCAAAAGCTTCCATAGGAAATCTTGAAGCCAGCGGTTACGGAAATATTGTTAACTTTATTGTCGGAACCAAAAATGTGACCGCCAAACAGCAGGTTTCCTGTTCCAGCTTGTTCAGGGACCTGAACGGTGATTGCAAAATCAACATTGTCGATTTTTCGATACTGGCCTACTGGTATAATCGTTCGGATCCGCCATCCAGTCTGGACTTAAAAGTCGACAATAAGATTAATTTGGACGATTTCAGCGTACTCGCGTTCTACTGGACAGGTTAGTATGGAATCTGGAATTTAGAATTTAGAATATGGAATATAGCATTAGCAAAATAAAATCATTTACCGATTTAGAGGTATGGAGAGAATCCCATAAACTAGTTTTAATGATTTATGGTTTAACTAAATCTTTTCCAAGAGAAGAAACTTTTGGGTTGATTTCACAGCTTAGGCGCGCAGCGGTTTCTATAACTTCCAATATTGCCGAAGGGTTTTCCAGACATTCTGCGAAAGAGAAAATCCAATTCTATTCAATATCTCATGGCTCGTTGACAGAATTACAAAATCAAATTTTGATAGCGCGGGACATTAAATATATTAATTCTGAAGATTTTGACAATCTCTCGAAGCAGTCAATTGTCGTTCATAAGTTGCTAAATGCTTTTATTAAAAAAACTAGAGAATTCTAATTATAAATCATTTATGCCAAATTCCAGATTCAAAATTTCAAATTCACAGACATTGCGTATTGCTGTTGCTTTTTTGCTTGCTTTGTCTATCGCGGCTGGCACATTATCAACAGCCCGGGCCGCCACTTTTGAATTTTCATCGCTGGCCAATACCGCAGCAGTGGGACAGCTTTTCGAAGTATCCGTTTTCCTCAATTCCGATTATGAGAGAATAAATGCGGTTCAGGGAAAAGTTGTGTTCCCGCACGACATTCTCGATTTAAAGGAAATACACGACGGCAATTCCATAGTCAATTTGTGGGTGGAAAAGCCGCATCTTTCCGGCGACGGAGAAATTTTCTTTTCCGGCATAATACCTGGAGGATATAATGGCATAAAAGGATTTCTATTTTCTTTCGTTGTAAAAGGGGATAGGGTCACGGACGGACTGATTTCGATGAAAGACGTGAAAGCGTTTCTAAACGACGGACTCGGAACTGCCGCAAAAACTAAAGTTTCCGCACTTAGTTTTATGATATCCGAGGCACCCGTAGCAGACAATCTTCTCTTGCCTGCCGATACGATTCCGCCCGACCCGTTTTCCCCGATTGTAAGCAACGACCAATCTGTTCTTGATGGGAAATGGTTTTTGGCGTTCAACGCCCAAGACAAAGGAAGCGGCATAGACCATTATGAGGTAAAAGAAGGAGCCGACCATTTTATTGTCGCCGAAAGCCCCTATCTTTTGAAATACCAATCGCTTGATAAAGATATAACTGTTAAAGCAGTGGATAAATCGGGAAATTCAAGAATATCGGTTTTGCCGCCCCGGTATCCACAGCCTTGGTATAAACAGAATTTGATTTGGATTATAATAATATTGTCGTTGATAGTACTAATATTTTTAAAGAAACGCCTTGTTTGAACGCATGAATTACTTGGCGAAAATCCACGAGATAGCGGCAAAGACCGCTATTTTGCTTGCCGCGTTTTTTATGTTTTTCTCCGGAGTTTCCGCCGAGGCGGCCGCCTCTCTTTACGTGGCCCCGCCATCGGGAACTTTTACCTTAGGCGGCACTTTTACGGTCTCAATCTATGTCAATACCGGCGGTCAGGCAATAAACGCGATTGAGGCGGACCTAAGTTTTCCGGCGGATAAACTTCAGGTGGTTTCACCGACAACGGGAAAATCTTTAATCCAGATTTGGGTCGTTCAACCAAGCTATTCCAATACCGACGGCACGCTTAAGTTCCAGGGAACTATTCCGACTCCCGGCATCAACACCGACGCCGGTTTGCTTTCCACCGTTACTTTTCGCGTAAAAAGCACCGGTACTGCCGTTTTGAAAATCTTGGATGATTCGAAAGTGCTTCTGAATGACGGCCGCGGAACTGACACGTTGGGCCAAACTACGAACGGGATTTACTATCTCACCCTGCCGCCGCCGCAGGGGCCGACTGTCACTTCCCGCACTAACATTGACCAGGAGAAGTGGTACAACACAAAAACTGTGACGCTGGAATGGACGGCGCCGCCCGATATACAGGGATACAGCTATGTCCTGGACCAGGAACCAGGGGGCGAACCCGATGACATATCGGAGGAAGCGCGAAATCGCGTTGTTTATAATAATCTTGCCGACGGCGTTTATTATTTCCACATTAAAAGTCTGCGGCAAGGCGCTTGGGGCGGCATTACCGATTACGTGATTCGAGTTGATAACACGCCGCCTGCCGCTTTCAAACTTAATTTTTCACCAGGCCATATTACTTCCAACAACCGCCCGATTATAGATTTTGTCACAACCGATGTTGTGTCCGGGATAAACCACTATGAACTGAAGATTATATCTTTGGATTTGCCGGAAGCCCTGGTTGCCCAAAATACCACGCCGTTCTTTATCGAAGCTTATTCGCCATATTCAAGGGTTTTAGACCAAGGCAAATACGACATTGTCGTCCGCGCCTACGACCAGGCGGGCAACTACTTTCAAGCAGAGAGCAAACTTACAATAACCGCGCCTTTCTTGGGAGTTATCTATTCGGGGGGATTGAGTGTCGGCGGGGTTACCTTCGGGTGGCCATACGTTTTGATTTTAGCCCTGGCTCTTTTAGGATTAATGGTTTATTTAATGATATGGATCTGGAAACGACATCTGCAAATCGATAAATACCTTGTCAAGGACATTTTGAAACATCCCAATATCTCCGGGAAGCTGGCCGAACTCAAAGAAAAACAAAAAGATTACGGCTCGCCTCCTCGCCCTGGCTTCGGCGAAGGGGGCGTGGATAAGGGTTTAATGCTTATTTATCTGATGTTTGTCGTGAATTTCGGTATTCTTACCCTTCACGCCCAAGCCGCCGAGGATTCTCTAAGCAACGTTCGTCTGGACCCTCCGGTGGTAACTCTTTTCCCAAAGTCAATTTCCAATGATGAAATTCTCTATATCGGCGGCAATGCCGGAGTGCCCCAAGCCCAGGTTTTAATCTATCTGCAAAACATTGACACCGGAGCCACGGAAAATCGGGTGGCGGTTACCGATGAAAACGGCGCTTGGTTCTACTCTTTCCCGCGATTTTTGGAAGCCAGCCGCTACATTGCTTGGACACAGCTTAAAGTTGCCAATGATGTGAGTCCCCCAAGCCCTAAATTCGACCTCCTGGTTGCCAAAACAGCTATCCAGATAGGCGGCGCCCGCTTAAGTTATGAGGATTTCTACCTGTTTTTACTCATTATCTTCGCGCTTGCTTTCGTGGGGTTGTTGGCATTCGTGCTTTATCATGGTTACCATGTCCGTCTCAAAAACCAGCGCCTAAAACAAGCAATCAAGGACGCCGAGGATTCGATAAAGAGGGGTTTCGCCGTTCTGCGAAAGGATATAGAATTGGAACTTGACCTAATGCGCCGCGCCAAACTCAAAAATGAACTTTCCGTGGAGGAAAAGATGCGCGAGGAGAAATTACTCAATGACCTTGAAACTGTAAGTCAATATGTGAACAAAGAAATTTGGGAGACAGCCGAATCCGCGGAAAAATGAATAACCGCGCCGCAGAGCGGCGCGGTATCACCGCCGACCGCCGTCGGAGAGATATTCTGTGGACAGGTAATAAAATTATGCGGTTTTGGGCTTTTGGCCTTCGATTTGAATCTTTTTGAGAGTTAATTTTCCGCCGGCAAATTCGGCCTCCAAAAGCTTTACTCTTTGCTGCTTGCCCTGAGCTTGTCGAAGGGTCCAAACACCCGGCTCTGGCGTAAGCGCTCTTATTTTTTTGTCTATCTCTTGAGCGGCTTTGGTATTTTTGCCGCCGACCGCCTCCTCAAGTTTTTTTTCGTCCACAAAGGCGTCTTTGGTGGATATTTTATTTGTGTAAGTCGCCTCAGATTCGTTTTGCGGCACCGGCTTTATTTTTCCGCTTAAAAATTTTGGCAATGTTTCGACAAGCAAATTGCCGGCTAGCTCCGCCAACTCCTTAAGCAATTTCTCGTAAGTAATTTTGGAATTTGGAATTTGGAATTTGGAATTTTCGAGAATTGGCCCATGGTCCATTTTCTCGTCCATTAGATAAAGGGTAACTCCAGTTTCAGTTTCTCCGGCCAGAATAACGCTTTGAATTGGAGAAGCCCCCCGGTACTTCGGCAAAAGAGAAGGGTGAACGCCTATTGTTCCAAGTCGGGGGATACCAATTATTTCTTTCGGAAGTATTTTCGCGTATGCCGCGACGACAAAAAAATCCGCTTTTAATTCCGATAATTCCTCGATTATCGAAGATGGATTTTCCGGCTGAAGAATTTTCAGGTTCTTTCTGTTTGCGATTAGCTTCGCCGGAGGAGGGGTCATTATCTTTTTCCTTCCCGCGGGTCTGTCGGGGTTTGAAATCACGGCCGCCGGCATTAAACCCGCATCCGCGAGCTTTTCAATTATAATGGCCGCAAATTCAGGCGTGCCGAAGAAAACGTACTTCATATTAGTTTTTAATTTTCGAGGTCTTTGAGACGTTCCTTCAGGCGTTCGGAAGAGGGGACGCGATATATTTTATCCGCTCTGTCTATGAAAAGTTTTCCGTTCAAATGGTCCATTTCATGCTGGAAAACTTTGGCCAAAAGACCCCATGCTTTTATTTTTATTTTTTTTCCGCTTTTGTCGAACCCGGCCAATGTCAATTTTTCCGGGCGTTCAACGCTTCCGTAAACCTTCGGAATACTCAAACATCCTTCTTCCAGTCGGGTCTTTTCTTTGGAGAATTTTATTATTTCAGGATTGAAAATAGCGTAAAACGCTGATTCCCGCTGATGCTTACGCGGATTTTCGCGGATACCATCTGCGCCTATCTGCGTTTCATCTGCGTTAATCCGCGTTTTAGGAACTTGGGCGACAAAAACCCTCATATCCAGACCAATCTGGTTCGCGCTCAATCCGATTCCATTGGCCAGTTTCATCGCTTTCTTCATCCGCCCGACAAAGTCGTTTATTTCGCGCTTGGTAAATTTTTTGAAATCGAATTCCCGGATTTTTGTCCGCAAAAATTTCTCCTCTTTTTTATTTTCTACAATTAGGATTTTGTCTTCCATTTATGTTGAGTTTTATCGAAACATTTATGGTGAGTCGCATCAAACCATACCAGGCAGAACCATACCAGGCAACAGGAATTCGACTGTTTTCGTGTCTTAGTATTTTAATGTTGTTTATTTATCTGACGATTATTTTTAAATCACAGTTTTGCTTTATTTTGTAATTGCTGTTTCTGTCGAATTTTCACTGCCTGGCATACTTTCATGAAATAAGCGCCTTTATTTTTGACGTTTTTTTTCTGTGATATGTCTTTTGCTATGGCAAGAAGCCTGTCGGCGTCGTTTTGCTTTGCAAGCTTTATGTATAGCGACTTATGTTCTTCGTCTTCGAGAAGCTGGGATATTTCAAGTCCCACCAACTGATATTTCCTGTAAACCTTGGATTGGCTGGCTCTTTTTCTGAGCTCTTTAATATAATCTTCCGTAAGCGCCACGGCTTCATTCTAAGGCATTTTCAGAAAATTTCAATTTATATTGATACTGTCTTTTATTTGCGAAAAAAGAGCGTCGGTTGTAAAATTTACTGACTAAGCAATATGAAAAATATACTCCACTCCGTAAAGAGGAAACTCCATGCCGGCAAAAAAATAGTTTGGTGGGTTTTGGCGGCCGTAGCGGCCGCGGCTTTTATAGCCAGCGGTTTCGCTCTAGGGTTCAGGTCAGGCGAGATGTTTCCGCAAACCATAATCGTAAAAGAATTAACCAATACTTTTTCGGGACAGCCGTCGGCCGTAAATTTCGGAACTTTCTGGCAGGCCTGGGAGGCGGTTAATAATAATTATCTGAGAGCCGACAAAATCGGCGCCCAGAATAAAGTATACGGCGCGATAAGCGGACTTGTAGAATCTCTCAAGGACCCGTATTCAATTTTTCTTTCCCCGAACGACAACGAAAAATTTCAACAAGACGTGCAGGGCAATTTCGGAGGCATCGGCGCCGAAATCGGCGTAAAGAAAAATCAAATTGTCATTGTGGCTCCGCTAAAAGATACTCCGGCCAGCAAAGCCGGCCTGAAACCGGGCGACATCATACTTAAAGTAAATTCCACATCTACGGACGGAATGGCCGTCGACGAGGCCGTTAGGATGATACGCGGCCCGGAAAACACGGAAGTAACGCTTTCGATATTGCGTGACGACTGGGACCAACCGAAAGATTTTAAAATAACCCGCGGGACGATAACCGTGCCTACACTCGACTTCGCGATGAAAGACGGCGAAGTCGCTTATGTTCAGCTTTACAGCTTTAACGCCAACGCGGGATATCTTTTCTACGAAGCGGCTTCGAAAGCTTTTTCGGGCGGCGCCAAAGGCATGATTTTGGATTTGCGGAACAACCCGGGAGGGTATCTGGAAGTCGCCGTTGATCTCGGCGGCTGGTTCTTGCCGAAAAACACGTTGATAGTTAAGGAAGAATCCAGGGACGGGAATATTGAAGAATTACGGGCGAACGGAAACGGCGCCCTGGCCGATTTTCCGGTCGTGGTTCTCATAAACGGCGGTTCAGCTTCGGCCGCCGAAATTCTGGCGGGAGCGCTTCACGACGACAGGGGAATAAAACTTATCGGCGAAAAAAGTTTCGGAAAAGGCACTGTTCAGCGCCTGATATCGCTGGCTGACGGTTCGACGATAAAACTGACCATAGCGCACTGGGTTTTGCCGAACGGAAAGATACTTGAAAATGAGGGACTGGATCCCGACATTGAAGTGAAAATGACCGACGAAGATTTTCAAAATAAACGCGACCCGCAGCTCGACAAAGCCATGGAAATTATAAAGCAGGAAATAGCAAATAAATCTTAATGAAAGTTATTTTAACCGAAGACGTCAGGAATATAGGAAAGCGCCTCGAAGTGAAGGATGTCAGCGACGGCTATGCCAGAAATTTTCTTTTCCCGAATAATCTGGCCAAGCCCGCCACATCCAACGCCTTAAAAGAACTTGATAAAGAAAAAACGGCTCTCGAAAAAGGAGACCGGGAGCTGAAAAAACGGCTTGAAGAGATAGCGAGAACCCTGAAAGAACGCCATCTGGAATTTGAAGTAAAAACCGGAGAAAGCGGCGAAGTTTTCGGCTCCGTCACCAAAGATATGATATTGAAAGGACTGAGAGATACCGGGCTTCTTCGTACGGAGAGAGTTGAAATAAAATTAGGACGCCCGCTAAAAGAGCTGGGTGAACATAAGGTGAAGATGCACCTGAAAAAGGGGATTACGGCGGAGCTTAAAGTTATTATTTGTCCGCAGAATAAGAATACCTAGCCGCAAGCGGCTGGGATGAATGTGGTTACAAATAATAAACCCCGACCGCGGTCGGGGTGAATAACCGCAATCCTTAAGCGGTGCGGTTATTCATACTACTCGCACAAAAGTAGCCTTTCGCTTGGAACCGTCGAATCTCGTTTTGGTTTTCTCGAAAAACTTTACTTTGCCGCCGCGGCCCGCGTAAAGGGTGTCGTCGGCTCCGCGGAGAACGTTCATTCCCGGAAAATATTTCGTGCCGCGCTGGCGGATTATGATTTGTCCGGCAGCCACCGGCATGCCGTCCTGCAGCTTGACGCCAAGGCGTTTCGCCTCGGAATCCCTGCCTAATTTAGTTGAACCTCCTGATTTAGTATGTGCCATTTTCGTTTAAATTTTAAAGCGAATGCGAATAAAATTTAATCACGAAAATGAGCATCCCGCCGAAGCCATCGCGGAGGCGGGGAGCCATTCCGCTATTATTTTATTCAATCGTTTAAAAAAATGAGCATCCCGCCTGCGGCGGGGAGCCATTCCTTCGCTTAAGTCATAAAATTCTATGTTATAATTGAGTTAATGTCAAATTTTCAGAAGCTTGTTCTGGATATAGAAACAGTAGGGGAGGATTTCGATTCTCTCGACAAAGCAACCCAGGAAAACCTGACCCGCTGGATAAAGAAAGAATCGGAGAACGATGCCGAATATAAAGAATCTCTCGATGAATTGAAAAACCGGCTTGGTTTTTCCCCGCTTACGGGCGAAATTGTTGCCATAGGCGTTTTGGATTGCGAAAAAGACGAAGGAACCGTTTATTTCCAGGCGCCAGGTGAAAAATTAGGAGAAATAAAGGAAGAAAACTCTACTTTCAAGCAATGTTCGGAAAAAGAAATGCTCGAGAAGTTCTGGGAACGAGCGAAAAACTACAATTATTTCATAACTTTCAACGGCAGGATGTTCGACATCCCGTTTTTAATGGTCCGCTCCGCCATACACGGCATAAGGCCAAGCAAGGACCTTATGCGCGGGCGATATCTTTCGCAGCAAAATTTCGACGCCGTTCACATAGACCTTTTCGACCAACTTTCATTTTACGGAGCAATGCGGCGTAAAGGCAGTTTGCATCTTTGGAGCAGGGCTTTCGGAATAACAAGCCCCAAGGCAAGCGGAGTTACCGGAGACGACGTAGGGCGTCTTTTCGCCGAGAAAAAATTTCTTGAATTGGCCAAATACAACGCCGGAGACCTTCGCGCGACGAAAAAACTTTACGAAAAATGGGAAAACTATCTTAAATTTTAAACATAATGCGAAAAGCGCGAATGAAATATGCGAATTATGCGAAAAAAGATTACTGAAATAAAAACGCGAATAATAAATTGGATTCTTTTTTACGAGAAAGAAATCATTTTCGGCGTGATTATTTTTCTTGTCGCGTCTTTGAGTTTCGGTCTGGGTTACCTGGCTAACCGCGAATTCAATCACGCGCCGATAATAATCGAGAAAAACTCGCAATAATTTCTATTTGCAATTCTGTTCGTTCGGAAGGTTCGACGAGCGGTAGGGATCGTAGGGAATGCAGCTCCATAAAATAGCCGGCGAGAAAAACACCGTTTTTATTGCCGTGTTGTCCATGTTTATTTGACGCAAGACCACGCTGAATTCCGGATTTATTCCGATAGTCAGTAATTGCTGGATTCCCAGAACCTCAACTCTGAGCAAGCGTTGCGCATTCGGAGACATGGCGAAGGGCAGTGAAACTTTCATGCCCGCAGCCGTTCTTACGTCGGGCTTGGCCGGGTCAATCGGCAGATTCTGAACCTGGAAATCTAGGAAAGACGATTCATTATCCGGATTTACGAAACGAAGGACAATCGGCGACGAAACATTGAGCGCCCTGAAAGACACGTCAAAAGTCAGGTCTTTTATCGCCAATGATTCCCGGCTTTGATTGTCGAAAACGAAACCGTTTATGCTTTTGCCGCTTCTAAGAGACGTATCTAAATTTGAGGATTTGACCAAAAGGCGCCCTTGTCCGGTCTGGAAACTGATTTGCTTGCTCGACATACGCATCAAAGAGTCCGCCAGAGAGACGGTGCAAGCGTAGGAAGTGGCAATGCCGAAAATAGGATTTTG
>JBBTVY010000004.1:0-53581 GCA_038063055.1 Patescibacteria group bacterium | reverse complement strand
CTAGGACACAGGCTTTTCAAGCCTGGTACACGGGTTCGAATCCCGTCGGGGCTACACTTCGACTCGCTCAGTGCGGGCACTTCGACTCGTTCCGCCTTGACCTGAGTCAAGTCGAAGGCTCGCTCAGTGCAAGCCATCAGTTATTACATGAAAAAAACCATACTCGCAGTCGAAACTTCGTGCGATGAAACCGGGCTGGCGGTTGTCGAAGCAGGAGGTGGATTTTCAAATCCCAAAATAAAAGTTTTGGAAAATCTCGTCAGCTCCCAGATAAAAATCCACCGGCCGTTCGGCGGAGTCGTTCCCAATCTTGCCAAGCGCGAGCACTTGAAAAATCTTCCGATTCTTTTCAAAAAACTAAAAACTGCGGGAACGAATTTGAAGAACATAGATTTCATAACGGTAACGGTCGGACCGGGGCTTGAACCGGCGCTCTGGACGGGAATAAATTTTGCGGAAGAATTGGCTAAAAAATATAAAAAGCCGCTTTTCGGCGCCAATCATCTTGAGGGACATCTCTACAGTTTTTTACTGCCAAAAAGTGTTCGAGGTTCGAGGTTCGGGGTTCGGGGTAAAACTATGAACTCCAAACATCTCGAACCTCCAACATCTCGAACCTCCAACATGTTCCCAGCAATCGCCCTGCTTGTAAGCGGCGGGCATACTGCTCTTCTTGCGATGAAAAGCCTAAGGGTATGGAAAAAGCTCGGAGAAACAAGGGATGATGCCGCAGGAGAAGCTTTCGACAAGGTAGCCAGAATGCTCGAACTCCCCTATCCCGGCGGACCGGAGATCGAGCGTCTCGCCCTGAGTATGCCGAAGGGAGAAAAACCTTCAATAAATTTTCCGAAACCGATGCTTAACCAAAAAAATTATGATTTCAGTTTTTCCGGACTCAAAACTTCTGTGTTCTATTATCTGCGAGATAAAAAACTATCAACGAATAACGAATTTAATACGAATATACGAATTCGTAAATTCGGAAAAGATTCGTTATTCGCTGATGTGGCCGCTTCGTTCCAGCGGGCGGTTATCGAAGTTCTCGTTGTAAAAACCATGCGCGCGGCAAAGGAATATGGCGCCCGCTCGATAATCCTCTGCGGAGGCGTGGCCGCCAACAAAAAATTAAGAAGTAACCTGCGGCAAGCGACCCGTTTCGCCAACGACTCGCCTCGATTCGGCGAAGCGGGAGCGAGGCGAGCAAGAGACAAGGAAATAAAATTTATTGTTTCGGATTTAGAATACAACAACGACAACGCCGCCATGATAGCCGCCGCCGCTTATATTGGTCTTTCACGCAAGAAAAAATACAAACTCGAAGCAAAGGGATATTTAAACATTTGATGGCAACAGTTAGTTTTGTCCACTACTACATGTAGTAGTGGACAAAACGCCGCATTACTGGATGCTGTGATATATCACAGCATCTTGGATATATTGGCACAATTATGGCATATATAAAATTCCATATTTTGTCCGATGCGGCGTGCCTCTTGGCTTAGACCGTCCAGTTTTTGTTCTATAGCTATAGATTTTTTTCTTCCGTTCTTTTTTGCTGCGCTCCGGATAACTTCTATAATTATTTTCAGTTAATGCTTTTTTGATACTGCTGATTGTTTGCGACGAAAGCCATAATTCCTTACTGATTTGCCTATAGCTTTTACCTGAAGCAAGAGCATTTACAACCGTAACGCGCATGACTAAATTATGCCTTTCATTAGATGTAGAAAGTAACTCAAGTGTATCTTTTGACGCCGATATTTTGCGCCAACAAGCATTTTCCCATTCGACGCGGGAATTGTAATCGCCAATTTTCGGCATGATTGGTAATTTATTCTTACCAACAAACTTTTTATTCATATAATATAGTTTAACACAAAGACAAGTGCTGTGATATGTCACAGCATCTATAATATAATTAGTTTTTACCGCTCGATTTTTAAAATTCATGGTTCATCGTCTGTATTCCGTGCCTTTTGTCGCTTATCACTTACTTGCGTTATTTTGCCTACATCCGCATTATCCGCAATTGCTCCACTAGTCACATATGGATTTACATAAAACCAGAAATCACGATAGAATTGTTTTATGCTTGAACTTTTGGAACCGAGATACGACCACCGGAAAACGGAGGGAGAAATATACAAACTCTGGGAAAAATCCGGGTATTTTAATCCAGACAACTCGCCGCAGATGGGCGCAGATATAAACGCAGATAAGCGCGGATATAAAATCAGCGCAAATCGGCGCAGAAATCCGCGTAAATCAACGTTCTGCATAATAATGCCTCCGCCGAACGCCAACGGCTCGCTTCATCTCGGCCACGCTGTATTCATAACTCTTCAGGATATTTTAATCCGTTTCTGGCGGATGAAGGGCAGAAAAACTTTGTGGCTTCCGGGCGCCGACCACGCGGGATTCGAAACGCAGGTTGTGTTCGACAAAAAACTCGACAAAGAAGGAAGAAACAGGTTCGAGATACCGAGAGAACAGCTTTTCAAAGAAATATGGGAATTCACGCAATCCAACAAAAAAATAATGGAGGAACAGCTCCGCAAGTTAGGCGCCTCCTGCGACTGGTCTCGCGAGAAATTCACGCTCGACCCGGATATAGTCAAAATCGTTTACCAAACATTCGAAAAACTTTATAAGGACGGCTTGGCCTACCGCGACAATCGCATAGTCAACTGGTGCGCAAAACACCAGACGACACTTTCGGAACTTGAAACCAAATATATCGAGAGAGAAGACCCGCTCTATTATATAAAGTACGGCCCATTGGAGCTGGCAACAGTCCGCCCGGAAACCAAATTCGGCGATACGGCGGTTGCGGTTAATCCGAAAGATAAAAGATATTCGAAATACGTCGGCAAAGAAATAGAAATAAAAACGCTTCTTGGACCGGCGAAAATAAAAGTTATCGCCGACGACGCAGTCGACATGAAATTCGGCACCGGCGCGGTCAAAGTTACTCCGGCACATGACCCGAACGACTTTGAAATATGGAAAAGGCATGAAAACGAAATTCCCGCCCCCAAGAAAGTAATCGACCAATACGGCCGCATGGACTTAAGCGCGTTTTCCGATAACGAGAAATCTAAAAGATATCACGGTTTGAAAATAGCCGATGCCAGAAAACTGATCGAAGAGGATATGGAAAAAGAAGGGTTGCTCGCAAAAATAGACCGGAATTACAAACACTCCGTAGCCACCTGTTATAAATGCCAAAATGTTCTTGAACCGAGAATTCTTCGGCAGTGGTTCGTTAAAACAAAACCGCTCGCGGAAAAAGCCATAAAAGCCGCAAATAAAATAACTTTCCGCCCGGAAAGCGGCAAAAAAGTTTATCTCCACTGGCTTAAAAACATCCGCGACTGGAACATATCGCGGCAAATCGTCTGGGGAATAAGAATCCCCGCCTGGTACTGCCTCTCCTGCTCCGAACCAAGCATAAACCCCGATGTTAAATCGCGGTGGTTTCTGGTCAGGCACGGGGAAACGGATTGGAACAAAGAAAACCGGGTTATGGGACATGCCGATATTTCTCTGAACCAAACAGGATTCGATCAGGCAAAAGATGCGGCTAAAAAGCTAAAAATTTACAATATCGACCTCGTAATAACCTCGGATTCAGCGCGTTGCCAACAAACCGCCGAAGTTATCCGAAAAGAAACTGGAGCGGAGATTATAATCGACGAGAACTTAAGAGAGCGTTCCTACGGCGAAGTCGAAGGAATGGATAGAGAAGAACTATTCAAGCACGGCCGCAAACCTTATATGTATGAAAACAAATATAATGGCGGAGAAAGTTATTACGATGTAGAACAACGCGCGTGGAAAGCTTTTTCTTCACATCATTTAAAAAACAATCACAAAAACGTTGTTTTGGTCACGCATGGCGGAACGATACGCATGATCAATAAGCGAATAAAAAATCTTGACCCAAAGGAAGCGCTTTCGAGGCCCTCCATAAAGAACGCCGAGATAATACAACTCGACATGCTTGAGCCTTGCAAGAAATGCGGAAATCACTTCTATGAACAGGATAGTGATGTTTTCGATACCTGGTTCTCTTCCGGGCAGTGGCCATTCGCTACGCTTTTGGCCAGCGGCCAAAGTTCGAAGTTAAAAGTTTGGCGTTCGAACATCGAACATCGAACATCGAACGACTTTAAGACATTCTATCCGACCGACGTCATGGAAACCGGATACGATATTCTTTTCTTCTGGGTTGCGCGGATGGTAATGCTCGGACTTTACACGACTGGGAAGATTCCCTTCAAAAACGTTTATCTCCACGGCCTGGTTCTGGATAAAGACAAGATAAAAATGTCGAAGTCCAAGGGTAATGTAATAGACCCGCTCGGTGTCGCCGAAATTTACGGAAGCGACGCTCTTCGCATCGCGCTCGTCGCAGGAAACACGGCCGGAAAAGACATAGTCATTTCGGAAGATAAAATAAGGGGCTACAGAAACTTCGCAACAAAAATATGGAATATAAGCCGGTTTATTCTTATGAATAAACCGGGGCGAAACAATTCGAAAAAACCGGGCGGAAGTATTGTGAAATTAACCGCAGCCGACAAAAAAAACATTAACGAACTCAAAAAAATAAAAGCGAAAGTCGGCAGGCACATTGAACGCTACGAATTCCATCTGGCCGCCGAAACGGTTTATCACTATGTCTGGCACAATTTTGCCGACAAAATAATAGAAAGTTATAAGCCCCGCCTTCGTGCCTACTCCGCCGAAGCTGCCGCTTCGGCTGCGAAGGCCGGACAAAGCTACGGCGGGCAGGCGCGCTTGAGCGCTAAAGAAGAATCTGATGCCGCCGCGGCTTACTCCACGCTTGAAACGATACTTATTGAGTGCCTGAAAATGCTTCATCCGTTCATGCCGTTCGTCACGGAAGCCATATTCCAAAAAATTCGCGCTGGCGGATTTTTGATGATGGAAGAGTGGTAAGATTACCGCAACAACATTGGCATGCTGACATTCGTAATAATCTTTTTGGGATTTTTACCCGGTTTCACGTGGCTTCTTTTTTATCTCCAGGAAGAAGTTCATCCCGAGCCGAAAAAAATGATAGCGACCGTGTTTGTCGCCGGAGCGGCTTCGGCGGTCGCGGCGCTGGCGGTCGAATTGTTCATCAGTTGCGCCTTTGTTTACCGTCTAAACGGATGTTCCCAAAAATTCATAGACGGAATACAACTCACGCCTCTTTTGATACTTATTTTCGCCATAGTCGAAGAAACGGCGAAATTTTGCGCCGCTTATTTGGTCGTGGCCAAAAGCAAATATTTCGACGAACCGGTGGAAGCGATGATTTACATGGCCGTCGCGGCTTTGGGATTCGCCACAGTTGAAAACATCGGAGCCCTCTTGGGCAACGGAGCGCCGGTAATTTTCAACGATATATTCGAAATAGCGACTTTCCGTTTCGTCGGGACCACTCTTCTTCATACCCTGACCGCTTCAATCGTCGGCTATTTCTGGGCTCTTGAGATAAGGAATTTCAAGAGCGGGAAATTCATAATCTCCGGGCTGATTCTCGGCGCCGCCTTGCATGCCGTTTTCAATTATCTTATACTCATTTACAGCAATCTCCTCTACCCCATAATTTTCGTGGCTATAGTCGGTTTCTTCACGCTGAACGACTTCGAGAAGCTAAAAAGGAGAAGGCTTTAAAGGGCTTTGTTCAAAAATTCGAGGTAACGCCGAAGAATTTTTGATGACAAAACCTTTACCGAGCACATAAATTTATGAAATCAATCAAAACATATAATCAAGAATTTACAGGCATCAACGTACGATTTATAATCGGTCATCGTTTTAAATTTATGTGCTCGGTGCTCAATTTTACAGCCAATCGGGCTGTGTTATAATTTTAATCACCCCTCTTGGGTAAAATTGGCATGTCAAACTCCGAAGAACAATTTTTCGAAAATCTGACCAAGGGCGGCCGCCCGCTTCGCCGAGGCTCCGGCGAGGCGAGTCCGCCGGCTTCACCAGAAAACGACGACGAGGCCGATTCGGAAGAAATCGCGTTAACGCCTAAATTCACGGACAACATTCCGGAAACGGAGGGAAAACTTACCATTGACGTCTACCAGACGCCGACGGAAATAGTCGTCGAATCCGCGATTGCCGGAGTCAAACCGGAAGACCTGGATATAAACGTTTCCAGTGATTCGATAACCATCAGGGGCGAACGCCGCCATAACGAAAAAATCAAAGAAGAAGACTATTTCTATCAGGAATGCTACTGGGGGCGATTTTCAAGGTCAGTCATACTTCCGGAAGAAGTAGACCCGGACGGCGCCACGGTAAACTTCAAAGACGGCGTTCTGACAGTAAAACTCCCCAAATTTACCAGAAAGAAGACGAAAAAACTTAAAGTCAAAGTCGAATAAAAACGAGAATGTAGAAAGTAGTATGTAGAATGTAGTAGAAAGTTATTATGTTCTAAATTCTAAATTCTAGATTCTAGATTCTAAACAATGAGACAGTGCTCAATTTGCGGGAAAGGCTCGATTATGGGAGGAAGAAGAAGACTTCTCCGGGGCCACTATAATCCCGTTTCCAAATCGAGAAAGTATCCGAATCTCCAGTGGACCAAAACAGGCGGCGTTCGCAAACTTATCTGCACCCAGTGCCTTAGAACGCTGCATAAGCAGCGTAAATCCTAAATTCTAATTTCTAAATCCTAAACAAATTCAAAATTTACAAATCACAAACATTTGAAATTTGAGATTTAGATATTGTTTGTAATTTGGCGCTTCGGATTTTGAATTTGCGCCGCTTGGCGGCTGTAGTATAGTGGCAGTACGAGGACACTTGCCAGCCTAAATTTTACCGGGGTGTAGTATAACGGTAGTACGCGACCATGGGGTGGTTGTAGTCGGAGTTCGATTCTCCGCACCCCGACACGAATTTTTCCCAAGAGCGAAGCGATTGGCTGGAAAATTCAGTGCCCCGCCCGTGGCGGGGCGAAATAAAACAAAAATCGTCCGCTTCAACGGACGATTTTTGTGGTCCCGCTTAGATTTTGCCCGGCTTTAAAACCAAGTGGGTGGACTCAACTCCGACGTTACATCGGAGCGCTGTTGCCCTCCCTGACAAAATTGTTTGATCCGAACTCTAAGCAGGACTGTTTGTATTATAGCATACCAGGCAGTGTCATGCCTCAGGCAGATCCGCCTCCGGCGGAAAAATTATACTGCATAATTAACTAATCGAATTTCCCTGCCTGCCGGCAGGCAGGCACTGCCTGGCATAAAAGCCATTTTCAAAACATAAAAATACGTTTATTATCAGTAGATTAATGAATAAAAAGACCAGAAAATCGGTTTTTTACGGGCTTTGCGCGGTTTTCGTCGTGGCCGGGGTCACGGCCGTTCTTTACGCCCAAGGCTGGCGTTTCGATTACGAAACGTTCGGATTAAAGAAGGTTGGAGGAATATACGTAAGAAGCTTTCCCGATAACGCCAAAATAGTTCTGAACGGCGAGTTTATCGACAAAAAACCGGGACTGCTTGACCGCGGCAGGTTTATCGGGAATCTATTCCCCAAAAATTACAATCTGTCCCTTTCGGAAGACGGCTACCTCGACTGGGTCGAACACGTGCAGGTCAACTCTTCTCTCGTTTCAGAAATAAAATATGCGGTTTTGATTCCTAAAAAATCCGAATTGGTTTATGTCGGTACGGCCAAAAGATTCTGGGCCGACAATGACCAAATTATAATTGATTCGGGAAAGTCGCTTTTTCTCAACGGAGAAAAAATTTCGGGCAGCGACGTTTTGTGGCAAAATTCCGGCTCAAAAACCGTCCTGACAAAAAACGCGGCGGCTAAAACATATTTTCTAAATTATTTTTCCGGTTCGACCCCAACTTCAACCGCGTTAAATCAAAAACTGAGCGCTTCCGGAATCAACCCGTCGAATATTTACGAAATAACCGTAGATCCCGCTTTGGCGAACAATGTCATTCTGAGAACCGGAACGAAAATTTTTTCACTAAATGTCGTTAACCGGGAAATTTCCCAATTAATCTCTTCCAGTTCGACAATAACAAAAATGGCCGTTTCCAAGTCCTGGATAGCCTGGTCGAGCTCAGATGCCAAGAACGAAAAATCAAAAGTATGGTTTTACGAGCGGGATTCGCGTTCTTTCCGGAACGCGTTCGAGCTGCCCGGAAAAACAGTGGGGCTTGGTTTCAGAAACGACGAAGGGCTGGGAATTCTTCAGGACGACGGCGGTTTCTATATCGGAAGCTCGAACGGAGGCTTGTCCGCGCAGGCAGGCCAGCACGAAAAAACCGCGAGTGACGCCAGAAATTTCGTTTTCTCGCCCGACGGCAGCATGGCAGCCGTACTGGAAAATCAGGCGGTGGAAATTTTTTCGCTAAACTCGGAAAATAATTATTGGCGATTCCGTCTTCCTGAAAACGAAAAAATATTGCGGCTGGAATGGTACGCCGACAAAAACCATCTTTTCGTTATCTATCCGCAAGAAACGAGATTTCTGGACCTTAACGACAAAAGTTTGGAGAATTTTCCGGTAATCGCGTCCGGAAATCAGGCCCATTACGACCCGCGGCAGAATATCTTTTACTTCATAAAAGATAACGAATTAAGAAAACTGGCTTTTCCCAAATAAAAGAAGCCGTCATATAAACGGCTTCTTTTATTTATATATCCGTATTCGCTAATTTTATCTCTTCTTCCACCCGTTCGACCCTTCGACTCGGCTCAGGGCAGGTAATCTCGGGGTGGAAAAAAAGTTGGAGTAAAATTATCGTTTTTTCCACTGAGGAGCGCGCCTCGCTTTCTTTAAACCGTATTTCTTGCGTTCAACCATTCTCGGGTCGCGCGTCAAAAACCCAAACGCCCTGAGTTTTCCCTTCAATTCCGAATCGAAAACAACCAATGCGCGGGCAAGGCCCAATCTTACGGCCTCTGCTTGCGCGTTAATTCCGCCGCCGGAAACTTTGACGCTGACGTTAAACTTATCCGAAATAGCCAGTTTGTCCAACGGGGAAGAAGCCATTTGCCCGAACAGCGGCGTATTGAAATACTCCCCGGCTTTCTTTCCGTTGACAACCACCGTTCCTCCGCCTTTGGTTATCCGGACGCGAGCAACCGCGGTTTTGCGCCTGCCTACGCCCTCGAAATATCTCTCGATTTTTTTGGGGGCTTGGGCGATTTCTTGTTTTTTGGTCATTTTTTATGATTCGACAAACACCAGTTTTTTCATGCGGCGACTATTTAAAAAATTTTTGGGAAGCATCCTCCGTACGGCTTCGCGGATAACCTGTTTCGGGTCTTTATTGAAAGCCTCTTCAAAACTTCGCTGTTTCAGGTGTCCTACGTAGCCCGTGTGACGATAATATTTTTTTTCTTTGAATTTCTTTCCGGTCAGGGTTATTTCCCGGTAATTTTTGAGGACGACTTTATCCGCGCCGACAAGCCGCGGTTCGTAATCAGGGGATTTTTTGCCCTGCAATATAACCGCGATTTCGGAAGCCAATCTGCCGAGTTTTTTGTTTTTCGCGTCGATAACGTGTTCCATTTGAAATGTTTTACCAGATTTACACGAATTCAATCAAAGCCACCCGTGTCCCGTCGCGCTTCCTGCTTTTGCCCGACTTTGTTATGCGGGTAAAACCGCCTTTTCTTTCTTTATAGCGTGGGCCTATGGTTTCCATAAGTTTTCCAACAATGTTTTTATCGTGCAAGCGCCGCAAAAGAAGACGGCGCGCGGCAAGGTCGCCTTTTTTGGCTATGGAAACCATTTTTTCCGCCAACGGACGAATCGCCTTCGCTCTTATTTCAGTAGTTTCAATTTTCTCGTCGCGCACCAAATTGCCGACAAGATTTCTGAGAAACGATTTTCTCCTGCCCGTTAAGCGGTGAAATTTTCTGCCCTTTTTGCGGTGATGCATAAGATTAGAAATTAGAATGTAGAATGTAGAATGTAGAAGTTTATAGTTAAACGGGATTTATTCCGCTACATTCTACTTACTACTTTCTACATTCTTTTTTGGGGAACGTCCTTTTTTCTTGGGAGTTTCTTCGTTTTCTTTTTCTTTCTTCGTATGCTTTGAAGATTTTGCGCCGGCCATTTCAAATTCCTGAACCTGAACGGCTGAAACTTTCTGGAAGTGGTCGTTAAGTATGTTCGCCGTTTTGTGGAGCGCGGAAGACGGACTGACAGTGCCGTCGGTTTCTATCTCGACTCGGAGACGGTTGTAATCGGTGTGTTCGCCGACGCGCATGTTTTCAATGGTGTAATTGACTTTCCTGACCGGCGAAAAAAACGCGTCGATTCCTATCAGGCCGACAGTCAGCTTTTTTTCCTTCCTCGACTCGACGGACGAATAACCCAAACCCTTCTCAACCGTAATTTCAATATCGAGCTCGGCGTTCTTGGAGGTCATGGAGGCAACGTGTTCGTCCGGATTGGCCACTTCCACGACGGAACTGGTTTTTATGTCCCCCGCCGTAACTTCTTTTTCGCCTTTTATCTTAAGGGTAAGTATTTGAGTCTCGTCGGTGTGCATTTTAAAGCGTATTCTTTTGAAATTAAGCGTTAAATCGACCAGGTCTTCTTTCAGGCCAGGCAGGGTGGAAAATTCATGCTGGGCGTTTTTTATTTTTATGTATGTTACCGCCGCCCCGGGAAGCGAAGAGAGTAGAGCCCTGCGAATGGCGTTGCCAATCGTAAGACCGTAACCGGAATAAAGGCCTTCTATTTCAAATATTCCCTTTTTTGCGTCTTCGGAAACCGTTTTTATTCCTATTGTTTCGCTTAGATAAGTGTAGTTCATGATTGACGAGAATCTAGAATCTAGAAAGTAGAATCTAGAAAATTTTTGTTTATTTTATTATTTATTAAACGATTCGACCAATAAATTTACTTCGACGGGAAGTTCCGCTTCCTTCGGCAACTCCAAAACCCTGCCCTCAAGTTTTTCTTTGTCGAGAAGCAACCAGGAGGGTTGTTCGTAGTTTTTGAGGTTTTCCTTCAGGTCTTTGAAGGTCGATTTGTTTTTTGATTCTTCCCTTACCCGGACAACATCGTTGACCTTTACTGAAAATCCCGGGGAGCGCACTCTCGTCTTATTCACAAAAACGTGCCCGTGTATTATGAGCTGTCTTGCGTGCGAACGAGAAGAAGCAAGGCCGAGCCTGAAGACAACATTGTCCAGGCGGCGTTCAACCAGTTCAATCAATTTTTCAACGTTCGAACCCTTGCTTCTTTGTGCCTCCTTGAAAATCCTTTTAAGGTTGCGTTCGTCGAGCCCGTAACTCAATTTGAATTTCTGTTTTTCTTTCAGCTGGAGTCCGAAATCGGAAAGCGATTTCCTTTTATGCTTTTGCCCATGCTGGCCCGGCCCGAAAGGACGCCTGACGAGCGCGCACTTGGGCGACTGGCATCTATAGCCCTTCAGATGAAGATGCTCGCCAAGCGAGCGTTCTTTTTTTTCTTTTGGTCCTTTCATAATTAAGTTTAGAATATGGAATCTTTAACAATAATCAAATTCTTCTGGCTTTGGGCGGACGAGGACCATTGTGCGGAATCGGCGTTCTGTCCCTAATAAGCGAAACGTTAAGCCCCCTGTTTATAAACGACCTGAGAGCCGAGTCTCTTCCGCTGCCGACTCCCCTGACAAAAACCTCCGCTTCGGTCATGCCCAAAGGAGCCATTTTTTCGGCGATAACGGAAACAATTTTGGAAGCCGCGAATGGGGTCGCCTTTTTGGGCCCGGAAAAACCGAGTGAACCAGCCGAAGCCCAGGCCAGCACGTTACCTTTCATGTCCGTAACCGTAATCATGGTGTTGTTGTAGGTCGCGTTTATATAAATCCTTCCTTTTTGAACGGCCTTGGATTTCTTGGAAACGCTTTTGGCGGAAGGTTCGGCCCCGCCGTCTTTTTTGGCCCCGTCAACCGGTTTTTGAACTACTTTTTTCTTTCCCATATCGGATTATTTCAGCTCAACTTTTCTCTTGCCGCTGCCGACTGTTTTTCTCACATTGCCCCTTACTGTCCTGGAATTGGTCTTGGTGCGTTGTCCTCGGACAGGCAAACGCCTCGCGTGCCTTGTTCCGCGATACGTTTGCAGTTCTTTCATGCTCTGTATGTTTTTTCTGACTATCTGGCGCAATTCTCCTTCTGTCTGATAATTTTTTTCTATCAATGTTTTAATCTTGTTTATTTCGTCCGAACTAAGTTCTTTAGTCCTCTTGTCCAGGCTTATTTTGGAAACTTCGAGTATGCGCCGGCTTCTCGACAAACCGATGCCATAAATGTAAGTCAAAGACGTTTCTATTCTTTTATTGTCCGGAATGTTTATTCCTAAAAGTCTCATGGTAATTTATTTAAAAATATTCTAGATTCTATTTGTTATCCTTGCCGCTGTTTGTGCTTGGGATTTTTACAAATGACGTAAAGGCGACCGCGCCGCTTGGTTATCTTGCAGCCCTTACATATTTTTTTTATTGAACTTCTGACCTTCATCCCGTTAAAGACAGGATGTGTTTTTCAACACATCCGTGATATGTAAATTAATTTTTTATTTTAACGACTTTGTGCGATTTATTCGGCAAGTGTTGTTTCTATTTCTAATTGTCTCTAACGGGATTCATTTTTTTATTCATCCTACGTTAAAAAAACAATTTCGCGCCTGTCTGCCGGCAGACGAACGGCGCGATTATTCCCGCCAACTATGCCGCTCAACTGCATAAATTCAGAGGCGGCGGACTATTCTTCCGCGGCGGCCGTCAGGACCCATCTCTACGATGACTCTGTTGCCCGGCATTATGCGGATATGGTTTATCCTCATTTTGCCGCTCAAGTAAGCCAAGACAGTTTCAGTGTCGCCGTCCAGACGAACGCGGAAAGTCATTCCCGGAAGCGCTTCTTCAACCAACCCTTCGCGGCGACTGGGATCCGGCCCGTTGTTTACCATGAACAGTGATTTTTCATTTATGGTGACTTGTCCTGAGCTTGCCTGCCCCGAGCGTAGTCGAAGGGTCGAAGGAGCCTGGTCGAACCATTCTAAACAATCTGAAACCGATGGCACAAATTATAAGCTGTCCGTCTATAAATTGTCAACCTTTGCGGCCAAAATGAAGTCGTTTTCCGACAATCCCCAAATAGCGTGCGTCCAAAGCTCGATTTCGACAAGATTGTAAAAAATATGGATGTCCGGGTGATGGCTTTCTTCTTCCGCAACGGCGGCGACTTTATTGACGAATTCCATCGCCTCCTTGAAGTCCTTAAACTTAAATTCTTTCTGGATTTTCTTGCCGCTTGCCCTGAGCGATTTATCCCGAGCCGCGTCGAGGGAAGTCGAAGGGTCTATGACCTCCCACCCCTTCTTAATCTGGCCAAGATACTCCCCTATCTCTTTTTCGCCGAGCGGCGGAACTCCGCCCTCACACGCAACGCATTTTTTATCGGATAGATTAATCATTTATATCGATGCTAATATACAAATTAATACCAATTATACGAATAATTTCAACTAATTGGTATCATTAGTAAATTAGTATATTGGTATCGATACTTTTTGCTTTTTTGTGCAACAATCATTAAAATGAAGGCGTAAATAATAGTTCTACGAAGCTCACTATAAATGGTGCCTATGGTGTAATGGCAGCACTAGACTCTGTGGCAGTCTCGGATCGGGTTCAAATCCCGATAGGCACCCCAATGTTTAATAACGCAGCTTCAATAGAAAAGCTTTCTCAAACTATCAAGGAAAAAGCCGGTAATAAAAAGTTGTTTGTAATTGCAATTTCGGGCTTTGGAGGGGCGGGGAAAAGTACAGTAGCATTGGAACTTGCAAAAGCCATTGGAAATTCAAATTTAGTAGAACTGGATGATTTTATTTTAAATAGATTATCCAAGCGTTCTGCGGATTGGGATGGTTTTGACTGGGGTAGGCTTATAAGCCAGGTTTTAGAGCCGATTCGTAACGGCGAAAAAAATATAGAATATGATATTTACGATTGGGGAAATAATAAGCTTGGAAGAAAAAATAAAATTAAGGTTTCAAAATATGTAATCTTAGAAGGTGTAGGATTAATTCAAGAAAAACTAAATAAATTTTTTGACTATAAAATATGGGTGAACGTTCAGCCTGAAATTGCTAAAGAAAGAGGAAGAAAACGGGATAAGGGAATGGGTGCCGACCATGATACATTTTGGGATGATAAATGGTCTCTTAACGACAAAGATTATTTTGAAAAGCATAATCCTATGAGTTATGCTGATTACATAATTCCCAACATATGAAAGACAAAATTCTTGAAAAATTAATCAAAAGAGAAATCAAACGGCAGGAAGAGACGCTTGACCTGATACCTTCCGAAAATGTAGTTTCAAAAGACGTATTAAGAGCGCTCGGCTCGGAACTGACAAATAAATATTCCGAGGGTTATCCGGGAAAAAGATATTACGCGGGAAATTCCATAATTGATGAAATTGAAACTCTGGCGCAGGAACGGGCCAGAAAAGTTTTCCGCCTCGGCAAGAACTGGCATGTAAACGTCCAGCCCTATTCCGGCTCCCCCGCCAATCAGGCCGTCTACTACGCGCTTTTAAAACCCGGTGACAAGATAATGGGAATGAGTCTACCGTTCGGCGGGCATCTGACTCACGGCTGGAAAGTAAATTTCTCCGCAAGATTTTATAAATCTGTTCAATACGAACTCGGGCGCGACGGACTGATTGATTACAATGCCGTAAGGAAACTTGCCAAAAAGGAACGCCCGCAAATCATAGTCGCCGGCGCCACCGCCTATCCCCGCACTTTTGATTTCCAAAAATTCGGCAAAATCGCCAATGAAGTCGGTGCCTATTTCCTTGCCGATATTTCGCACATCGCCGGATTGATAGCCGCCGGCGCGCATCCGTCGCCATTTCCTTACGCAGACGTTGTCATGACAACCACGCACAAAACCCTCCGCGGACCACGCGGTGCGATGATATTCGCGAATAAAAAATCAAAAATAGCCGAGCTTAAAAAACTGGATATCGCTTCGGCCATAGACAAAGCGGTTTTCCCCGGCCTTCAAGGCGGCCCGCATAACCACCAGACGGCCGCCATAGCCGCGGCTCTTTTTGAAGCGTCAAAACCGGCATTCAAAAAATACGGTCGGCAAATTGTCCGCAACGCGAAAACGCTGGCGCGCGAATTGATTAAGCGCGGCTTTGAATTAGTAAGTGGCGGCACCGACAATCATTTAATACTCATAGACCTTACAAACCTTGGGATTTCCGGACGCGAAGCCCAGGACCGCCTTGAGGAATCTGGCGTCATCGTCAATCGGAACACGATTCCATTCGACACGCGTTCGCCATTTGACCCTTCGGGAATCCGCATCGGCACGCCGACTCTTGCGAGCCGCGGAATGAAAGAAAAACAAATGGAAGAGGTCGCCGAAATAATGAAAGAGATTCTGGTCAACGGCAAAAACATGAAACCGCGCGTCAAAAAGCTATGCCGCCGCTTCCCTATTCCCTCGTCGTTCTAATTTTTAATGTTCGATTGATTTCTGATGCCTGATAATTATTATTAAATACTTTATTTTGACATTGTTCCCTTTTTAGCTACAATCGTTAGAGAGGTAGAAGTAATTACTAAAATAAAAAAGCCGCCGAGAAATGCTAAGCTCTTTTCGATCATCGGGAGCGATGTCCCGGCGTATACCTAAATTAGGGTATGCACGCGGCTTACTTGGCGGGGTCTTAGCATTATCTCCAGAACTACCAGACGCGAATTCACGCAGCCTGTTTGTTTATCCCAGAGTGAACACGAGAGCTTGACCAGTATGCCCTCGCCGCTAATATTGAGTATATATCCATAAATAATTAAAGTAAAATAAATCAATGCCGATAAATTTTCGCTCAAAAATTGACCAAAAACTTCTCGGGTATTATTTCGCCAATCCCGGCGCCGAACATTACTTGCGCGAACTTTCGAGAATTCTTTCTTTTAACGCGTCTTTCCTGTCGCGAGAACTTAAGGCGCTTACCGCCAACGGTATTTTTATTTCATCCAAGCGCGGCCGTGAAAAATATTTTCGCCTTAACCGAAAACATCCTCTCTACAACGAAATCAGGGCCATAATTAAATCAATGAAATCATAAAAGAAACAATAAAATCAGCATTGTAGCTAAAAAGGGAACAAGTATTGAGAAGGATAAATAACACAATATTAGAAATATAACCAAGCATGAGTATAACCAAGAAAAATATAATCAAAATGGGACACATTTCCGATTGTATCTAAAAAGGGAACAATCGGAAATGGGAAAATTGGGTAAATAATTAAATAAAGAATAAGATAAAAAATTGTTAAAAAAATGACTATCATCAACGGGAGAAAAATCGCGCAGGAAATTATTGAGGATTTAAAATCACGACCG
Organism: Patescibacteria group bacterium; assembly: GCA_038063055.1. Classification (GTDB taxonomy): domain Bacteria; phylum Patescibacteriota; class Minisyncoccia; order UBA6257; family 2-01-FULL-56-20; genus JACQKT01. The sequence continues at coordinate 37,142 of JBBTVY010000004.1, read as the reverse complement.
AAACCGGAAAAATTCATGGCTGCCGTTCTTATCGGCAACGACGAGATTTCGGCGAATTTCATAAAACAGAAAGAAAAAACCGCAAAAGAGCTCGGCGTCGATTTCCGGCTTTATAATTTCACGGAAGGATTGAATAACGATGAACTCCGCGAAGAAGTGCGTAAAATCGCGGAACACAAAACCTGCGGCGGTGTCATCGTCCAGCTTCCCCTTCCGGAACAGATAAATAAGCACTATATTCTTAACGTCATTCCGCGCGAAAAAGACGTTGATGTGCTCGGCGAACGCGCGCTCGGAGCTTTTTATACGTGGCGGAATCCGGTTCTTCCTCCGGCCGTCGGAACGGTTGAAAAAATCCTTTCAACTTTAGACCTTGAACTTTCAACTTTAAGCGTCGCCGTGGTTGGCCTCGGTTTCCTTATAGGTAAACCTGTAAGCGTCTGGCTTATGGACAAGGCAAAAGAAATAATACTTCTGGACAAGTTCAACGACCTGTCGGTTATCAAAAACGCGGATATCGTTATTTCCGGAGTCGGCAAAGCGTGGCTCATCAAACCGGAAATGCTGAAAACCGGAGCCAGCGTTATTGATTTCGGCTATTCCATCCAAAACGGAAAAATATCCAGTGATTTGGACGCTTCCGGAGATTTATCCAAATTGTCTTTTTACACTCCGACACCTGGCGGAACAGGGCCTATTTTAGTGGCAAAGCTGTTCGAGAATTTTTATACGCTCAACGGGGAAAAATAAAATATTGCTACCTCGGTAAAGCAGACAAATTTTTCTTTGGCGACAAGTTCTTAATTCAAAAATTTAAATGAAGCAAGTATGTCAGTTGTTATTTCTCGATGTTTATCAAAATCAGGATCATTTGGGTTGGCACCATCATAACATAGGTCGTAAACAAATTTATTTTTAATCACTTGAATGCACTCACGAGTATGATCAAAGCCAAAGATACTAATTTTATATGCGGTAAGTCCGTTAAAGGTGATTTGTTCCTCGCCTCGTTGCAGGTCGCGAGCAGAGAGACAGGGAGATTCCGGATTTTCTTTTCTGCATTGCACTTGTTCAGCATCACTTTTTTGGAGTTGTGCTTCTCGCCATTGTTTTATGGAAAGATTTTCGGAGTTGGGCAAAACTCTTACGGCAAAATCAGCCTGCCAAACCCCATATTCTTTTTCCAAAAAAGTGACTTTATGCAGTTCATCTCCTTGGAGAACGTTGCCCGCCCACGTCGATTGCTTTGGCACTCCTTTTATCGTCGCTTCAATCGCTTCCCAAGTTTTTGGGTATTCAACACGAAAACCATATGTCACATTTTGATAAATGCTCATGTTTTGATTTTGAGGGATTTGCCCTTGAGGCGGAGTAGATGTTGGTTGAGTGATTGTATTTGTCGGGGAGGGAGCTTGCTCTGGTCCTCGCGTAGTAGGCAAAGTTTGATTGTTTCGCAAAACAAAATAGCCAATTCCACCTACAATAATAATGACGCCTATCAAAATCAAAACTATATTTACAAAACCTCTTTGGTTCATAGGATTAAAAAATTTTCTTCCCCCAAAATTATACCACGACAGCCTCGCAGTTGCGGGTGTAGGAATTCGTAACGTACCCTCGGAGGGAATCGAACCCCCATCAAGACCTTAGAAGAGTCCTGCTTTGTCCATTAAGCTACGAGGGCATACTTCGGATATCGCCCCGCCGATGGCGGGGCACTGAATTTTCCGACCAATCGCTGCGCTCTTGGGGAAAATTCGTGTCGGGCTGCTGGGAATTGAACCCAGTCTACATACTCCCAAAGTATGCGTACTACCGGTATACGACAGCCCGCCTTCGCTCACCTGTGCGAACTATGGCGGGCAAGCCCGCTTAAATTCACACAAACGAACCAAAGTGTATCTTTAAATTATCGCGAAAATAGATTAAAATCAACTTTGTTTTCATAATGAAACTTATTTGCCTAAATGTCTGGGGTGGGAGAGTATACGAACCGCTTATGAAATTTGTCCGCGGACAAGCCGATTCCACGGACATTTTTTGTTTTCAGGAAGTTTTCAGGTCGTCTAGAAAAGACATTGAAACCAGCCGAAAAAACCAGAATTAACATTCTCGACGAAATAACAAATGCATTGCCTGATTTCAATAGCGTCTTCCATCCTGTCAGCAACGGCTTTGATGTCGAAGGTCCTGTCGATTTTGAACTGGAAACTGGTCAGGCGGAGTTTGTCAAAAAACAGATTCCAATCGTCTCGTCGGGAGAAATACCGATAAGTTCTGGGAAGAAGGATATTTATCCGGCAGAAAATAAATTCTATCCCAGCAATTTCGGCTATTTAAGAATACCTTATAAAAACAATGTAATTGCCGTTATAAACGTGCACGGCCTGACTTTTCGCCCCGATGACAAGCTTGACACGCCAGAACGACTGGAACAGTCGCGATTAATAAAAGAATTCGCCACTAAAGAAAACGGCCCTGTCATAATTTGCGGCGATTTCAACGTATTTCCTCAAACTCAAAGTATCATCATGTTTGAAGATAAATTCGTGAATCTTATAAAAAAATATGGCGTCTCGACAACGCGAAGCAAAATTTCGCCGTGGCACGGGACTCCGAGAGAATTAAAATTTTCCGATTATACTTTCGTTTCCCCGGAAATTGAAGTTTTAGGGTTTAGCGCGCCGGATATCGAAATTTCCGACCACTTGCCGCTTGTAATTGAATTCCGTTAAGATAACGTAAGAGCGCGATTAGCTTCCGCCAGAGGCGGACAGGCAGTGGCAGTAGAGCGTAAGTTTATTTCCGATTTGTCTAAAAATTCAAGCTCGCGTAGAATTTTTATGCACAAATCGCAATCCCGCACAAAGTGGGCGGCTAGCTCAGTTGGTTAGAGCGCTTCGTTTACACCGAAGAGGTCATAGGTTCGAATCCTATGCCGCCCACTTTGTGCGGGGCACCGAGAAAATTACGCAAGACTAGATATAATGGACATTCTTTCACATGGTCTTTGGGCCGGAGCGGCAGCAAAAGCCCTTCGACAAGCTCAGGGTAAAGAATCTAAAAGGAAGCTTAACGTCTGGCTGACGGCTTTTTGGGGCGTTTTCCCGGATTTATTCGCCTTCACAATTCCATTCGTCTGGCTTTTTGGGAATCTGCTTTCGGGCAACGTTAACTTTTCGGATATACATCCGCCGACAGGAGACGAACCTGAAAGGAAACTTCTTTTTGGCAACGGCGACACGCGACAGGCCGAATCATCGATTTCTTATCTGACCGCGTCGCTTTACAACATTTCGCACAGCATGGTCGTTTTCTTCGTCGTTATAGCGCTTGTAATTATTTTCAGAAAATTTTTCCTTAAAAAAAATCGAATTCCCTGGGAAATGGGCGGGTGGTTCCTCCATATAGCTCTCGACGTTCCGACGCATTCCTACGCGTTTTACCCGACTCCCGTTTTTTGGCCAATCGCAGGATGGAAGTTCCAGGGATATGCTTGGGCAAATCCCCTGTTCATAGTCGTAAACTACACTGCTCTAATAATCGCTTATTCAGCGATACGATATTTCAAAAAAAGAACGTTGCCAAAGAATAAATTGGATGCAACAACCTAAAAGCGTTATGAGCCGGAGAGAGGAGTCGAACCTCCAACCTCTGCTTTACGAAAGCATTGCTCTGCCATTGAGCTACTCCGGCATCCGGCAAAAGAATTGTAAACGATTTTCTCTTCTAAGCAAATTATCCCTGCTCAGGCATAAAAAAAATTATATGGTTTATCTTTTTGTTGTACGGGTTATAATTTTTATAATCCGCTTAAAATAATGATAACAATATTTTTGATACATAGATTTATAACTTCGCTTGTTTTTACGGCTGTGGTCGAAACGGCAATTTTATTACTGATTTTTAAGTTTATTTGGAAAAAACCGGCGCTGGATTATAAATCGATAATATTCGCGGGGTTATTCGCTTCTTTTGCAACCATTCCGTACGTCTGGTTCGTCTTCCCCTACGCTTACAATTGGTCTCCGGATGCGTCTCTGGTATTTAGCGAGTTGTTTGCTTTCGCCGTCGAAGCGATTTTCTACCGGCTTTTTCTTAAAATAAGCTGGAGAACCGCGTTTGTCGCGTCTTTCTGCGGCAACGCTGCTTCATATTTTGGAGGCCCGTTTCTGCGTTCTTACGGCATTTGGATTTATTGGTAGCCGCGCCGAAATTTATACGAATAATTGACAATCAAAACTGGCGGAGTGCGTGGGTTTATAACCGGTTCTGGCAAGTCGTTGCAACGTTCTTGGCAGTGAATCATTCGAGGCCTGTATGTCGCTCGTTTATTTTAGTAAAAATTTAAGAAGCGCCATTCTTATAAGTAGTCCGTAGCGCGCTTGTTTAAAATAGGCCGCTTTGGGCGAAGAATCTACTTCAACCGCTATTTCGTCCACTCGCGGAAGAGGATGCATAATAATCGCATTCGATTTCATTTTCTCGACCTCTTTAAGCGTAAGAATATACTGCCCCTTGAATTTTTTGTATTCTCGAACATTTTTAAATCTCTCCTTTTGAATTCTTGTCTGATAAAGAACATCAATATTTTTTAGGATCGAATCCCATTGCTCTAGCTCTTTATAAGAGATGGCATGTCTGTTTAAATAATCTTTTATGTCTCTGCTTATTTTGAGCCCTCGCGGCGATATAAAAAAGATTCGCACATTATGATATTTGCCAAGTAAGTAGGCCAATGATCGCACCGTCCTTCCATTTTTTAGATCACCCACAAAAGCGATTTTTATCCCGTCGATTTTTCCAAGCTCTTTTCGGATTGTGTAAATATCAAGGAGGGCCTGTGTGGGGTGTTGGCCAGTTCCGTCCCCGGCGTTAATGATGGGAATTTCGGACACCGTAGCAGCTCTTTCCGAAGCGCCTTTCTCGTAGTGTCGGAGTACAATGACGTCGGCATAGTTATTGATAACTCGTATTGTATCCTCCAATGTTTCTCCTTTCGCTGCCGAGGAAAATTCTTTAGCATTTTCAGTTGTGATAACATCTCCCCCAAGTCGCAACATTGCTGATTCAAACGAAAACCGGGTTCTGGTACTCGGTTCATAAAAAAGCGATGCCATTATTTTCCCTTTCAATGATGAATCTTTCTTTTTCTCTAAACTGTCTGCAAGGTAAAAAATATTTTCTATGGTTTTTCGATCGAATTGCTGTGATTCGATAATGTGTCTCATTAGTGTTTTATTATAGCTGCTCTGCGAAAACTTGGGTATTGATGTAGATGTATTTAGGTCGCCCTGCCACCGCAGGCCGGAATGTTTCTCGAACCGATCCTCTAACTGGCGGGACACTCGGGTTAAGTGTCCACCGTGCGCAAGCAGTATAAGGATTTATTGAGGGTCTGAAAAAATTGAAATTTTAGGCATGTGGGTTGGGCTGTTGTAAAAGCAAATCGCTATAGGAGACAGATATAAGGTCATTTTCTGAAATATCGAATGATTTTATGTAGTTATTACACTGCTCTAAAAGTTTTTCTTTTCCTATATTTCCATCACTATCAATGGCTTCGATTTCCATAAAAGTTCCTAGATCTTTGACTGTATCAATATGGAACTTTACATTTTCAATAAAATAAATCTCCCTCTTCTTATCAACTATTACCAAAACTCCCAAAGCCTGAGTAAGGATGTCCTTTAGTGAGGATTTTGGGGGCGTTTTGAAGAGATTAACCTTAGATTGTTTTGGCCCTTCTTTATTTTCTCTCTCATAGAAAATTAAATAATTTTCAATATTACCCTCTCGTAGCTTCAATCTTCCAGCCCCAACTTTAAAATATGTATCTACTTGATGGTCTATACCCCTAAAACCCGCCTTCCTAGATTTAAGAAAGTTGCGAACTTTTTCGTGATTATCACACCTTGCTTTAATCTCAATATTGATATGTGCCATATGCTGGTGGGTCTGCCGATAAAACTTTTTTCTGGCGGTGGGGGTGAGATTCTTCCCGCCGCGGCGGGAGAACTCTCATTGATGTTTTTCCCGCACAAAGCGGAGGCGGAAGGATTCGAACCTTCGATGCCGGTTAAGGCATAACGGTTTTCAAGACCGTCCGTTTAAACCACTCACGCACGCCTCCGCTCTGTGCGGGATTGCGATTTGTAACTTCGCTCCGCTCAGACAAATCGGGAACAAGACCGTCTCCTTAAACCACTCGGACACCCCACCCTGCCTGCCGCAGACAGGCCTGTGGACCGTAGCGGATTTGAACCGCTGACCTCCTCGTTGCAAACGAGGCGCTCTACCAACTGAGCTAACGGCCCATTCTAAACTTTATGCAACCAGGGAAATTCTAGATCGGCGACTACTTTTTCCAATATATCCTTTCTCTTGTATTGCTTAAGACGATACTCTGATTTCCTAGCTTCACTTAAATTAGCACAAGGCAAAAAAGCTAACAACTTAAATGGTCGGTAATTTTTAGTTGCGGCGACCCAGCCGGAATTATGACACTTCAATCTGTTTTCCATGTCGTCTGTGCTGCCAGTGTAATATCTGCCATTTTTATTGCTTTGTTTTTTCATTTGCGCTCTACTCCGACCGCAACTGAGCTCCGACCGCAACTGAGCTCCGACCGCAGTCGGAGTCCGACAGCGGTCGGACTAACGGCCCATCTCAAACTACTTCCCCATTCTCCGTTCGGTCTTGCCGTAATTCTCCAACGCTTTCTTGAATTCCGCAACAGAGAAGTCCGGATAAAGGGTTTCCGTAAAATAAAGCTGGCTGTTGGCTATGTCCCACATCATCATGCCGCTTGACAAGTGTGGTTCGCCGCCCATCCTGATTACCAAATCCACCGGCGGCAAATCTTTAGTCCAAAGATTATTTTTTATCAAATTCCCGTCGATTTTCAGCTTTTTATTTTTTGATTTCAGCGCCGAAATTTTATTTACCGCTTGTGTCATTTCGTCCGTCCCGCTATAAGCCATCAGGACAGTAAGCCGGCGCTTGTCATATTTTTTTGTTTTATCAATGGCCGATTGTATCGCTTTTTTGGTGGCTTCAGGGAACAGTTCTTTCCATCTGCCAAGAACATTTACTCTAACTTCGTTTTCAGGAATTTCTTTCCTGTTATTGGCGAGCTTTTTAGAGTAGGTTTCGAATATTTTCATGAGAAACTTCACTTCTGCCGGAGTCCTTTTTGTAACATTATCAACCGAACAGCCCCAAATGGTAAGATTTTCTATTCCTAAATTCAGCGCGGCCTTGAGCAATTTTTCCGTGTTCTTAGCTCCCTCGCGGTGGCCGAAAAACGGCGGCAGGCCTTTTTTCTTGGCCCACCGCCTGTTTCCGTCAGGAATGAGAACTATATGTTTGGGCAGATTACTCATTTTATGCGAAGTGTGCCGCGGGGGTGAATCGAACACCCGACGCCTACCTCTTCAGGGTAGCGCTCTACCACTGAGCTACCGCGGCCTTGAAAGCGGGTTAATTCAAAATAAGTTTGAAAAAATTTTAGCGATAAATTATAATATATCCTACAAAACGCCGCGTTGCAAGAAAAACAGGGCCTATAGTATAGCGGTAGAACAGTTCCATGGCATGGAACAGGTCGGGGTTCGACTCCCCGTAGGTCCACAAACTTCCGATAGATGCCCTCGTAGTTCAATGGATAGAGCAATCTTATCCTTGTAAAGGGTATATTATTTGATATAATAATATACGTGAAGAGCTTGAATACCAAAATAATTTCCCAAATAAGAAGCTTGAGAAGAAGAGGGTTTAGTATCCCCGAGATCAGCAAACATCTCAACCGTCCTAAATCTACGGTTTCCAGATATGTAAAAGGTGTTACAATCTCTCCTCTGCATTACGAACGGTGGTTGAATCGTCGCAATGCAAGCAAAATAATTTCCGAAAATAATTGGATTATTGCTTAAAGAATTTTTCGCAATGAAAAAGCGTATAGCAGGATTGATTTGGCATACCCCTCGTAGTTCAATGGATAGAATGGCTCACTCCTAACGAGCTGATGTAGGTTCGATTCCTACCGGGGGGACACTCAATTTTTTTTTAGCGAATTATAAGCTTAGAAAAATGAGTGTCCCGACCGCGGTCGGAGCAAAAGAAAATCTAAAGCTTTTCGTTATTGTGAATCGCTAAGATTTTCTAACGGAGGAGTGGCTGAGTGGCCGAAGGCGCCGCACTCGAAATGCGGTATGCTTGAAAGGGCATCGTGAGTTCGAATCTCACCTCCTCCGCGCTGGATGGAAAAACAGAAATCCTCTACCCTACGCATCAGAAATTCTTAGCGCAAAGCGTTTTAGAATTTCGATGCTCCGTATTGAGTGAAACGAACATCGGAGCAAAACAAAAAGTGCGGCCTTGTGTCGCATTTTTTGTTTTCTATGGAAGACAGGATTCGAACCGAGGGTACCTAAAAACAAGAAGCAAAGCGACGAGGGATAACAAAATTATATTTTCTCCAAAGAAAGATTTTTGGACGAGGAACGAAATTTAAGTTTTTTGGAAAGAAGCAACGCAAGCTCGTAACTCCCGAAAAGAATTCCCGAATAAACCAAGTCTCCAACAAACATATTCTTGAAGAACGGCAGAGCCATCGCATAAGATTGCAACAATCCAGCAAAGGAATGTTCGTACATCACGCCGAATTGCCAAACCGCCCAGTTCGTAAATATGAAGAAAAACACGGAAGAAGATATTGCGCCCAAAGCAACGCTAATAACCGTTTTATGCCTGCGGACAAGAACGCCGATAATGCCGGCCACCGCGAATCCGGCGTAAACCGAAAGCATTATCCGCCAGTCGTAAAACCCGATGAATAAATCGGAGATGAACATCGTCGCCAAAACTATAAAAAGCGAATATCGAATTCCAAAATAAACAGACGTAAAGAGAGCTATGGCCGTAATCGGAGTCATATTCCAGGCATGCGGAAGGAAACGGCTGGCAACTCCAGCGGTAATCAGCAAAACGACTACAAAAATGGAAAATTTTCTGGACATATTATTTTACACTTGACAGCGAGCCGACAAGTTAAAATTTATTTTTACTTTATTAATCCAATAATAGATAAAAATTTGGAAATAATCAAACCGCCTATGTTCGCCATAAAATTCAGCAAATTATGACCGAAAGCGGCAATGTTCGCAAATCCGGATGTTCCCGTTTTCTGGGGCTGCGGAGACGGCTCAAGAGTTAAAACTGGATTATTTTCCGACAATTTATCCAAAAAACCTTCGCCGGGAGAAGAAATCTTGGTTGAAACTTCTGTTAAAGAAAGAGTGTTTTTAACGGCAGTACTTCGAGGAACGGCATTTTTTGCGCCGGAAGCCGTTGACGTTGTGATGGACAACGTCGAGGTCGAAACAATAATATAAGCGTCTGTTTCTGGAGACGACGTTGCCTTAGTAATAGAAGGCACTGTTGAGGTTGTCTGACTTTGCGAATTTCCTCCGGAAGAACCCGGAACGGAAACAACCGTAGTTGTTCCCGCGGCAGGCCTCGTAAAGGAATGAAGCAAATCTCCCCAGGATTTATTGAGTGTTGCCGGAATCGCATACGAGGTCGCCCATATTCGGGAATTCAAATCTGTTGAAGTCGGCTCTATGCCGCCGTCGCCCGCCTGCAAAGCGAAAAGATAATCATTCGGCGTATTATTGTTTTTTGTCCAATTGGATTCCGATTCGCGGAGCGCGGAGATTGCCTGAAGCGCCCAGCTTGTGGAAAAACTTGTTCCGAATCCCCCGTCCGAACTCTGGTGGGCGGCGAGATATGCGCGGGAGCTTATTATAGCTTGGGAAACGCCGCTGATTCCGGAATTAAGCGAAAGCGCCTGGATGCCGGCCGCGGTCAAGTCAATGCTTCCTTCCCACGAACCATCGTCCAATTGTTTACTCAAAACAAACGAAATAATTTTTTGGATAATCGGTTCGTCGCTGGCGTAACCGGCTTTGATAAGCGGAAATAAAGAAAATATGTCGTCGTTTACCAGGTTGAAATCGCCGATTTGGGTTCCGTCGAATTTATCAACAATTTTTTGGATATAGTTTACCGGCGTATCCGTATAAGGATTTATTCCCAAAGCCATAAGCGCCATTGCGTGCCTTTCGTAATCCGTTGCCGTCGACATGCCGTCGTTAGCCGATTTTAAATACGCCGCGATTTTTGCCGTGGAACTTCCCGAATTCGCGCTCGCGGCCAGAGCTATGGCCGCCCAATCCGTGTAAAGAAGCGGGCCGAATGAACCGTTATCAAGCTGATGACCTGAAAGAAACTGGACGGCCTTGGCGATGTCAATCGCATGATGTATGGCGCCTCCTCCACCGCCGCCGCCCACGGATATAACCGGGGTTTGGGAAATATAAGTAACGGCAATATCCGTCGACGGAAAATAGAAATCCTCCCGTATGCCTACCTGGTACGTGCCTGTGGCATTAAGGGTGAATGTCGCCTGTCCGTTCGCGTCCGAAGTGGATGTAGCGATTTCAATGGGGGTCCATGGATTTACTGGATCTGGCTGCGTGACGCCAATAGTGAGTCCGGGCGTTGGAACATATATATTACTGGAAGGCGCATAGGTTTCCGCCGTTGCGGTCACGGACGAGTCGATTGTTATGCTTGAAGACGAAAGAGAAACTCGCCGCGGGTAGCCATAAAAGAAGAACACGTCTTCGCCTCCCAAAAGATTATACGCATCCGCTCCGACACCGGGAACCGCGCCGTTCACGGCATATTGCCAGTTGTCACACAGTGGGCCAGAAAGAGTGATGCATTTAACATAGAATGCGCCGAATGAGTCAAAATATTGCAGGTTTGAAATGTCGAATGCGTTCGATGCCTGATCGGCGAGAGCGAGTACCGCAAGCGGCGTCGCGCCGGAGATATCGTGCGTCGAACCGTCCGTTGCGGCGATGGACGTGGTGGCCATGAAAATAGTCACTATCCCTTGATAAGCAAGGTCTGCGCCGCTTCTGACGCGCATGGTCACTTCGTCGGGCGCGAGCGAACGCACCGTCAGCGGCGTGGTTGTCAAGTAATAATCGGATGCAAGCCCGACGTTGTAAGTTCCGGTCGCGTTAAGCGTCAGAATCGCCGCGCCATCGGCGCCGCTTGTTGTTGTGGTGGCGACAATGGGATTCCACGGATCGTCGTGGTTCGGCATTGTCGCGCCGACCGTCTCGCCGACAAGGGGCGACCAAGAATCGTCGGTGTAATTATACGACTCGACGCGCGCGACGACAGGAATTGTCGGAACAGTTTCTGTTGCCGAGAGTAGAACGCGGCGCCGCGACCCGAAATAAAGATATACGGCATCCCCGTCGCGCAGTATGTACTGAGCCATTCCCGATGATGGGTATGTGTTGTTGACGACATACTGCCAGTTATCGCAAAGCTCTGTGCCTGCCGTTATACACTTGAGATAAAACGAGGCAAATGAGCCGTAGTACCGAAGGTCCGATATGGAGAATTCCGGCTGGGCCGCGTCCGCCGAAACCAGCGCGGCAAGTACGCTCGCGGCGTACGCATCGGCGGCGGTGCCGTCCGTAGCCGTAATCGTTGTCGTTGCGACATCGGAGTCCGGCACGCTAACCGGGCCGGTCCAGATTATAAAACCGCCGTCGCGGAGAGTCAGCGTTACGGCGCGAACCGTAGTCGTAGCATCGGTTATCGTAGACGTAGAAGTTAAGTCAGTCGAACTGGTTGTCGACATAGAGGTGTCGATTGGCGTAGTCGAACTCGAATCATCCGCCGAAACATCTGCATTGAACGATATAAAAACAGAAAAGAAAATAACGGAAAAAACTAATAATTTTGAAAAACGTTTCGATGTCATCTTAAATTTTCATTGTTTTTCATACCTCCATTCGACCGCGTCCCCCGGCTGAAGCTTGTATTGCGACGCGCCGACATTCGAATATTTGCCGTTGACGTAGAGAGTCCAATAGGCGCCGCCGGCGTTGGGCCGACCATTTATTTCCTGAACGAAATATCCGAGCCCCGAATAATATCGGCTTTTAAAAGCGAAATCTGTGGTTGAAGCAAGCTCCGTCATTAGGTCGTACGCCGTTGAATCAGCGGGAATATCAAAAGAACGCGAAAATTCCCCCGCCGTAAATGAAACTTTTATTTTTTGGTCATCGGATGAGCTCACGGCAGAACTATTGTCAGGCTGAATGACTGTATTATCCGGAGCCGATTTTGCCGGCGATTGAACCTTCAGCTTTTCCGGCAAATCAATTTGCGGTGAATTCTCGACAATATCGTCTGTTTTATTTTGCGTTGATTCTGTCGGAGAAGTCCGGTTCAAAAACGCTTTGTCCCCGATTAGAACGAATAAAATGCCGAAAACGGCGCAAGCGGAAATTAAAATTACAGATATTTTTTTGCTCATAAAAATAAAAAACTTCCGCGCCGAGCGGAAGTGAAATATCATCGATATCCAATAAGCCGAAACGGCCTACTTCCTGCTCGGGAATTTTATGTTATTTGACGATCGGACTTGTTCCCTCTCCTTCGATAAACTCAGGATCGGGACATTACCGCTACGGCATAGTGGAGGAATCAAACCTCACTTCCTGTCTACGGTTGACTCGGGCTTTCGCCCGACAAATAACAGCAAGACCAGTATATAGCCGGATAAACTCGTGTCAATAATGGCGGTTGTGGATAAAAATTTTTAAAAAAACCCGCAACGGCGGGGTTTTTAGTTATTCATTATTTTCGTGCCTTCTGTGCCTGAACCAGGCGCCGCGTTCCGTCTTTGCGGCATAGTAAAGAGACATCAGGAAAATAAACGCCAGAAGCTGGTTTGTCCAGAAATACCATATTTCTCTCTGATAAAAGTCGAATGCGGAAATGGCCTCGGACTCGAAAAAGAATATGGCATAAATCGAAATGGCTACGTTAAATATTACCACCCAGCGGTGCCTCGGATTGGTAAACCCGGCCACAAGGCCCAAAAAAATCATCGCCATAATGTAATAGGAAACCGGGACGCTGATAAAATCCTTGAAAAACGGCAAAGTGACAAGCATTATCAGCGCGCCGGCAACAAAAAGTTTTCTAACGTTGTCGCCGTAATAGTGTTGGGGATGCGTGGCCCTTTTTCCGTGCCTGTTTTCTTGTTCCGAATCAGAGATGTCGCCGTCAAAATCGTTCATGTTTTAATTATAACAATTTTTCTAATCGGAGAGCCAGCCGCCGTCTATGTAAAAAGTCGCGCCGGTGGTATAGCTCGCCTCGTCGGAAGCCAAAAAAACCACGGCGGCGGAAACTTCTTCGGGTCTGCCCATTCTTTTAAGAACGATGCGGTTGAGAAAAACATCCATTTCTTCTTTCGGTATCTGCGCCGCATTTACCATAGGCGTGTCAATCGCCCCGGGACCAATGACGTTTACATTAATGCCAAGCGGCGCCAATTCTATGGCAAGCGTTTCGGTCATGCCGATAATGCCGCCTTTGGAGGCGGTGTAATGCACGCCGCCCGGAATACCGACTCCGACGCCGCCGGAAGCTATGGAAGCGATATTTATGATTCTCCCCCACTTGTTTTTCGCCATTTCCCTGGCGGCGCGCTGGGCGCACAGGAATTGGCCTTTGAGATTTATGTTAATAGTTTTTTCCCATTCGCTTTCCGACAAATCAAGCGCCGGTTTCGGTTCGAAGATGCCCGCGTTGTTGACCAAAATATCCAATCGTCCAAAATGCTTAATAACTTCATCGAAAACGGAATTGACTTCCGTCTTATTTGAAACATCCAGCTTGAAAGCCGTAGCTTGCCCGCCCTTTGTTGTTATTTCATTTACCACCGACTGGCACTCTTCCAGATTTATGTCTGTGACGGCAACCGCCGCGCCCTGTCCAGAAAGAGCCAGCGCGTGCGCCTTTCCCATTCCCCTTCTTGCGCCGGTAACCAAAGCAACTTTTCCCGATAAGTTGAACATATGGCTATTGTACCACTTTAATCAATAATTTAAGCCGCCGGTTCAATTGGAACCGATTTTCAAAAGCTCTACCGTAAAATGTAGCGTGGAGTTCGGTGGGATTACCGGCGGCGCTCCGTTCGCGCCGTAGCCAAGCTCCGGCGGAATGGAAAGTTCTCTTTTGCCGCCAACTTTCATTCCGACAACGCCCAAATCCCAGCCCCTTATCACTTCGCCTGAGCCAAGCGTGAAACTAAGTGGCTCATTTCTGTCATAGGAACTGTCGAATTTTTTGCCGTTATCCAGGGCGCCGACATAATTGACGGTGACCACGTCGCCGCTCTTCGCTTCTGCTCCGTTTCCTTTTATGATGTCGGTTATTTTAAGGTTTTCCATTATTTTTGATTCCGCTTGCGCGGCTTCATCGGCGAGTTTTTTCTGTGTTTCCAGCGAATCGCTGGAAATCTTTCCGCTATATCGGGAACCGGCCCACAAAAGCGACAGGGCGATAACGATGAAACCTATAATCGATAAAATTTGAGATTTTCCCATAAATTATATAAATCAATAAGTGTATTCCGCCACCAGCAGGCCGCTTCTGTCAAAAAGAAGAAGGCGGTCATGCTGGAAATCGAGAAACTGGCTACCGCTCCAGGCAACCCACTGATTGCTCAAAAAGTCGTTATCGTTTCTGTGGTTCGCAAAACACCCTCCGTAGTTCAGGTTGTCCAAGTAAGCCCGACAGGAGTAGTCCGTCTGCGGAATCGGCGGGTTGGGAGCCGGCATCTGGCAGGAAGCCAAAGAAAGTACGTAATTCTGGCACTGGCCGCTGAAATTGATTATGTCGGAGCGGTTTACGTATGGACAATTCATGTAAAGCGGCGGGTTGAATTTGTTGGCGTTCGCGAGATAGCCGATGCATTTATTCAGGCGCAGATTGACCCCTATCGCGCTCTGGTTCGAATAAATTTTCACGGTATCGCCGTTTTTAACATATATGTCGCTCTGCGAAGACAGTCCGGACGGGTCATAAACGTTAACCGCCTGCGGAACATACTGGCTGCCGCGGTTCCCCTTCATAAGCCATCCGGTTATGTTGAGCGTGCCGGCCGAAGAAGGAAGATAGCTGTAAAGGGTTATTTGGCTGTAAGACCCAGGATAGCCGGGGGAAGCCGAGATTCCTATTTTCCCAAAACAAGGAGATATTTCTCTCAGTAAAAAACCGGCTGGTATTTGCGAAAGATTTATGTTGAGCTGGCCGCAATAAGACGGCGAAGGAGCCGCTTGTTGCCCGGATTGCTGCTTTGAAACAGTTGAACTTGAATACTGTCTTGTAATAACCCTCGTCGTCGAAGTTTGAACGTTTCCCTGGCGGACGCCGAAACCCAATGTAAAAATATTGGGGTTGCCGTACAAGTAAATGGAATAGGTTATAAGGACAGAAGCAAGTACGACAAAAACTATGAAACCGATATGTTGCATGTTTGTTATTTATCCAATTAGACAACCAAATTTATGAGGCGTCCGGGAACGTATATCGTTTTCTTTGCGGTTCCCGATTTAATGATATTTTTAACCTTTTCGCTGTTTAAGGCAAGTTTTTCGGCTTCCTCTTTCCCGATGCCCGAGGGCGCCTCCACGCTGTCCCGAACTTTGCCGTTTACCTGTATTACAAGCGTAAAAGTTTCACTCTTCGCTAGGTTCTTGTCGTACTCCGGCCATTTCTCCAAGTGGATACTTCTGAACGCAGATTTTCGCTGATTACTACGCAGATTTTCGCTGATGTATCTGCGTTTATCTGCGTGACCATCTGCGTTTATCTGCGTTCTGTACCAGAGCTCTTCCGTGATATGCGGCGCGAACGGGGCAAGTAACTTCAGAAAATTTTCGAAGTCGTCTTTTGTTACATTACCGGGGTTGGCCTCGAATTCGTTTAAAAGTATCATCAGCGCCGAAATGGCGGTATTGTACCGCAGTTCTCCGATGTCTTCTGTAACTTTCTTTATAGTTGCGTGAAGCGCCTGTTTTATCTTTCTGTTGTTGGCCGGATGTTCTGCAAAAGTTGCCTGCGTTCCCATTTTCCAGACCCTTTCTAAAAATCTCTTGATTCCCAAAATTCCGGCATCCCTGAAATCACCGCCCTGCTCAAACGGCGCGAGAAACATAAGATACATACGCAATGTGTCGGCGCCGAAGTTTTTTATATATTTGTCAGGATTAACAACGTTGCCTTTCGATTTCGACATTTTCGCGCCTTCTTTTATCAAAAGCCCGTGCGCGCGGAATTTAGTGAATGGCTCATCAAAATTTGTGAGTTTAATGTCTTTGAAAAACATAGTCAAAAATCTCGAATAAAGGAGATGGAGAACGGAATGCTCGGCTCCGCCGATGTACATGTTCACCGGCAACCATTTTTTTGTTATTTCCTTATCCCACGGGACTTGCCCTGAGCGAGCAGAGCGAGTCGAAGGGTAGCGCAGGAAATACCATGCGGAATCGAGGAATGTGTCGGAAACGTCCGTTTCACGCCGCGCTTTGCCTCCGCACTTCGGGCATTTGGTTTCGTAAAACGATTTGACTGTGGCCAGCGGCGATTTGCCCGTTCCCTTCGGCCGAAAATCTTTTACGAACGGCAATTTTACCGGCAGCTTGTTTTCTGGAACGGAATACCATCCAGGCATCTCTTTCCGTTCGCCTTTTCCGGAAGCGGCGCATTTCTCGCAGTAAACCATCGGAATCGGAGCTCCCCAATAGCGCTGGCGGGAAATTAACCAATCGCGCAGGCGGAATTGTGTTTTTCTTTTGCCGCCGACGAATTTTGTTATTTCCCATTTGGCGGTTTCCGAATCGAGGCCGTTGAATTTGCCGGAGTTCGCCATTTTCCCGGAACCAATATAAATTTCTCCGAGAATCAAGCGTCGGAAGCTCAAGATGTGGTTTTCATCCTCTACTTTTTGAAGGATTTCCTCTTTTGTAAGCCATTCAATTTCAAATTTTTCGTATTCCTGCAGTTTTGTGTCTTCTTTTTTATCGCCAGACAGGTGAAAATGCAATCCTACTGCATTTATATTTCGCCCAACGTTTTTGGAAAAAGCGAAATAATGATGATGCATGCGCTCCGTCTTTGCGACGAATTTAACGTCTATGTATCCGGTTTCTTCTTTTATTTCCCTTATTGCGGCTTTAATCTCATCTTCACCATTTTCTATCCCTCCGCCTATGAAAAGTGTGCCGCCGAGTTTTTGTCCCCAATTGAGTGTTAAGAATTTTCCGGTTTTTACGTCTTCCACTATAGCAACAATGCTTCGCCTGTATTCTTCGTTCGGCAAAGATTTTCCAGTTTCCGGTTCGATAACATTGATAATCGGCAATCTATATTTCTTCGCAAATTCAAAGTCGCGTTCGTCGTGCGCCGGAACCGCCATAATCGCGCCGGTTCCGTAGCCGGTCAGAACGTAATCTGCGATCCATATTGGAATTTCCTTTCCATTTGCCGGATTGATTGCTTTGATTCCTTTCAATTCAACGCCTGTTTTAACCTGTCCCTCTGCGATCTTTTCTTCTTCCGATTTCGCTTTGGCTTTTTTAATATATTTTTTAACCTCTACTAAATTCTGAATTCTTGATTCCAGATTCTGAATCAGCGGATTCTCCGGCGAGAGAACCATATAAGTCGCTCCGAAAAGCGTGTCCGGACGGGTTGTGAAAACACGAATTGAATCAACACAACTCCGAAGCACTTCCGGCTCCTGTTTCCCGCACATGTGGGGCTCCTGCGCCGCAAATTCAGCGACGGCTCCTCCGAAGAGGTTCTGGAGTTTCTTGGCTTGGTCTGGCGGAACTACTTCATCTGTCGTATCGCGAAGAATGTGCAAATCGCCTACATTCGCGCGGATGCGCTTCGCATTAAACTTCCAGTCAAATGTATTCTCGTCAAACCTGTCATGGTCCAAAAATTTATTCTCAACGAAACCGGCAACAAGCACTGAACGCCATACTGGCTGCTTTAGTTTTTCCAACACCTTGAGCGCTACGATTGCCCCCAAGCTGTGGCCCAAAAGAACGGTATTTTTGTCGAATTTGGCATGTTTCAAAACATATTCCACTTGTTCCGCTACTTTCGGATTTTTGGAATTGGGCAACGCCGGAACGGAAACTTTATATCCTTTTTTCTCAAGTTCTTTTTTCAGCCATGGACGAAAATTGCCTTTCGGAGAACCGTTATACCCGTGAAGCAATACGAAATTCGGCTTTTCTTTGGTTTTTATTTCAAAATCAATTTCCGCGCCTTCGGATTTCCCGAGCCAATTCCGTTGGGCGACTTTCACTTTCTCCGACCAGTCCAGCCCGTCTATATTTTTCAAAAGCTTTTCTGCGTAATCCGTAATTTTGAAAAACCACTGCTCGAGTTCCTTTTTGATTACTTTTGTATCGCATCTTTCGCATACTCCAAACGTAATTCCTTGTCTCTTGTCTCTTGTCTCTTGTCTCTTTTGTATCACTTGCTCGTCGGCAAGAACTGTCTTGCATGAAGGACACCAGTTGACCGGCTGTTTCTTTCGATAAGCCAATCCCTTTTTAAAAAGCTGCGTGAATATCCACTGCGTCCATTTATAATAAGCCGGGTCGTATGTTTCGAGTTTTTCGTCCCAGGAAAATCCGTTGCCTAGCGAAGCAAGTTGTTTATAGAATCTTTTTTCCGAAATTTTTGCCTGCTTAGCCGGATGAACGCCGATTTTGAGTGCATAATTTTCGGAATGTATCCCGAAACCGTCGAGGCCTATCGGCTCGAAAACGTCATTGCAGTTCATCCTTCTGAACCTTCCATAAATGTCGCTTCCAACGAAAGCGTAAGCGTTCCCGACATGAAGACCTTCCGCCGAAGGATACGGGAACATCATCAGGTTATAAAAAGGCGAAGCCTTTTTACCCTGAGCCCGCTTGCCCTGAGCTGGTCGAACGGGTCGAAGGGTAGAATTCTTATCTTCTTTCAAATTCGGCTCATAAACCCCTTCATTTTGCCAAACCTTCTGCCACTTTGATTCTATTTTTTTAAAGTCGTATTTCATAGCCGAGTTTTAACCTAAAAATAAATCATAAACCCAGAAACGGACCAATGACCTGCCAAAACCCAAAAAATGAAAAAATAAATATCATCGTTGTGATAAGCGTCGAAGCGGTGCAAAACGCGCACCATTGTTTTAATTTAGCTACCTGAAGCCACGTGAAATAAAGCGACATCAAAAATCCGGCAGCGGAAACGGCGGCGCCGACAAGAATGAATGATTCATAAAGCGCCGGAGACGCGATAATGGCGGCGAGACGCAATAACGCTACCCCGCCATAATAAAACATTCCGAATACTTCGAGCGGAATGCCTAATAAAACACTGTACTCGCTATGAACCACAATATCGCACGAACCGTCTATTGGGCAGACGAGTGATTCGCCTTTTTGTTTAGTCCAATAAATGTATATCGAAAGACACAATCCTACGAGCGCGAAACCGATAATGATAAATTCAATAATTACGGAAGTCATAATAATAAAATTAACACATAAAACGCGGTTTTCAAAAATTTATTGGATTTAAAACAAAAAACCCGCCGAAGCAGGTTTTCTGCCGGCGGGCGATTTTGGTCATTATTTTAGACAAGCTTGATTTAGCGCGGAGCCCGCGGTCCGACCTGCGAAACTTCTCCGAGTTGAATTGAGAGAAACTTTGCAGCCCCTTTTAGCTTGGCGAGTGAGGATGCCACAATTGCGAATCTGCTGTTCTCGTGCGCAACCAGGCTTTCACCAAGCAGGTAATATGCTTCCCCGTCCCATTTCCCGCCGATAAAAGAACCTCCCCAGGTAATACAATAGCCATTAGAATCGAGGAGTCTGATTATTCTTTTATGTTCGGCACCCCATTTTTCAACCTTGTGTCTGGCAACCCAATATTTTCGGCTCACGGCTTTCTCCTTTTGAAATCAACCACTTTTTATATAACAGATGCTAAAAGCAATGTAAAGCTAAATTTTAAATATTCTTTTGGCGTTTTCAAAAATTTTTTCTGCCATTTCTTCGGTCGAGACATCTTTTATTTCCGCCAGTTTTTTTACGACTTCAATCACATAAAGCGGTTCGTTTCTTTTTCCGCGATAAGGCGCCGGTGTCACATAAGGCGCGTCGGTCTCACTCAAAATCCTGTCCAAAGGAATCATTTTTATAACTTCGTCGTAATCGCCGGCGCTATTCCCTCCCGCAGTGAGCTTGTCGAATCTGTTTCTTGGCGGAAATGTAACCACACCTCCAAAAGTAAACGAAAAACCGAGTTCCAAAAGCTTTTTGGCGTCTCCGGCTGTGCCGCTGAAGAAGTGTATAACGCCCGGCGGAGAAACAAGAGATAAGCGACAAGAAACAAGAATATCTATAAGGTCCTGAAATGCGTTACGGCCCGCCCCATTCTGGGGCGATGTTCGCTTCGGTACGCTGGAGCGACAGTGAATCATCAGGGGCTTTTTGACATCTTTCGCCAATTCAATTTGTTTTATGAATACCTTTTTTTGTTTTTCTTTTGCCTGCCCTGAGCCTGCTTGCAGTGAGCTTGTCGAATCTGTCGAAGGGGTTTCTTCCGACAAACGGTAATAATCGAGTCCACACTCGCCTATCGCGACGACTTTCGGGTCAAACGCCAGTTTTTTGTAGTAGTCGTAGTCAAAATCTTCTCCGCGACTATTAAACGCCTTGGCTGAATCTCCGTTACCAAGTTCTTTCTTATCGTGATATGACTTTTCCGTGTGAATCGGATGCAAACCGACGCTCGCGTAAATCCCCGCCTTCGCTAAAGCTTCGGCGGGCAAGCCTTCCGCATATTCATTCGCCAATTTAATCGCGGCCGCCGAAGTGTCCGCCTGCGTCCCGACGTTTATTATTGAAACGCCGTTTTTAATTGCGCGTTCAATAACTTCTTTCCGGTCTTTATCAAAAGCCGCAAATTGAACGTGCGTATGCGCGTCGAAAAATTTCATATCAGGAGATCCTCGGAAAAATAGGTGTCTTTGGTTCGGAATTATTTCTCAGTAAAGTTGTGATTTTTAAACTCGTATTAGGGAGGATCGGCTCAAGTAGTATCGCAAGCTTCTGCAACTTAAGAAGTTCGTTGCGAATTTTCTCTTTTCGCTTTTCTGGATCTTTTTCTTTGAATGGTTCTTCCTCTTGGATGAGTAGATTCGTAGCGGATACGGACATGGTGCTATCGTCTCCTGTGGCATAGTATTGCACGAACGCCGGAGAGTAATCTCGAGGTATGGCAAATAAAAGTTCTACCGCCCTAGAAAGCTGGAATTTCTCGAGGGCTTCTGTAAACTGCTTAGCGAAAAAGTCTTTCTTGGCCCACTCTTTGAACGAGTAAAAATCTCCTGACTCCAGCCTAACATCATTCGTAACCGCCATTTTCATTACCCTGCTCACCAAATTCCCGAGGCCATTCGCCAAATCGGCGTTGTACCGCTCTTTTAATTTTTCTTCGGAAAAGTCTCCATCTTCACCGTAAGGAATTTCACGCAACAAGAAATACCGCAACGCGTCCGTCCCGTATTTTTCTACCAAACCAATCGGGTCAATGGCATTGCCGAGAGATTTGGAAATCTTCACTCCGTTCACTGTAAAAAAACCGTTTGCCGCTATCTGTTTTGGCAAAGAAAAACCTGCCGACATAAGCATGGCTGGCCATATTATGGCGTGGAAGCGGACTATATCTTTACCGATTACATGTACGTCTGCCGGATGTCCTTGCCATTTTTCCGTACCGATTGCTGAAACATAATTAATCAAGGCGTCAAACCAGACATAAACAACATGGCCTGGATCACTGGGAACTGGAATTCCCCATTTCTGAACCTGCCTAGATATACTTAAGTCCTCAAGTCCCTCACGAACGAAAGCTTTTACTTCGTTATATCTATTCTCTGGTACAACAAAATTTGGATTTTTTTCATAAAACGCCAGCAAATCCTTTTCATATTTTTTAAGCTTAAAAAAATAATTTTCCTCGACCAAATGTTCTGGTTTTGTTTTATGGTCAGGACATAGTCCGTCCACCAAATCGCTGGCTTTTATAAAAGCCTCATGGCCTTTGCAATACAAGCCCTCATATTTACCTTTGTAAATATCTCCTTTATCCCATATCCTTTTCCAAAATTCCTCAACTATTTTTCTGTGACGCAGTTCCGTCGTTCTAATAAAATCAGTATTGCTTATATTAAGCGCTTTCCATACCGATTTCCAAATTGCAGCAAGCCGGTCGGTATAAGAGACAATGTCCTCGCTCGCTTTTTGTGCAGCATCCACCGTTTTTTGAGAATTCTCATCTGTACCTGTTAAAAATATGACTTCGTCTCCGAGTGCGCGATGATAACGTGCTAAAGTATCCGCAATTATAGTCGAGTATGCATGACCGACATGCGGTTTGTCGTTCACGTAATAAATCGGCGACGTGATATAAAATTTATTTTTCATTACTGCGCCACCGCCCTTCGCGTCGATTTTCTTCTATCCCAATCTTCGACTATTTCCTGAAAAACCGCGGCTACCGGAATCGCGATAATCGCCCCCAAAAAACCGGCTATTTCTATACCCATCAAAAGAGATATTATGACCAATATAGGGTGCAAGCCGGCGGCTTTATTCATTAAAAGCGGCACCAAAACATTGGACTCCAGCTGTTGCAGGACCAAAAAAACTATCAAAGTGTAAACGGCGAGCGTCGTCGAATCGGAAATTGCCACAAGTACGGCCGCCGCCCCCGCCAATATCGGCCCGACGAAAGGAATCAGTTCCATTATGCCGGCCGTCGCTCCCAGAATCAGCGCGTATTTAACCCCAAGCAAAGAAAGCGCTATCCAGACAAGCAAAGCCATCATTAAGCTGAGAACAAATTGGGCTTTAAACCAAAGACCTATCTTCTTTCTTGAGCGTTCGAAAATCCTAAGGGCTGTTCCTTCGTAATCAATCGGGGACATTATTCTGATGAAACGCTCGACGCCGTTTCTGTTGACGCTCAAATAAAAAGAAAGTATGAAAACGGAAATTGTCAGACTCAAACCCCCAAAAACCTGTGAAATCGCTTCAAGAGGAGAAGTTCCCGTGGATATGAAATTGTCAACGATTTTGCTCATCAAATCGTTAATTGAGCGCGATGTCTTTATGTTGAAAATGGACTGCCACCACGTTCCTTGAGAAGCTTTTTGAATGTTGAATATCGCCTCGTTGAGGTTGACAATCACAAGCGGAACTACGGCGTATAAAAATACGGCAATCGCGAAAATCAAAATCAAGAAAAGGAGTATCGCCCCGACCGTTCTCGGCACCTTCCTTTTTTCAAGGGCATCTATGGGGATTTCAAGGCCGGACGATATGACTATGGCCAAAAACAGACCTAAAACGATATTTTTGGCCATAAACATAAAAACCACCAGTAAAACGAAAAATAAAATTCTCCATAAGCTGGCCCACGAAATTTCTAAAACGTTTTTTTGCATTTCCTGTCCTATTACTTAAAACGAAGTAATTTTTTGAAAGTTTCTATTCGTTTGTACGGGCCGATTAGAGCCAGATTGAGCTTCTCGTTTTTGAAAATATGCCTGGCTACGCTTTTGACGTCATCGGGACTCACTTTTTGGATTTTATCCGTTATCTGCGCCGGTTTCAAGAGTTTTTTTGAAATTATCTCCTGGCTGCCGTAAAAACCGGCAAGTTCATCTGATGTTTCCAGCCCCAGAATGAAATTCCCGACAATATGGTCCTTCGCTTTTTGCAGCTCTTCCCTGCCGACGGAATCTTCGGCCGAACGGCTCAATTCTGACAAAATCGACTTAATGACAAGTTCGATTTTTTTATGGTCAACGCCCGCCGAAATCGAAAAGTAGCCGTGATCCAAAAAAAGCTCGCTGCCCGCGTGTACGTAATAAGCCGCCCCAAGCTCTTCCCTGATGCGGTGGAAAAGCCGGGAGCTCATGCCTCCGCCTATTATATCGGCAAGAACCTGAAGCGCGTAGCGACGCTTATCAAAAATGTTGAAAGCTCGGGTTCCGATTACCAGATGAGTCTGGTCCGATTCCTTGAATTTGGCGACGGCGGCTGGCCTTGATTGTTTTTCTTTTGTTTTTGACTTAGACGCTTTCCGTCCACGGGACAGTTTTGAAAAAAGATTCCGGCTCAGACGCAAAACTTTTTTTTCGTCAAAGTCGCCTGCCAGGATGACCGCGGTCGCCGAGGCCACATAGTGCTTGTTCCTGTAAGCCAGCAATTCGTCGCGAGATACCCGGCGTATGACTTCCTTGCTGCCTCCGACATCCCACCCTGCGGGCTGATTGCCATAAAGAAGCTGCGTGAAAATCTCGTGGACTCGCCGCATGGGCGTATCCTCGTACATGTTAATTTCTTCTATTACGACGCCGCGTTCCTTGTCCATCTCATCCTTATTAAATACCGGGTTAAGGTACAAATCGGAAACTATTTCCAAAATACGGGAAAGTTTTTCATTTTGCGCTTTTGCCCAGTAACCCGTGTATTCCTGGCCAGTGAAAGCGTTATATTCCGCGCCAAGAGAATCCAGTTCTTCGGCTATCGCTCCCGGGCGCGGCCTTTTTAACGTCCCTTTAAACACAAGATGTTCAAGAAAATGCGAAAGTCCGTTTATATTTTTTGTTTCATATTCCGAACCGGCTTCCACCAAAACCAAAGCGGTGGCCGCCATGCTTTTTTGAGGAGCCAAGATAACCCTCAAGCCGTTTTTAAGTATTGTTCTTTTGAATTCTTCTTTCATATTGTCAGCTGGTTATTGTGTCTATATCGCCCTGGAACTTCTGCGCCAAATTTACCACGGCCTGGCCGTAAGTCCAAAGGTATCTCTGCCAGCGGCCACCGGCGTAATATCTGGCTGCCGCTATTCTTTCCTGCGAAATCGACGGGCTACCGGATGCCCCGGCGTCGCGCAGATAAAGGGCTGTGGCAACGAAAGCGTCCGCGTTATTCCACGGGTTGGCCGGAGACCTTCCTGTTATCTTTGAGATCTGGCTGGAATAAATTTTCCAAGTAGCCGGAATAAACTGGGCCGGTCCCATGGCGCCGCCATAAACACCGTCTCGGTTGGGACAGGAAACCATTACCGAATCGGGGGAAATATTCAATTGCTGCAAAAGAGCCAAAAAAACCTGCTGGTTTTGGGGACTCATGGCCGTCTGATAACCGCATCTCCCGACGTTCTGTCCGAGAGCCGATTCCCTGTCCAGAACGGCCAGAATCAAAGCCGGCCTTACTCCGGTGGCGTCACTCGCCAATTTTGCGTATTTATATGCCTCTTCGAACGACAGCTGGCCGCCGCCCAAAAGCTGGAAAATTCTGCTCCTTATCTGTGCGGCATTTTCTTTGGTTTCCTTCAAAAGGGCTTGATATTTGGATTCCTGCCCCTTGGTAACGCTCAAAAGATTATTTTTTTGATTCTTTATTTCCTCAGCTTCGCTCTTTTTGACGACCTGATATTCCTTGACTGAAGCCGCATCGGCTCTGGCCAGCGCCAGTTGGCTTTGCTGGTCCTCCAATTGGGCGCGAAGGTCTCTTATTTTGATTATCGTGAGGCGAAGATTATTTTGGAGGTTATCTATGCTGTTAACATCGTTAAAAAAATCGGAAAGCTTAGGATGCTGAAGAAAAATTTCCAGAAGATTTGCGCGTTCGTTTACGTAAAGCTGCCGGAGAAGAACGCCCAGCGCTTCCTTGTTGTTGCTTATCGTGTTTTCGGTAAGGGAAATCTTGTTGGCGGTTTCGGTTATATTGTCGTCAAGCTGGCCAAGCGTAAGATTTATGGCTTTTATCTGCAAACTTGTCTGTGAAATTTTGCCGTTAAGCTGGTTAATTTCTCCTTTAAGGGAATTTCCTTGTTTTTGATATCCTTCAATTTGGTTTTGATAAACATCCATTTGTGTTCCCAGCTCTTTCAATTGCGCTTCAAGAGCTTGACGTTCCTGGTCGGCCGGCGACGGAGAAATTATTTGCGCCAGAGTCTGGTTAGTTATCGGCGCGGAAACGAAGCCCGCGAAAAGAAAAAAGAGAGCAACAACTATAACGGAACATTTGGTAAATAGCGATATCGGCAAGCGCCGAATTGGCCGATAGCTTAAATTAATACGCTGTTCGGATTTTCTGAATACGCTTTTTGATTGCGACTGAATATCTTCTAAAACTTTTGGTTTAAGAAGCTTCATATAATTCTCCTCTGGTTGTAGTTATTTCTTTTCTTCAGTTTCGGATTTCTCTTTGACGCGCTCCGCCGCTTTTTCTTCGGTTTCCACTTTTACAGCGCTCAAATCAACCGGCGCTTCTTCAATTTTCTCTTCTTCGAGCGGCGGCGTGACTGTGGCTATAACGGTTTTAGGTTCAATTAAAATTTCCACTCCCGCGGGAATTTTCAAATCGCTGACATAAACACTCTGATTCAATTCTTTTAATTTCGTCATATCAACTTCAAAATACCTTGGCAAATCAGCGGGCAAGGCTTCAACTTCTATTTCAGAAATAGTTTTATTCAGAATGCCGCTGAATTCCCTGACCGCCGGAGCTTCGCCGACGAACTCGAGAGGGATGCGGGCTTTTATTTTCTCGTCCATCCTTACCTGATAAAAATCAATGTGGATCACCTCGTCGGTCAGGAAATTTTTCTGAATATCATGCACCAAAGCAGACTTTTTGCCCGCTTCGCCAGCAAAGCGAGACGAGTCTCCGCCAATCAAAAGGTTGATGACGGTGCTTTCGCCTGCCTCCGCGAAAACTTTTTCGAAATCCTTGCGGTCAACCGCCAAATGGACGTTTTTAAAGCCATGGCCGTAAAGTTCTGCGGGAATTAAACCTTCCCGACGCAAACTTTTCAGGTTTTTCCCGAATTTTTCCCTTTCTTTTACTGCTAAATCCATGTAGATAAAATAACAAAATTACGGGAAAATGGCAACCTTTTCTGAGATTCCGGCCGCCTGCGCTTAATTCTGTATTACTTCTTTATCCAGGTGCATCTGCGGCAGCATCATTTCCGGATGCCAGGTTCTTTTGAGCTCGTCGAGTTGCGCCGAAATTTGATATTTTCCCTTCTCTTCCACGTAATCTCCTCCAAGCGGTTCAACTTCATAAAAAACCATTTGGGCTACCCTGCGACCGACTACGAGGGGTATGGAAAAATTCTTTGAGTTGTTCGTAACTTCCATCGTCCAGCGGTTGAAATAGCCAATATCGCCCCAGCCGGCGTCTTTGCAAACCTCTATGAAATTTCTGCCGAGCGACGAGCGGGCATACATTTTGGCCACGCAAATTTTCCGCCCGCCTACGTACTCGTTGGTATGGGCGAGAATAGTTTCGCCCGGACCGAGCAAAATGACTTTGGCCCCGTCGGGAATATTTTCCAGAGAAACGCCGGTTCTTTCGCGCAAATCGCTGGCAAGCTCGGCGCGGCAAGGCCCTTCCCAGACCGCCTCGGTGGATTTTTTGTCATACATGTTATGCACGGTGTGACGTCCGCTTGGGTTTTTTTCTTTCCAATACCACTCGCCGAGCGTCACGTCATAACTGGTTGTTTTAAGGTTGTCATCTTCGAACGGATCGATTACGATAGTCCCGTCTTTCATGTGACGCAAAATTCCGGTTCTGGATAGAAGCATAGTAAAGAAATTCTATCCGCCGGAACGGAATTTTGCAAATGACGCAATCCGGCGCGAGAATTTTATAAACCGGAGAAAATTTTTATCCGATTTTCGACAACTTCCCCGATTTTCCCAATGGCCGGGGCATAAATTTTATAAGGCGCGATTTCATCCGGATTATTTTTCAGCGCTTCTTCTACGCCGCGGCGCCAGGCCTGGCGGATTTCAGCACTGATATGAACGATATTTATTCCCGCTTTTATGGCGTCTCGGAAATCGTCTTCGCTCAAGCCGGAGCCGCCGTGCAAAACCAAAGGAATTCCGGCCGCTTCCTTTATTTTTTTTATCCTTTCAATGTCGAGTTTCTCGACGAATCCCGGCTGGACAATAATGCCGTGAATGTTGCCCACCGCGGGCGCCAAAAAATCAACTCTGGTTTTCTGGACAAATTCTTTTGCTTGTTCCGGCGAAGTCAGCTCTTCCGGTTTCAGGGCCGCGTCGGCGGGGATTTCTTTAAGAACCTCCGAGGACGAACCGATATATCCTATTTCGCCTTCAACCAAAATCTCCGGATTAACGGATTTCACATAATCAACAACGGCTTTGGTTTGTTTAATGTTTTCTTCAAACGGAAGTTTGCCGCCGTCGAAAAGCACGGCGTCGTAGCCGGTCTCGACCGCTTCTTTGATTTTTTCAAGCGAATGCGTGTGGTCGGCATTCAAAAAAATAGGAAAATCGTATTCCTCGCGCAAGCTTTTAACCAGCGCCGCCGCCTGTTTCGGGCCGATAAATTCCCTCTCGCCTTCCGAGGTCCCGATTATAACCGGCAAATTCAACCTGCGCGCGGATTCAAAAATCGCCTTTAGCGCGGCGATGTCGGAAATGTTGAAATGACCGATTGCGATTCTTTTGAGTTCCGTTTCCTTAATTATTTCTATTAATTTTTTCATATCTCAAAGTACCCCTTAAGCAGAAAATCGCGCGAGAATTTTTCCGGTTCGGCGGCGCCCATATATTCGGAAAAAATCTTGTTCCATAACGCTTCCTGATGATGATAAAGATATTTTACCATTTCTTCTTCTTTTACCAGCGACATTACCGCGTCCACCAGATTGAAGCTCGCGAGCACTTCCACACCGGTTTCATCCCTGAAAAAATCGCCGACCCAGTTAAGACCGTTCCAAAAAGAAAGTTCTTTTGAAAAGGCGCTGTCTTTTTCACCAAAGTCGGAAAGATTTTTTTCGGCTTTTTCCCAATGAATCGCTTCCGGATTAACGTGCGGCGCGAAAAGACGCCAGTCGTTTTCGTCTTCTTTGGAAAGGTAACGCTGAATCACGAGCCATAACGCCTTGTCGCTTCCTGCCCCGTTTATCCGCCCGCTGGCGGATTTTTCGGGGTCGGGAACTTTCTCGATAACGTCGCCGCGAAGAAGCGAGACATAATTTGCCGCGAAATTTTCTTCCTTTGAGATTTTTCTGGCTATATCGGAATAAAAAGGAATCTCGTGAAGATAATGCATTATCATGGCCACCATCCGAAGAATTTCTCCGGAAATCCCGAGCATCGCCGGAATCACGAAAACGACGCCGAGTTCTTTAAGATGGCTTATATTGTGCTTTTTTTTGACGACGAATTGTTCCGCGGCCTTTCCCCATTTGGCGTCGAGTGCGAGGACTTTTACTTCGCGCTCCTCGAAATCTTCCGGCTTGAGAGATTTGTATTGCTTGAAAAAGTATCCGTTCAGCCAGGCGTTTCCTTCGATGAACCGCAGACTGCTGTAAACCTGAAACAGATCCTCCGTGGCAAGCATTTTTTCAGCAGAATCGTAACCCAAAAAATCCATTGTTTCCCGGGGCGGTTCTTTAATCAAAAATTCTTTTGCCTTATCGAGTTTAATGAAAAACCCTTTCGGCCCGCCGGCGATTTTCAGCGCTGTTTCGGCGATATTCTGGCAGTCTTCCTGTTTCCGGCAATTAGGTTTATTCAGAACTTCGAAAAATCGGTGGTCATCCGAATCTATTTTGGAAATCAGGGCATCGTAAATTTCTTTTGCGTTGGCGTCCCTGGGAACGCCCAGCGTCTGCATGCGGTCGCTGATTATTTCCTGATTTTCATGTTCGATCTTTTCTAAAACGTTTTTCTTGCCGGTAATTTCCGACATTCTCTTTTCAACGTTTATGAGGCGGTGCTTGTCGGTCCGGAGAATTTTGGCTATGTTTTCCATCGCGCAGTATTTATATTTTATCGACGGAGATTTTTAGGTTCCGCCAACGCTTATTTTTTTCAAATTCCCTTTTGCCGATAATTCCCTCAGTGGCGCCGATTTTTTCCACGACCGACGTGGCGTTGGCCGTTGCCAGACGAATTGCGTGGCAAATATCTTCGGGCTTCGCCGAAACGATATTTTTGCCCGTCAAGCCGCGCCGCAGAAGGCCCGCCACGAAACCCGAGCCGAAAGCGTCGCCGGCGCCGGTCCGGTCAACCAATTTTTTTTCTTTGAATGTCCCTGCTCTGTAAACAAAGCGTCCGTCGGAAACAGTTACGCCGTTTTTCCCGTCCGTTACCGCCAGAATCCCGGGCGTCAGGGCGTCGAGTTTTTTAAAAACATTTTTTTCTTTTTTGAATGAAATTCCCGTGAGAAGCGCGGCTTCTCCTTCGTTCAAAACCATGAATGACAAATTTTTCAGAAGAGAAATAATCTCTTTCTTTTTGTGTTTTATGTGGTGTCCGCTTGGATTTAAAGCCATAGCTACGTTGTTTCGCTCGCCAAAATCAACTATCGGCTTAAACATTTTATCCGACTCTCCGGCTAAAGAAATGTACCACCATTTGGCCAATATTTTTTTCATATTTAAATCTTTCATTGAAAAAGAATCGGCGGCGGCGCGGTAGTTTAAAATCGTCCGCTCCCCTTTGTTAAGAAGCAAAACAGAACAGGAGGTAGGCATATTTGCATCCGAAACGACGAATTTGTTTTCAATTTTATTTTTTTTCAATCTTGTCTTTATTTCCAAGCCGGAAATATCGGCTCCCGTTTTGGCGGCGCAGGCGGTTTTAAATCCCTGGCGCGCGAACGTCGCCGAAGCGTTGGCTGCGTTCCCGCCGACCGTAGAATAAGCTTTTTCAATTTCGAGCTTTTCTCCGAGCGGCATAAGATATGCCCTGCCGGATTCGGTTCCCGGCCAATCGACAAGAGGAAAATCACCCTCAAAAAAAGTATCGAGGGTCGCGGAACCTATTGTTGTCACGTCGAACATTTTTTTCCAATTATACACCACGGCCCCTTAATTCGCTAAAAAGAAGGGATAAATTTTATATTTGAACGGGCGCCGAGAAAACGGTCCGCGTAATCCCGCGCCGCCGATGATCCGGGAAACCGGTCAAGAAGCGACTGGATTTCCGCGGCCGCGGTTTTGGTTTCGCCGGGAGGAATTGTTTCCGGGTTACGGAAAGGATTGATGTGTTTTAATCCGTACTTTTTTATAACCTCGCTGTTTTCCGGAACGTCGCGAACGAGAACAATGGTCAGGTCATCCCAGTAAACCAGGCTAAAATTATTTTTTAAAAGTTCAAGTGTAAGCGGCTCGATGAATTTTCTGACGGCTGGATGCAAATAGCTGTCAAAAAAGAAATAATTCAGGTTATATTTTGCCTCAGCCAACTCTTGCCAGCCGCGATGTCTTCCAAAAATAGTGAAAAAATCTATTATCGGCTGGCCGCCGTATACCTCCGAACGCCCGTCGATAAAAACCTTGTCTTCCGGCCATAAACGGAAAATCAAATAACCGCCCTCGTTATAAAGATTAAACAGGGGTCCGTGAATTTGGTTTTCTTTTATAAAATCAACCGCTTTGACGGGAATTATATTTTCGCTGATCAAAGATTTGGGAAACCATAATAAACGGCCTGAAATGAAAACTATTCCGATAATGAACAAGAATATTCCGAGTGATTTATCCGAAAATCGCGTCAAAAAAATCTTCAACATTCCGCTCAAAGATACGGCCGCCGACACGAAAAGCGCTATCGGCCAAAAGCCGACGTGCCGTATGGAAATGAAGGGTAAAAGGGAAACTCCCAGAGCCAAACCCAAAAGAGTGATATCGCGCGATTCTTTTCTTAGCCAAAACCACCAGACAAAAAACGCATCGACCAAAAAAAGTATCGCCAGAAAAAATTGCGCCTGAACCTCATACAAAAATACGGTTATCGGCTTCCACTCCAAAACGTTCAGATAATTCGCTACTTCTTTAACGTAAAAACTGTAAAGAAAACCGTGATATCCGGCGGGAGTTAAAAAGGCCGCGAAAATGGAAGCCGCGGCGGCGAATCCCAGATTTTTTACTTCTTCCAAAGAAAGACTTTTATTCACCAATTCGCGCCATCTGTTGCCCATCATCTCAGAAAAAAAATAAAAAACAATAACGACCAAACCGAGTATGAAACTGGCGTTTGTGTTGGCCCAAAACCAGATTGTCAGCACCGAACCCAGAAGATATTTTTTGTCCGGCTTGTCGCGATAACTTTCCAGAAGATAAATCAAAACCGCAAAAGACAGATAGGCGAAAATTTGCGGCCGGGGAACCCAAAGTTCCAGGGTCAAATAGCTCAAAAGAAACATTAGGAGAATGCTCAGGTGGAAATCGGCCCCTTTTTTAACGGCCAGGCGCCATAAAATGTAATACGTCGAAACCCCGAACAGCGCGGAAAAAACAATCAACCCCAAAAATCCGCCGATTCCGTAAACCAGATAAAAAATTATTTGAGCCAGCCATTCGTGGGGAACCCACGGCGCTCCGTACGCGGGCAAAGAAAAAATATCGTGCGTCGGAATTTTAAAATTTTCCAAAATATACTGCCCAGTTTTTAAATCGTAGAAAGTGTCGGAATTGTTTATTTGATTGAACGAATACAAAAAAACGAGGCAAATAAAAACAGCCAAAAAAAAGTTTCTATAACGAGAAAGTGAATTCATTTCGGTTTTGCCGGTTTTAAGAGTTCGGCAGCCCCGGCAAGGTATTCTAAATTTATCGTCGCGCCGCTCAATTCGCTCTCCTTATTGCCCTCTTGGCGGCGGCTTTTATGTCTTTTGTGGCCATTCCGTATTTGGCTAAAAGCTCACCCGGGGAACCGGATTCTCCAAAAACATTCTGGAGCCCTATAAATTCAATCGGCGTCGGCGCGCGGCGGGCCAGAACTTCCGCGACGGCGCCGCCCAATCCGCCGTTTATCTGATGTTCCTCCACGGTCACAACCGAGCCGATTCTTTTGGCGAGGGAAATTATTTTTTCCTCGTCGAGCGGTTTGATTGTGTGCGTGTTTAAAACGACTGCGCCTATTTTTTCTTTTTCCAGTTCCCGCGCCGCCAGGAGAGAATTATAAAGAAGCGGCCCGCATCCGATTATAAGAACCTGCGGCTTTTTCGCTTGTCCTGAGTTCGCCGAAGGGACCCAGAAAACCTCCGCCTTGCCCGGAATAAATGGAGTTTCTTCAGTCGTTAATACGGGCGACTTTTCTCTCTGAAATCTCATATAAACAGGACCCCATATTTTCGAAGCGGCCAACGTCGCTTTTTTTGCCTCGATGGCGTCGCAGGGCACGATTACTTTCATGTTCGGCATTGCGCGCATTATGGCGATGTCTTCGGTCGCCTGATGCGTGGCTCCATCCGGACCGGTCGAAATACCGGCATGATGCCCGGCTATTTTGACGTTCGAGTCGTTGTAGGCAATGGTCGTCCTTATTTGTTCCCAGTTCCTGCCCGGAGAAAAAGTCGCGTATGAGGAAATGAATGGTATTTTCCCCGAAACTCCAAGTCCGGCGGCAATAGTCGCCATGTTTTGTTCGGCGACGCCGCACTCAAAAAAGCGCTCAGGAAATTTTTTGGCGAAAGCTTCCGAGCGGGTCGATTCGGTCAAATCGGCGCACAAAACAACTATGTTTTTATCTTTCTCGCCTGCCGCCACGAGCCCTTCCCCGTAACCGTTCCGTGTCGGAGCTTGCGCGACATCACTCAAAAAAATCGCAGAACTCAATTTTGCTTCCGGATTGAACATATTATTGAATAAACGGTTTTGTTTGATTGTTTCTGTAAAGTTCCGGGTCGATTGTGCGGCTGAAACAAATGTTTCCTTCTTTGTGGTCCCAGTTGTCGCCGACTCCGCCGGGATACGCAATTCTCGCGGGATACGCAATTCTCGGCGGGGTAGCCGAAGATCCCACATCAGAAGACAGTGAAAAATCGGCGCAGAGCTCAAAAGACAAACTGCCGGTAACTTTATATTCGTATGATTTGCCGGTGTCCGGGTCCATGGAAGGAGCAAAGCCGGAAATATTGTCTACGAGGTCGCTCAACGACTGGGGCAATTTGTTCTTCTGCTGCCAGTAATAAACTATCTGGCTTTGAACGGCTTGGAGGTCATATACACGCTGATTGTCGAATCTGATCATGCGCTGCTTGAAAGGCGAACCCGCCAGGTAAAATCCGTAAACTATGGCGGCGATCGTGACTATCATTGCTCCACAAATTATCATCCTCGCCTTGGGAGAAAATTCTCCCGGGTTCTTTTTAAGGTCGTACAGGTAATACCAGAAGACAACTCCCCCGACCGCGAAAACCGAAATTACCTTGAGAATAAATGTCGCTGTTAAATCCCCGTTCAGAAAATTATATATGAGGGCGACCAGGTCGCCGATAAGAAGAAGCGCCGCAAAAAATATCGTCAAGTAAATAAGCCATCTTCTTATTTTTAGGTCATTCTTGCCCGGATTGCCGACTAAATCCTTTTCTATGAACCTCGATGTCCACACAAAAACGCCGAAAATTATTATGAATAGCGAAAGTGTCCAGCGTATGGAATCCCCAGGGGAATAATACGGATTGAGCTTGTCTGGGAATAAGGCATTAATGTAATCGAAAACGAGACTGAGAAAACTGCCCGCGCTTATGTAAAGAGTTATCGTATTCAGAAGATGCATGAATACGTCCCTCGGATAAGTTTTTTGAATTTGGTTGTCCATATTTTTTTATTGATGTTCCGACTGTATTTTGCCGCGCAAAGTTCTTAGTTCTTTTATGGCCTTTTCCGCCTCGCCCGGCGCGAAAGATTTGGAATGCCAGAAATAATCGTGATCCATAAAATCGACCCCCTTGCCGGGTATGGTGTGCGCGATTATCGCTGTCGGTTTTTCATAAATCGCTTTTGCCTCGGCAACCGCGTCCGTAAATTGCTGTATGTTATGGCCGTCAATCTCTATAACGTGCCAGTTGAACGATTCGTATTTTGCGCGCAGCGGTTCCAGCGGCATCACGTTTTCCGTGAAACCGTCTATTTGAATATTGTTACGGTCGACGACAACTGTCAAATTATTCAGCTTATTTTTTCCGGCGAACATTATGGCTTCCCAGGTGTTTCCTTCCTGATGCTCACCGTCGGAAGTAACGCAATAAACCTGATATTTTTTGCCGTCCAGACGGCCGGCCAAAGCCATGCCGATGGACTGGGATATGCCGGAACCAAGAGGGCCGGACGTTGTTTCGATTCCCGGCAAGACTTTTCTGTGCGGATGACCCTGTAGACGCGAATTTATCTGGCGGAGGGTTTTTAACTCTTCTACCGGAAAATATCCGGCGCGGGCGAGCGCCGCGTAAAAAACAGGGCAGGTATGTCCGTTAGAAACGACAAGTCGGTCTCGCTCGGGCCACTTCGGTTTCTTCGGATTGTGATTCAAAATATGAAAATAAAAAGCGGCCGCTATTTCTGCAAGCCCAAGCGGCCCCGCGATGTGCCCCGAACCGGCGCGCGAAACCATCTCAATCACGTCCTGTCTTAAACGATTCGCCGTCTCTTCGAGGAATTTTAATTTCTTTTCGTGAAGTGCCTCCATTAAATTGATTTAAGCTTTTCGTATGCTGAAGACGGATCCGGGCTGTTAAAAATGTATGACCCGGAACTAACTATATCCGCTCCGGCTGATTTGGCGAGTTTTGCCGTTTCTTCGTTTATCCCGCCGTCAATTTCAATTGTAGCATCGGGCATTTCTCGCCGCAAAAATTTTATTTTGTCTGTAACAAGAGTCCGGAATTTTTGGCCGGATGGCCCGGGATAAACAGCCAAAATTTGGAAAGAAGAAATTTCTTTGAAATACGGTTTCAGTTCATTGGCGGGCGTTTCCGGATTTACGGCCAACATAAGCTCGGCTTTTTTACCGGTTTTTTTCTTTATTTCTAAAAAAGTTTTTTCGTTCAGCGCCTCGAGATGAACGATTAAACGCTTGGCGCCGGCTTTAACCCAGCCATCGACATATTTTTCCGGTTCTTCAACCATTAAATGAACCTCCAAATTTGCCTTGTTGCCCATTTTCGCCCATGCCGAAGAGTCGCCCCAGCTTTTGTTGAAAGTAAACCGCGCGTCGGATACGTCGAGATGAACCCAGTCCGCGAACTTATTCGCCTTTTTGACGCGTTCCGCGACTTCTTCCGAGGTGTGACAATTTATGACCGGTATTATCTCCATGTGATTTATTGGCTTTATTTATTTGCCGGCCGGTTCAGGGCAAATTTTCTTCGAGCTGCGTTAATTTGTCCCGACGGCGCCTATATTTTTCTTCTTCCCGGAACGGAGTTTCCAAAAAAGTTTCTATAATTTTTTGCGCGTCGGATTCCGCGGTGAAGTCGGCGGCAATGCTCAAAATATTTACGTCGTCGTCGCGCCTGGCTTCATAAACCTGGTCGGCTGAAATTCCGAGAGCCGAGCGGACACCCCTGAATTTGTTGGCGGCAATGTCGACTCCGACTCCGGAACCGCAAATAAGTATTCCTCGCCTATTTTCGGAATCGGCGCTTATTTTTTTGGCCACTTCGCCCGCGAAATCGACATAGTCGTCGTTTTCGTCGTAATTCTGATTGCCCAAATCGACCACCTCGTATCCTTTGTTCCTCAAAAAATCGCTTACGGATTTTTTAAGATTGAAACCGCGATGGTCCGCTCCCAGATATATAAGCATCGTTAAAAAAGTTAAATGGATGAAGCCACGCCAAGAACGTGTTTAAGAAGCGTGGACACGTATCCGAACTCGTTGTCGTACCATGAAAGCACCTTGACCAGGTCGCCGTCTATAACCTTCGTGAATTTCAGGTCGATGATGGCCCCGTAGGGTTCTCCTATGACGTCGGAAGACACGAGTTGCTCTTCCGTAATTTTTAAAATTCCCTGCCATCTCGGTTCGGCGGCCGCTTTCCGGAAAATGTCGTTTATTTCTTCGACGGTTACTCTCCTTTTGGAAACAAAAGTTATGTCAGCAATAGAGCCGCAAGCGACCGGCACCCTCATTGCAATTCCGTCGAATTTTCCTTCGAGCTCTTTCATGGCGCGGGTAACGGCGACAGCCGCCCCGGTTGTAGACGGCACGATGTTTTGGGCAGCGGCGCGCCCGCGGCGATAATCCGTTCCTTTTGTCGGCCCGTCAACCAGATTCTGGGTGGCCGTATAGCCATGAACGGTGTTCAAAACCGCCTTTTGTATGCCCG
>JBBTVY010000003.1:30099-63147 GCA_038063055.1 Patescibacteria group bacterium | reverse complement strand
CTTGAAATCAGAGCCGGCACGGGCGGCGACGAAGCCGCTATCTTTGCCGGCGACCTGACAAGGATGTACCAAAGATATGCACAAAAGCGTGGCTGGAGTTTTGCTATTCTCGATTCCAATGAAACATCGCTTAACGGCTACAAATCGCTCGTTGCCGAGGCTTCGGGCGAAGGCGTATATGACGCTTTCAAGAACGAATCAGGCGTCCATCGCGTCCAGCGCGTTCCTAAGACCGAAAAAAGCGGGCGTGTTCATACCTCGACCGCATCGGTAGCGGTTCTTCCGCTCGTCGAAGCGAAAGAAGTCGTCATAAATCCGAGCGATATCGAATTCACGGCTTCCCGTGCCGGCGGACCGGGCGGACAGAACGTCAACAAGGTTGAAACGGCGGTGCGTATTCTCCACAAACCGACCGGCATAGTCGTTTCCTCGCGCGTCGAGCGCTCACAGCATTCCAACCGCGAAAAAGCGATGGAGGTCCTCCGCGCCAAACTTTACGAAATCGAACAACTGAAAGCGACCGGCTCTTTAACAGACATCCGCCGCGAGCAAATCGGTTCCGGCGAACGCTCGGAAAAAATAAGGACTTATAATTTTTCTGAAGACCGTATAACTGACCACAGAATCGGGAAAAAATTTCATAACGTAGAAAAGATAATGGACGGAGATATGGATAAGATAGTTGAATCCTTTAGTAAAAAATAAAGAGTGTTCGATCCTGCCTGCCCCGAGTCGGATTGAGGGAAGCGAAGTCGAATGGGTCGAAGCGTTCCAAAATATTAAATCCTAAGATGTAGTTAAAACAAATTCTTATTTAAAAATTGCAACAGCAATTGAAATAAGGAGTGCGATTATTGATATAATAATTGTTATGATTGAAATTGCTTTTTGAAATCCGAATGCGTAACGATTCATATCTAACTGCAATCGACTTGAATGATACAGCCATAGTCCGCATTTGTTACATTTAGAAACTCCCGGCCCTTTTCTTTCGTCAGATGTAAGAACTATCCAATCGTGTTCGCAGTTAATTTGATTTTTACTCATCTTAGTATTTGCTGATTTGTCTTGGTTTAATAATGAATATTAAAATCGACCAAATAAATTAGTTCTTATATTTTTTGCTTTTAAAAATTCTGAAATGCGCTTGCTGCTTATAACAACCGCGTTCTCAACGCTAATGGTTCGGCCAGAAGAATTTTTACTTTCGCGTGGTTTAGTAACAGACCCCTGCATTCCCACTATATTACCGTTTACATTAAACACAGGGCCGCCGCTCATTCCAAACAAACCAACATCTCTTATAAGAAATCCGTCATGTGTTCTAATTTTTCCGGCATCATTGCCACTTTTTAAAACAGCTATATCAAGTACAAAGGATGGTTGAAAATATCTTCTAACCCCACCTAGTTGTAATATCCTAGAATTATCTGCGGTTATAGCTGCGAGGGGATAACCACTTACACAAACAGATTGCCCTACGTCCGGAATTTTATTATCTAGATAAAAATATTTCGGAACTCTAGTGTCGATTTTCCCAACAAAAATATCATAATCATCGTCTTTGGCAATTTCTATGATTTCTAACTGCGGTTGCTGTAAATTTTCCGGCAACTTTCCGAAATAAAGAAATTTTGTGTTTCTATTAGCGCCATCAAAAATGTGCGCCACCGACACAAAATAGCCCTTACTATTGATAAAGAAACCAGTCCCTACCACAGCTATGCGTGCTTGTGCCTTAGATACCTGTTCCCAGCGAAATATCGGGAACATTGAACGTTTTGCAATTTTTATAGCTCTTACAAACATAATTTCAAATAAACTTAAAATTCGTCCCAATTTTACCAAATCTTTTAGGATTTTTCAAGTCGAAATCCAATCTCCCTCACCTCAAATTTCAGTATTTTTGAGCCAGATTTTATCAAATTATATTCCGCTAGATCGTATCGTCATAAAATTCATAAGTGATATTATTAAGGTATGTCAGCAATAAACAAAAGTGGATTTTTAAGTATGCCTGTTTTGATTGTACTGCTTCTCAGCATTCTGGCGATTGGAAGTAGCGGGTACTTATATTATCGGAATTTTACACAAACACAGGTTTCAAAAAATCCACCGACATCTTCCTCGCCTATATCCACTCCAACAACTGCTGTTCCTGTAACAACGTCCTCTGCTGATACATCTATACCTGCATCAACCTCACTACCAGTTATTGCTTCTCTTATGTTGTCTTCTTCCAGTAGTTCGTCTACTGCAGATATAAAATCAATAGCAATTTCAAGTCTTGCGGTAAGCGCCCATGGCCCCGTTGAGCTACATGTTTATGATGCGCATAATCGTCATACGGGTCCAAATTCATTTGGAGATATTGAAATAGGCATTCCGCAAAGTAATTATGATAATATTGAATTGAATTACTTTATTAATCTACCCGTCAAAGAAAGCCCGTATCGTATCGAGGTACGATCTGTAAAAAATGCGGTGGCAGATCTAGAAATTTCTGGGCTGGGAGCTTGGGGTCTAAGCATCATTCCAAAAAATCTTTTAATCAGTTATCTTGAGATTCCCTTTGAATCTTCTACTGTTGCCTATGTAAATCTGGATCTTTCACAAAATAAAATTTCAAAAGAAGCGCTGGTTATGGTTGTAAACAATTTGTCGGGCAATGAACAACTACGAATTGCGCCCACGGCGATATTAACTGGCGCGGAGGCAAATGACATTTTCCCGCCAATTATTACTATGCCAACTATCCCGAGCATTATAAAAGCCGGGGACGCTGTAACATTCAACTTTTCGGCAACAGACGATTTATCTGGAGTCGCATATGTTAATGGATCGCTGGATGGAAATACTATAAAAAGTGGCGATGTTGTTACATTTTCGCAAGCTAAAGACTACTTACTGCGCATTTCTGCATCCGATAATGCCGGGAACCCACGAATAAAAGATTTTACATTTAAAGTAACTGAATGATGCTATATTCGGTTATCAAAAAAACGTCCAGTTAGAAAAAACTTGATAGGCTATCCAGCCAAGGAAAAAAACGGGTAGGTAGAATCCAATAATATTTGAGGCGATTACACCGTATAACTGCTGTTTAACTGTCCATAATTCTTTTTTTCGTAAAATTATTATAAAAAGTAAGATGGCGTCAATAAAAAGATAGATAAGCGAGGTAAAGAAAACTTGTAGCAGCGTTTTTGCTTCAAGATATTGATGCATAATAAAGGATTCATCAAAAAAATACGGGCCGAAAATAAGCAACGAGTTAAAAATTAACCCTATCAAAAAACTATATATATATACTATTTTCATGTCTTTAGTTCCTACCTAATTGACATGTTCACATTATACATCATTCCGTCGTCTAGCTGGACTCTTAACTGCCACGTTCCGGAGGTAAGCGATGAAGTATCTAAGTTAAAGATGTATTGATTGTTCTCAGCATCATATCTGAATTGATTACCGCTATCATTATCATTCAACAATAAACTGGCTGTTGCGTTTGAAACTAAGTTGTTATTGGCATCGGTTAATTGGAATTTAACTGGCAGGACGCTTCCTTGTTTATATATTCCTGAGCCGTCGGATTTTATTGGAGGTAAAAATCCGCCAAAATTATATACAACATTAAACAGCAAAGTTTGAATTCTAGGATTCCCGGCATTGTCTACGGCTTTTATTCGAAGATTATGCTCACCTATACCAAGAACTGAAATAACATCACCATTTGTAATAGGATTGCCATCGATGATGGCAGTTATTGTAGCAATGCCGGATAAATCATCTGTTGCAGAAAAACTAAATATGATTGGCGTATTTAGAATTACATTATTGCCTATGTTCGGCATTGTAATCGTAGGCGGAGTAATATCGGCGGCTGATGAGCCGGAAAGAATAGCTGTTGATTCTATGGTTTTATCTATAGCCCCGTCGCCATCTGAATCAATCGAAAGTTCTGGATTCATAGTAGAACTAGACACCATAAATGTTGCTGTTGTCGAAGCCGATTCAAGGGGAACTTGTATGTATGTGGTCGCGCCGAGCAGGTTTGATACGGTATTATAACTCTTCAGTTTGAGAGTAAATTCGCCCTGCGATAGTCCGTCCGCAACAATGTTGTAAGTAGTTGAAGCGGGCAACATAATAAAGCTGTTTTCTCCGATTGTTTCGTAAGAACTTCCCGGAATTTGTAAATCTATATCCCCTGCCGCATTGGGCCCGGTATGTCGGCCAGCCGAATCGTATGCATTCAAGGCAACAGGACTATGAGTACTTATTCCAATCATTTGTATCGTTGTTTCATTGCGAAATTGAGAACGTTCTACAAAACAATCCTGTTTCGAATCCGAAATGCCAAGTTGAAGCTGATTTAGCGTAGAAGTTTCGTTTTGTATAATGGCGTCGATTAAGGATATGGAACGATAATCGTTAATTAGACCGGTGTGGTCTACGCCATTTTCTGAATTAAGAAGAAAATAATTATTGTATGCATCTGAAAGATTTAATGCTGATTCAAGAGGAACGGTTCCGTCGCCGTTGCCGCGGATTATATCAACTACCCCGTCGTCTTCTATGGTGAATTTCTTTACTGTATTTGAATTTTGACAACCAACAAGGTTATATACGCCTGGCACACTTACAGAAACATTATCCAAGGATTTATGAAAGTTATCGGCAGCATCAAGAAGAGTTATGTTTCTTGAGCTAGAAGCCATAAGTTGTTTTGTCTGTTCAAAATTCAAAGCAATGTCTCCGCTTGCTTGATTAAACACATATCCTCCCTCGATTTGCTGTTGCACATATTCGCGTGACGGCAAAAGCTCATACACGCCTAGCATATTTTGGGAAATATCTTTTGCTTTATTAGGATTCAACCCAAAAATTGACCATCCCATTCCAAGATTGTCACCGTAATTAAACAGTTTAAAAGCGAGTGGCGCTCCAAGCTGCGGGACTCCAGCGAGAATAAGTTTGTCGACAAATGAAGTGTCAGTAATACTTTGTAAATAATCCTTAACCAAGAGACCGCCCATGCTGTGAGCGATTATATTTATTTTACCGTTTGGAGAATGAGAAATTGCTTCGTTTATTTTTGAATTAAAGTTGTTTAAATTCTCGCCGATGTCTAATCTCCAATCGTATGGGAAAGTAAATAGTGTTGTGCTAGAAACATAACCATCAGCTTGAAGATTATCAATTAGATTTTTATAAAAATCGAATTTAAGAAAGGAGACCGATTCTTGTTCAATAATTGACGAAGCCCTCATTTCTTTCCCAGGAATTTGTTCGCCACTTGATGAAAGTTTTAAATCATCAAGGTAATTATCTGACAAGCTTTCAAGCATTTGTCTCCCGTTAGGCCACACCTCCACCCCATCGCTCACCCTATTCAACCTCGTTCCCATTATCCCCGGGACAATGACGACCGGTTCTTTCGGAGTTTCAAAAGGAGGCACAGCCGGATTAAAAGAAGTCCCAACCATTCCATCGGTGCTTGGGCCACCATGAGGATGTGCCGTCATGTTCAACCATCCTGTGTTTGTTCCGTTGTCGTCTAACAATAATCCGTAAACTCCCGTAGACGTTGCTCTTATTGTTGAACTTGCCGCCGTAGGCATACCATTTCCGCCATACCCAGAACCGACAAGCCAACCGCCGGAAGTCGTTGTAGCCTCAAGTGTAACAATAGTGTTGTCGTTTACCGCTTGACTTCTGGAAGATGTTGCTAAAATTGGTGCTGTCTGATCAACTCCGTTTAAACTTTCAACAAAAACTCCGTAAATATAAGTGGAAGAAAAAGTTATAACCAAATTATTTGAACCGGAAGACGGATTTACCAGATACCATTGGTCTACATATTGTTCAGCAAGAGAATTTTCGCTTATTTTTGTCAGTGGCACGCCGTTATAAGTTATCGAGGAAATCGCGGCAGACTGAGTAAAGTGCCCCACATTGACATACAAAACTTTATCGCTTCCGGCAACGGAATAAGCACAAGTTAATGGCGAAGTTTCTATTAGTTCGCTTCCCGGCGCACAAGTGGAAATAAATGTTGCGGAATTATCCAGCGAAATGGCGGCGAATGTTTGCTGCGCAAAAAGAAAAACAAAAAACGCCGATAAAATTATTTTAATTTTTGTTTTCATTTTCATA
The DNA here is from genome assembly GCA_038063055.1 of Patescibacteria group bacterium. Lineage (GTDB taxonomy): Bacteria > Patescibacteriota > Minisyncoccia > UBA6257 > 2-01-FULL-56-20 > JACQKT01. The sequence goes on along the minus strand of JBBTVY010000003.1, from coordinate 56,985 downwards.
CTGCCCGCACCGGAATTGAACCGCAGTTGAACAACGGCGTTTGATAAGTGGCTACTATCAAACGGCCGCCGAGCGATAAAAATCAAACCGGTGAAAAGCCTGAATTTTCTCATTATAATTCCGGAGATAAGATAATTCCCGTTTTTTACTTACAAACTAATTATACAATATTCACTCAGAAATCGTATTTAATCTTATCCGCTTCTTGCAGTTGATAGCCTAGAGAAACCGCTTTTTCTATTTCTTTGTGTCCCAGCTCATTATCGCCGTTCTCCAGCGCTAACGTACCGTAATGAAAATGAGAATCAGCAACTTTGGGATCGAGGTCAATCGCAGTTTTGGCGAGCTTCATTGCGGCCGCACTATCCCCTTTAAGCATTTTTGTCCTTGAAAGATAGTAGTATATTTTCTGGCGGTTGGGGCTCAGCTTAAATGCTATAGCCGCTTGTTCTTCCGCAGCCGAAAGATATTTCTCCGGGTCGATATCGTGCACAAGATTGTAAATATTTATAAGCAAAAAGTGATTTTGGGCATCCCACTGATGCTCACGCGCCACACGCTCCATGTTTTCTATGGCGAGCGCTACTTCATCCTTGGGAACGAAATCTTTGTTATGAAAATACGCTTGAGCTATTATGTTAGCGTAATCGCGAATATATATCGATTGATATGGGCTCCATGTATCAATAGCAGAATGGAAATCCCCTATTCCTTTTTTAACATCCCCGCTCAAAAAATCCCGAAATCCAAAAAATTGGTAACCGGCGGTCGCGAGGGTAGTTATATTTACAAAATAAATAAGCGCCGCGGCGAAAACAAGCAGACAAATAAGAATGATTCCGTTTATACCTGTGTCCGCCGCGTTTGATGCATTGCTTCGTTCTTCCGGCTCTCTTCGGGCGGAATATTTCCCTCCGACAAATCCGAGCACAAGAAAAAACATAAGCGACTGCCCGAGTGTATCGAAGAAAAAAATATTCTGGACGAAATAGGCGGCAACTGCCGCGGCGGATATTTGAAAAAGGTAAACATCTTTTGACTTCCGCGCCATATAGACGAGAGAAACAAGAAGAAAAAGGTATGCAGCAAGGAGAAAAATGCCTCCCGCAACAAGCTCTTCCAGGATGAAGTTGTGGGGCTTGTCGAAATTTGTTTCGGAACGCCAGAATTCGAGAGCGCGCGGGTCATAATATTTGTTGAATGCGACATTGAAATTTTCTGGCCCCCAGCCGATAAATGGCCTGTCTAGAAATCCTTTCCAGGCGGCGTTTGCCGCTATGATTCGCGGGAGGAGTGTGTCCGAACTTGAATCCGAAAACGACAAATTTTTCAGACGGTTAATTCCGGACACATTGTTCCAAGCCGGACTGAATCTTGTTATCCAAACCATTCCGCTCAAAAAAACAAGTATGGCGATAATGGCAACATAAAAACTTTTTTTCGACAAAAACGATAATCGCGTTTCCGGAGGCCTTAATGCAAAACACACTAACAAAACGAGACCTCCTACAAAAACCCCGAGAATAGCACCGCGCGTTTCGCCAATAAAAATGCCTAGAACGCCAATTATGACGGTCGCCCAAAGAAAAAATGCTTCGCTATTTTTTTTACATTCTTCAGAACTTGAATGAAAATTCAGCAAATAATATCCAGCCAGGAAAACATTGAACAGTAAATATCCCGCTAGGAATCCCGGATTTCCGAATGTCGATCCCGGGCGGTTCGGAATATTTTCGATAACGAGTAAATTCGGAACGGAAAGCTGCAACGCTCCTACAAAAACCGCCGCAATGGAAGTTGCGAATGAGGCATACCAGATTTTTTTCCACGGCAGCTCTTTTGTGAGTGCATATGCAACAATCGCAAGCGCGCCAAGATGTAAAAGCGCGACCACGCCGAAAGCGCGCTGATTCGTTGACCAAAAACTCCTTGAAGAATCGACACCCAAAAATGAAGCCACAACAAGCACGCCGAGATAAGCAGAAATTGCCCAGACTATCGGAGATAATTTTGGTCTGTAACGTTTATCTGAAATCGCAAGCACCAGCCAGAGGAAAAAAATTAGCTCGGCAATTATCTGAAAAAACGCTGTTTTGGATATTGCGTATGGATAAATATTCTGCCGTGTATAAAAAAGAGGTACGCCAATCACGACAGCGAAAAAGAGCCATTTCAGGATGCGGATAATTTTATAAGAATGCATTTGAGTAAATTATGTAATTTTTATCTATATTTTTACATTCGATTACCTCATCCTCAGCAAAACCAGATAAGAACCAACGTATGCTTTTTCCGCTCGGCGATAAGACGGGTTTTCGTTCAAAAACGCATCTATATAACTGCTTGGCAAAATCAGATATCCCGGCCTGTCGGCGGGCGGCGGAAATTCGGCGTTCTGGATAATCCTGCCGCTGTAAAATTCCATGCTTTCCCTGGAATTCCATACGTATACCGAGACAGGAAGAGAATCCGCTTCCTTTTTCAGATATTCGCCTATCGCCTTTTCATCGTAAATTTGGAGGTAGTAATATTTATGCGGATTGATGAACGAGTCCCTAGATGTGTACAGAAATCCCAAGAAAACGACGACTGTCATAAAGAAGATGGGCAATATCCTGATTTTGCTGCGCGAAAAGAAAGCGTTCTCGAAAAAATGATAAAGGCCGGCGGAAATGAAAATTGCCGCGAACGGGTAAACCGGAACAAGGTAGGTCAGCATTTTTGTCTGGGCAACGGCAAAAAAAGCGAAGATAAAAACCGCGCTTAAAAGCCCGAAAAGCATTTCTTTTCTGTACTTTTCGATCGACGGCATGAATTTATGGCTCACGAGCGCGAACGGAGCAAGCACAAGGGCAAAAAACGTCCACGGCTGGTAAAAATCCCAAAAGCTCGAAAAATAGCTTAGTATCGTCATTCCCTGCATGTCGGTGAATCCCCTTTCCAAAACGTGCGTCAGAAAATACACGCTCCAAAATTGATTTCCGAAGAGAACCGTTTCATAAATGTGCCACGGCGCAATAATCGCCGCGCCTATTCCGAATCCGAACCACGCGTGCTTATTTTTCAGCCACCGCCAGTCGCGGTAAACGATGCTGTATGCGAGCGCTGGCAGGAACGCCAAAAGCCCGATAATATTCTTGAAAAGTATTCCGACACCCATGCCGGCGCCGAATCCCATCAGCCATTTTTCGTTCTTCCTCGCTTTGAAAAGGCAGAGTAAAGAAAAGAGAATTGCGGCTGTAACCGGAATGTCCATTCTCGATTGCCTGCCGAAAACATAGAACGGAGACGAAAAAAGAAGCGTCAGTGCCGTAAAAACCGCCAATGTCCCGTTGCCGGTCATTTCAAGCGCAAGAAGATAAAGAATGCCGATTGCCGCCGCGCCGATAAGCGCCGACGGGAGGCGGATGGCGAATTCCGAAGTCCCGAACAATTTTATGCTTCCCATAACCAGCCAGATGTAAAGCGGCGGCTTTTCAAACCACGGCTCGCCGAATCTCGTAAGCGTGAAAAAATTGCCGTTCGTCAGAGTGTCATTCGCAATGTCGGCGTAAATCGCTTCGTCCCAGTCGAAAAGCGGCAGATTGCCGAGGTCATATAAAAAATAAAAAGACGATAAAAGAAGAATCGTCAGAAATATCAATGTTCTCTTATGCCGCAAATATAAAGGAGGCATCTTCAGTATTATAAAGTATTTAAATGATGTCCGTAATGGGGAATATTTTGATACAATTGTTTTATGCGGCGTTTCCCCAAATCAAAATTAAAAGAATTCGAGGTATTCAAAAAATTAAATTCGCCGGCGAAAATACAGGATTTTGTCGATTCGATTCGCATCAACTTCGGAGAAACTTGCCGTTCGCCATTGATGGCCTTGAGGCATAAAGAAGCCCATTGCGTCGAGGGCGCGATGCTCGCCGCCGCAATACTCTGGCATCAGGGCAAGAAACCTCTTCTTTTGGACCTCGAGACGACGGTTGACGACGACAGCCATGTCGTCGCACTCTTCAAGCGGAAAAACCGCTGGGGAGCGATAAGCAAAACCAATCATGCCATATTGAGGTACAGGGACCCCGTTTACAAAACTGTCCGCGAATTGGCAATGTCCTATTTCAACGAATATTTTTTGGACAGCGGAATAAAAACTCTCCGCAACTACTCCGCCCCGTTTAGTTTGCTCAAGTATAACGAATATTGGCTGACATCAAAAAAAAGTTTGCGGGATATTGTCAAAGATTTGGAAAAATCAGAGCATTTCAAAATTTTGCCGAATAACGGAACCCGCCATTTGCGCCTGGCAGACCCTATCGAAATAAAAGCCGGCAAGTTGTTGCAGCGTAGAAAAAAATAACTCTTGTTAAGAGTGCCTTTTTTATTAATCCGCCTCCCTTACATCGAATTTAAGTATTTTTGAACCGTTGTTATCGAGTAAAAACTCTCCTTCTACCCTTTTCCCGGCGAGCGCTTTCGGCAGCCAGTGCGGGTCGTCAATCCACATTTTTTCAAAAGGCAGATTGTCGTTTTCGTACCATTCCGGTTTCATTTCTTCCGACTCCGCCGGCTCCCCCTCCCATTTTTCCGTTACAAAAATATGGACTACCTGATTCCAGTCGGAATTGTCCTCGAAAGAAAATTTTATGCTACCGTGGTTTTTTAAATCAGCCCTGTTTATCGAAACTCCAATTTCTTCTCTGGCTTCCCTGACCGTGGCGTCTTTTATGTCCTCGTTTTCACTTACCTTTCCGCCGACGCCGTTCCATTTTCCCGCGCCGAATCCCCGCTTTTTCATGGCGAGCAAAACTTTGTTTCCCTTAACCAAGAAACACAAAGTCGTGGCTTTCATGACAAATAAACTCTACTCGTCTATTCCGAAACGCTTATACGAATGGAATTTAAATCCCTTTCCGAACCAATGTTCTATTTCGTGTTCCGCTTCTTGGGGAGTTTCCGAGGCGTGCAGCAAATTGGCGACCGCGCGTTTTTCGCTGTTTGCCAAAGCCGGCGAATCAATCGAGAAGTCGCCACGAATTGTTCCCATGTCTGCGGAGGCCGGCATTGTGGCGCCTGCGATTTTCCGCACAACGTCAACCGCGTGAATCCCCTGCACAACCATTTTTACGAGCGGCGCCGATGTCATAAAATCCAAAAGCCACTTTCTTACCATCTTTCCTATTTCCAGATCGTCTTTTGTTCCAAGTTCTTTAATCGGGTCATATCCGTATTTTTCATAGCTCGCCAAAGTTTTCTGTCCGAGACGGCGAATCCATGCCTCGTCTTTAGGATAGTGGTCATCTATCTGCTTCAAAGTCGGCTGGAACATTTCCAAAGCCACGACTTTCAAATCGCGCTGTTCAAAACGCTTGGTGATTTCGCCGATAAGCCCCTTGCGGACCGCGTCGGGTTTGAGTATGACGAATGTGATTTCTTCTTTCGGGTGTTTCATATTATTTTTTGTTTTTTAATGCTAACTCACCCCACGCTTTTTTGCAAAAGTAAGGGGCGCGTCCATCTGCTAATCTTTAACAACTTTTATGCCGAGTTCTTTTAACTGTTTTTCATCAACCTCGCTCGGCGCGTCCATCATCGGGTCGCGGCCGTCGCCGGTTTTCGGAAAAGCGATGACTTCGCGGATGTTTGGTTCGTTTTGAAGAATCATCATTAAGCGGTCAATGCCGGGAGCAATGCCGCCGTGAGGGGGCACGCCGTAGCTGAATGCTTCCAGCAAATGTCCGAAGTCCTTTTTTGCCTTTTCTTCGTTCATCCCCAATAACTTAAATATCTTCATTTGTAATTTCGGGTCGGTAATCCTTATGCTGCCGCTTGCCAATTCATAGCCGTTGCACACCAAATCATACTGCGTGCTTACCATCTTGAGCGGTTCAGTATCAATCAACTCAACGCTCCCCTCCTTTGGCTGCACGAACATATGGTGCACCGGCTGGATTTCTTTCGTCTGCTTGTCCAATTCAAAATTTGGAAAATCAACTATCCACGCAAAAGCGATTTCATCGGGGTCTTTTGCTTGTGGTGAGCCTGCTTGCCCTGAGTCAATCGAATGGGTCGAACCATCTTTTCTCAAATCGGGTTTGTCAGTGCCGTATTTTTCCATCGCCTCATTGTAAGGTACGCGAGGCCACGGCGTTTTCATTTTTTTCTGCGGGAACAATTCTTTCATCATTGTCACGGTCATTTCTTCCACAACCGACATTACCTCGTCCGGGGTTGTAAAAGACATCTCGATATCCAGTTGGGTATGTTCCGGCTGGCGGTCTCCTCTCGTGTCCTCGTCACGAACGGCCCTTGCAACTTGAAAATACTTTTCAATGCCCGCAACCATTAGTAGTTGTTTATATTGCTGCGGTGACTGCGGCAAAGCGTAAAATTTCCCTTTCTCCATTCGTGATGGCACGATATAATCTCTGGCGCCTTCCGGCGTTGATTTTGTAAGAAGCGGCGTTTCTACTTCCAAAAAACCTCGGTTGCTCAAAAAATCGCGGAAGTATTTAACTACGCGGTGCCGGACGACAAGATTGTTTCTCATTCGCTCCCGGCGCAAATCCAAATAGCGATATTTCATTCTTACCTCTTCATTGATGTCATAGCCGTCGCCATCCACTGAAATAGGCATTGCTTCCGCTCTGCTTAAAATTTCAAGCGTTTTAGCCTGGACTTCGTAAGCTCCCGTCGGGATTTTGTCGTTGAACATTTTCGCCGGCCTTTTTTTGACCAGTCCGTTCATTTTTATAAGATACTCGAGCCGCAAATCGCCTGCCTGCGCAGGCAGGCCGGCACCATTTTTAACGTCCGGACCAAAAACAACCTGCGCGATTCCGCTCCTGTCGCGGATGTCTATGAAAACAAGTTTGCCGTGGTCGCGGCGGGCCTGAACCCACCCGAGCATTTCCACTTCTTCTCCTTCTTTCTTGTTTATTTCAGCCGAAAGCGTTCTCATTATGCTATAATATAACCCAGTAGTAGAAACTCGACAACTGTTTAATGTTAACTGCCGTCGAAAGCGGCAATCGAGTTTTCACTGCTGGGTAAACCAATGATTGACTTTTCACAAATGCTCGTCCGCCTCGTGGCCGCCATGATTCTCGGCGCCGTCATAGGCCTTGAACGCGAACGTGTCGGTAAGGAAGTCGGCGTCAGAACGGCTATGACTATCAGCGCCGGAGCGGCTATTTTTACCATCATAGGAATAGCCCTTCCCTATCTTATGTCAGATTCTCCGGAAAACGCCATGAAGATGGCGATGGCTAACGGCGGTTATCTCGGCATCATCGCGAATATCGTCGTCGGCATAGGATTTCTCGGCGCGGGCATAATTATAAAAAACGAAGACCGTGTTCACGGGCTGACAAGCGCCGCAGTCGTTTGGGCAACGGCCGCTGTAGGCGTGCTTGCTGGGCTCGGTATGTTTAAATTCGCCATTGCCTCAACTCTGATACTGGCTGCCTCACTTTATGTTTTAAGAAAATTAAATGTAGCCGAAAAAGTCCGATCGGAAAATTTATCCTGAATTTTTTATCCGGAATCTCCACGGCTTGGCAGCCCAATGCTTTCCGGCATAATTTATTCCGACACGCGGGCCTTTTTTTATTTTTGAAGCAGGAATTTTAGTTCCCCTATCTTCAAGCCACAATCCCGTTTTCCGGCTTGCCGGCAGTCCGTTCAATTTCCCATCAATTTCAAGAAATTTAGTCAGCCGCGCCGGTCCGCTAACCGAAACAAGTTCGCCATTTTTATTAATAAGTGTCCCTCCCCTTATCAGAACGGCGGCTGGGTATCCCGCTCGGCGCGTCACGATATTGAGCATCCAGTGCATCCCATAAGTGAAATAAACGTACCATTGCCCCGGCCTGCCGAACATCGGCGCGTTTCTTGTCGTTTTGCCGCGGCTGGCGTGGGAAGCCCGGTCGTTAAGTCCGTCATAGGCCTCGATTTCCGTTATCATTAAAGAGATTTCCCGTCCACGCCACCGCCGCACCAAAAATTTTCCAAGCAAATCAGCGGAAACGGTTAAAGTGGGCCTGTTAAAAAACCTTTCGGTTAGTTTTTTCCTTTTCATGTTTTTATAACCGGAATTCTACGATAAAAATGCGGTTTTTGCCCATTTGGACTCAAATTTGACAACTTTCCCGTTCAATGCTAATGTATCCCAGAACTGAATAAGGCAATTGAATGCTCGCTAAGTGCGGGTTTTTTATTTAGCCGGGCGATTGAAACGGAAAGTTCTGGCGGCAGCTAACAGTCGCCAATTATGCAATTACTTGCAATAAAAATGCTGGCAGCCGGATTCACCGTAAGTATGGCCATTGGCGGAAATACGACCCCCCAAATGCCGAACGCGACCAATTCCCCTGCGGCAATATATTCTCAAAACAACAATAATGTAGTTATAGTATTTAAGGGCCAATCTCCGCTCGATTCCTGGATAAAAAAATTGGCAATCCTTGAATCCGAGGGTAAAAGCAACATTAAGGTCCTGGACCATAACGGTTTGCATTCTTTCGGCTGCCTCCAGTTTCAAATGGGCACGTTCGAGGAATACGGGTTGAAATACAATTTGATTTCAGCAAACGACGAAATCAATAAACTGATTTACGATTGCGACCTTCAGAAAGAAATGGCCAAACGCATGATTCAGGAAAATCCGAACAACTGGGAAAAATGGTACACATCGGTTGTCATAAAGGGGCTCGGGTTGCCGCCGAAGGAAGAAAAAGCGGTTTTGGTTTCGCTGAAATAAGATTTTTTGCTTTATTTCTAAAAACTGATATAATTAAAACTGTCGGTAAATCAGGCAATCGCTCTATTTCGCAAGAATTGGAGAGGAAAGTCCGGACACCTGGCGTTTAAAAACGCCGAGCGTACGGGTTAACGACCCGCCGCAGCAATGCGAGAGGTGCGAGCAGAAACGTCCCTAGGCGAAAGCCGAGGGAGGACCCGATCCCAAGCTAGACGGTCCAACTCCGCGATAGGGATAAAAAGCGGGGATGAAACGGCTAAATCCTTACAGGGTGCAAGGCCGAGCTCCGACCGAGGTCGGAGAGCGCCGCAAGCGTCTTTCGATATAACTTAGGACTTGTCCTGAGTGAAGTCGAAGGGCCAGAGCCCGCGAGCAATCAAGGGCCCAGACAGATGATTGCCCTGCCCGCCGAAAGGCAGGCACGACAGAATCCGGCTTACGATTTACCGACAAATAAAAACCCGCGGAAATCCGCGGGTTTTTATTGATGAAAACGTATCTGCTTTCGCTACGACATGTCATAGCACTATGACGCGTCATAGTAGTCTTTATTTTACTTAAGATATTATTTAGGGTTTGTGAAATCCTAAGTCAGCCGGGTTGTCTCCGCCGGAGATTCTTTTTATTTTCCCGCCTTTCTCCTCGAAAATCTTTCTAATTTTTGAAACCTCCTCCGCCAGCCTAACAGTTTCTTCCGGTAAATCTTTTCTCTTTATCCGCCATTTGGACCAGTAATCGATTACTAGTCGGCTGTCTCCGAAAACTTTTTTTATTTTTTTCTTTCCCGCTATCTCGATGGCGTGCCTCATTGCCAGAAGTTCTCCGTAATTGTTCGTGGCCACGGAATAAAGAAGGTATTTCCCGAAACGATTTAACTGCTCTTTTGGAATCGATTTATGCAGAAGATTCTTGCCGTTCTCGTCGGTAACGCTTATTTCAACACCCCGTCCCCTGCCTGTTCCGGCGTCGAAATAAATTCCTGGTTCAGATTTTTTGATTCTTTTCACGGCGTAATCGGCGCCAAGCTCAAGCCACTTTTCGGCCTCATCTCTCGTTTTAAACCCCTTATAGCGCGCGCCTTCTTCACCCGTGACGATTTTCCCACATTTTTTCCAGCTGTCCGCCACTCCGCTTTTGCCGGTGCTCGGCACGAAATAGGCGTAAAATTTATTTCCGGAGGACATAAAGTAGAAAAAATCGAATAGTTAGCTTAATATAAATTCTTCACTTTCGTCATCGCCATAAATTTCATCATCCCAATATTTTATGTAACTCGGTTTAAGTACCCAAATTTTAGACCCCCATGCGTTAGTTTTTATCCATTTAACCGTAAGTATATTTCGGAGGTCCGGAAATTTTTTATATAACAGCTTAATTCCAGCAACTATCTCTGTTGGATTTTTTGCCGGGCGACATATGCCAAGTCCTTGCACTGCTTTTCGATTCTTATGATTATCATCATCAAACCAAGCCATGGAAAAAGCAACTTCCGGGTTTTTCAATATCATTTTGCTATGTTTGGTGTCTTTTGGGCTTATGAAATATATTGTCGCATTTTCATCGACGCCAAAATAAACATTTGCAATCCAAATATCTTTCTCATCGCGCGAAGCGATAGTCATCAATTTTTGGCCCTTGATAAATTTCAACGGTTTTTTCATTTATTTCAGAAAGCGCGATGTTCCGGTTCTTTGAGAAGCTTTAAAAAAACCTGATAAGTCGCTTTGGCATCGTCAATCGCCCGGTGGGCACGTCCTTCGGGAATATTGAAATATGATGTAAGTTCGCGAAGTGAAACGTGTTCAATCCCCTGACGTCCTGCCAGTTTCTGCCAAGCAAGCGAAAAAGTATCGAGGCCTTTGTAATAATAATTCGGGTTGAGCCCGCACTGTTCGAGCGATTTCTTGACGTGCATCCAGTCGAAAGCGATATTGTGTCCTACGAGCACGACGCCATCAGTATAAGATAAAAATTTTTCAAGACCCGTTTTCAAATCGACACCATCCCTTGCCCATTCTTCCGGGTCATAGCCGACCACCCCTAAAGAATCGGGGTCGGCGTCTTCGATATGCTCCGGCTTTATTTTAATGTCGCACTCTGCGATTATTTCGAACGTTTTGGCTTTGGCTTTTACAAGTCCGATTTCAATCAGTTCCTTTTTCAAATCGAATCCCGTCGTTTCCGTATCAAAAAAAACCAGGTCCGCTTCCGCTACGTTTACTTCGGGGTCTTTTGGCATGATTAACGGCTATAATACTCGTTTTTTCGAAAGCCGGCAAATCATCTTCCTTTTCTTATTTTATGAATGAGTACTTTAAATCTGAAAATCACGGACTGCATCAACGTCCGGAATAAAAGATTGTACCTTTTTAGGCGCCATAAAAAGTTTGTCATAGGAACTCTTCTTTATAGCGCTCATCGTCCTCCTTCGCCTTCGGCTTCGGCGGGACTGCGGGCTTTTTTATATTATAAAAATTCACCATTATAGCAGTCCTTGCAGTAAATTATTTCCGGCTTCTCCGGAGGAAAAGTCGTTTCGAATTCGTTCGGGCAGAAATTTTCTCCGTGAAAGTGGCTTGTTGCATTTGTATAAACAATTTGCGATTTGTCTCGCTCCGCGAGATCCCGCGAAGCGGGACCTTTAGCTATTTTCCCTGCACACATACACTTCCGTTTGTACAAATGATGGCCATTGCGCCATTTTAGGCGCTGTGTGTATCTGCAATTCGGACACAGACGCGGTATGGCAATATTCATTTTGCGGCAAAAAGCCAGTTCTTCTGCGGTTATACGAAAAGCGGTTGTGCATTCCTCGTTGCATTCACTCTTGTGGGCGCAGCCGATTACTTCGTTGAGAATCGTGTCGGGGGTGTCGTTAATATGGTCCGGCAGATTATCGGATTCCAAAGAAATTTTATAAGAGCGCCAATGCGGGTCTCGCCATTTCCATCCTTCACTGAGTACTTCATCTTTGGTCTTAGGGTTCCACGTAAACGCAAATGACTGATTATATGGATACGCCGAAAGTTCCGTCGGGAAAAATTCGCCGTATTTATAAACTCTGCCCTTTTTGTCCATATACGGCATTTCGTCCATATGTTTTTTTATCTTTGGAATAATCTCTTCATATTCTTCTTTTGAATATTGCTTGTTCAAAACGCAATATTTTTTATTCCTAAGCGACATACAGCCGAAAAGTTTACGTGAATTCTGCGCCCAATCGCAATATGCAATGTTTTCCAAATTGCCCCCACCCACTGAAAAAGAAACATTTTGCGATCGAGTGACTCCCAAAATTTCGTAAAGTAGTTCCGAGGTATCCCCTCCGGCGCTTACGTCATAACTGTCTTTAAGGTTAAGCCCGCCGAAATAGACATATTTGCAGTTTTGCACGCCATCGAGCGCAGAAAAACACGTTTTACAGTTTTTGCTGTCTCTGATTATATCCCCGGTCACGTCATAGCTGTTAATCACGTGCGCGTAGCGGTGCGGAACGGAAAGATAAAGCGTGCGAAATTTTTCTTTCGCTTCTTCAAGGCGTTTGTAGCTCCCCAAATCCCAGTATTTTATTTGCTGCAAGTATTCTTCTTTCGAGAGTTTCTTGTTAAAAAGACAATACTTCTGTTTACGGATATTTACGCAACCGAAACAATCGGAACAACCGACGCAATCGAATAAAAAAGAAGAATCCAAACACTCATCAGCGAAATATCCAAAGCGTACTTTGTATAAACGATTGCAGTGCAGGGTTTCATAAGCGTGGTCGGAATTGTCTGTAACATAAGAGTCGTAAACATTCCGCGAAAGAAGGAGAAGAAAAGAATTCTGCGAATTTTCGGAAAAATAACTCCAAAAAGTGAAATAGCAATTCTTGCAGCTTAAGCAGGCGTGCGAAAAGTCGCTGTTTACGATATTTGTACCGGTAAGCGCCGGACGAGGAACGGCTTCCATAAGTTCTCTATATTGTTTAAAAAATGGCTTATTGAAATCATAATCCCTGGCGTAATCCATGGGGTCCCACTTATCCGAATACCAGCAATCGCGGCAATAAACAATAAACGAGTCTTCGGCAGGATGAATGCTGATAACCGACTTGCCGCATAATTTGCAGGTATTGCGGTGAAGCGTATGCCCCTCGCGCCACGCCCCGCGGCGCATATCCCGGCACTCCGGGCACCAAGTCGGCGGCGGAACGTCTATTTTCTTGTAGAAATCAAAATCCTCCGGCTCTATCGTGAAATTCTGTTTGCAATTTTTACAAACTTTTGTTTCAGCGTTCATTGGTTTTTATCCCGCTACGCGGGATCTCGCAAAGCGAGACAGTTCTGGCGGTTTTTTGTTTCAGAATTTTGCATCATTTTTTCTTATATCCCTCATTCGCGCGAATTAGAGAAGAGAAAGAATATGTTTAATCGCAGAGGATTTAATTATGGCTAGGTGATAAAACATTTGTAAACTTCTCTGTTCCCTTTCCACAATATCCAGTGCCGTCAGCATTCCTAAGTGTTTCGAGGTCGCCTTAAGCGAAATATGGATGGCGTCGGCGATTTCGGAAACGGCAGCCTCGCGATGTATTTTAAGATACTTCAAAATCGCGAGTCGGCGCCGATTGGCAAGGGCTTTCAATTGTTTTTCCAACTCACGCTCATTCATGATTATTTATTACATCATAACATATATCTCACTACCTTCTCTAATTCGAGCGAATTAGAGAAGGTAGTATAGCGACGAATTATTTTTTGAGAGCCTCAATGCCGGGAAGTTTTTCGTCCGCCAGAAAATCAAGCATGGCTCCTCCGCCAGTCGAGATGAAGCTGAATTTTTTGTCGAGTTTGTATTTTTTCAAAAACATTACGGTTTCTCCGCCTCCTGCCACCGAAAAAACTTTTTTGTTCCCGGCTATCGCTCTTGCAACCGCCAGAGTCCCCGAAGAAAATTCCTTTTTTTCGAAAACCCCCATCGGGCCGCTCCATATCACGGTCCCGGCTTTCCTCAATTTTCCCGAAAAGATGGACGACGTCATTTCGCCTATGTCTAAAATCTTTTCGTTGCCGAATTTTACGTCAACAGGCAAAAGAACGTTGCGGTAGCCAATAACGCGCCGGAGATTTTTAAGGTTACTTTTTTCTTTGTCGACAAGCGAATCTTTGACATCGATGCCTTTCAGCGAAAGCAATGTGTTCGCCGCGGCTCCTCCCAAAAGAAACCAGTCCGCCTTTTTCCTGAAATGCTTCAATACTCCGAGTTTGTCATGGGCTTTGGCTCCGCCCAAAACTATTACCAACGGCTTTTTTGGTTTTGCTGTCACGCGCGACAGTAATTTTATTTCTCTTTCCAACTCCAAGCCGGCGAAGCTTGGCAAAAATTTTGTTATCGCGGAAACCGAAGCGTTTTTCCTGTGTGAAACCGCGAAGGCGTCATTCACGTAAACCCCCACACCATAACGAGAAGTTTTTTTGTTTTTGGCGTGTAGCACTGCTTCTCGTTTGGTGTGGGGGTGAAAATCTCCAGCCAATGAGGCAAGTTGTTTCGCTAGTTTTGTACTATTTTCTTCCTCGCCCCTTAAAAATCTAAGGTTCTCCAGAACAAAAATGGATCCTTTTTCAGAATCATTGATAATTCTTTTAATTTTAGGGAAATTAAAGTCAGGCAGAAAAATTACTTTCCTGCCCAACATTTTCTGCAGATTAACCGCGTCTTTTCTAAGGCTCAGTTTTTTGTCGAAACCTTTGGGCTTGCCCTTCGAAATTTTAATGAAGGAGGGCCTGCCGCGGTGGCTGAATATCACCAATTTTGACGAGCGCTTAAGCAAAAAACGTACTGTCGGCAACGCGGCTTCCATTCTCCATTCGTCTTCCGTGTTGAAATCAAGACGAAGAAGAGCCGTACCCCGTAAATTTTTTGCCGCCGTTTTGCCAAGGTAACGTATCATTTTTTTATCAAAGAAAAAGAGTATTCTCTGCTCACGCCCATTTTTTTGCGCGGGTTGAAAATATCGAGAGGGTCGAATATATTTTTGACTTCTTCGAAGAGTTTGTAGATTTTTTCCCCGTACATCATTTTGAGATACGGCCCCCTGATAAGCCCGTCGTTATGCTCGGCGGTTATCGACCCGCCGTATTCCAAAACGAGTTTATATATTTTATCCATTAAATCGACGATTATTCCGGGAATTGCCGGGTCTTCAAGATTTATCAGCGGGATGATGTGGAAATTGCCGTCGCCCGGATGTCCGGCGATAGTATAAATGACTTTGTCTTTATATTTTTCCAAAATCTCGTTTACTTTCGGCAAAACCTCGGGCATATACTCCGGCTTGACGACGATATCGTCAATGAACGGCTGCGCCTTAAACCCCTTTTTATAGTTATGAAGAAGGGCGAAACTTTTACGCCTTATGGTCCAATATTTTTCTTCTTCGGTTTTGTTTTTAACTACCCTGTACTGAACCGGAAATTTGGACACCGCTTTCCGAACCATGCTGGTTTTCTGGACAAGTTCGGACTCGTCGTCCGAACTCAGTTCTATCAGGATAATCATTTTGGGTAATCCGCCTTTAAGAGCTATTAAAAATTCCGGCATGAAACTCCAGAAGATTTTAAAAGGATTCCCTTTCATTATCCTGATTATTGACGGCAAAGATTCCATTGCAATGTTTAAAGTTTTGTCGTCGTATGATTCTATGCTTTCCGGCTTCAGCGGAAGAATCGCTTCTACGAGCTCTGGTACCGGCTCCAATGTTTTTGCGAAAACAACCACCAGCTGTGAGAATCTTTTCTTTTTGACCACGCGGAGTCTCGCCTCCGTAATCAGACCAAGTGTTCCTTGCGAGCCGGTAAAAAGTTTGGTCAAATCGAAAGTTTTTCTGTCCCAGACATCCCAAAGCGCGTAGCCGGCTGAATTTTTTGAAACGTCCGGTTTGGCTTTTTTTATCTGGTCGTAATTTTTTTCTATAAGATTGTAAACTTTACGGTAAATGCCGCTTTCGAAATCTTTTCCTTTGATTTTCTTTTTGAGTTCCGCCGCAGAAAGCGGCTTTATTTCATAAAGTTCCCCGTCGCTTAAAACGACTTTAAGGGATTCCACATACTTATCGACTTTGCCGTAAACAAGAGATTTCTCGCCGCCGGCGTTGTTCGAAATCATTCCTCCGATTGCGCAAAGGTCTTTCGATGCCGGATACGGTGGAAACAAAAGGCCGCGTTTGTCCAGTTCTTTTTCCAAGTCGCGGAAATAAACGCCCGGCTCGACAACGGCATAATCTTTTCCTATCTTCCTTATTTTGTTCAAATACTCATCCTGACCCGTTCCGTTTTCTGAATAAGAACGCGATAGAGCGAAAGATACGATAATGCCGTCGTTCAGGGGCCCCCCTGACATATCGGTGCCGGCCGAGCGCGCGGTTATGGAAAGATTTTTGTCTTCTTGTGGTGAGCGTTTCGAACCATCTTTTTTCCTTTTATTTACGAACTTTACCAGATTTTTAACGTCTTCCGCGTCTTTAGGAAAAACGACTTCGCTCGGCTTTATGCGAAAAATTGAATAATCGTTGCTGTATTCCGCGAGCAAAGCGGCATCGGTGGAAACTTTGCCTTTTATTATTCTTTTAAGGCCGTCTGTAATTATTGTCTTTAAAGTCATGTGGAAAGGGTTTTTCTTGATTTGTCCGGTTATATTAAATTATTCTCTCAATCTCTTATAAATCGCTTCTTCCGTTCCCTGCCTGTCGACGCCATATTTTTCGCGCGAACGTCCTCTTAATTGGTCTATAAGGTCACGGTTTCCGCGTTCCATCGGCAACGTCTGGACGTTGAACGGCTTGGTGGTTTCCCCGTTGACAAGAATTTTAACGTAGGCGTTGAAATTATCTATGTTGATAAGGTCGCCTTTGTCGAAAACCGGCTCGAATTGCTTTTCCAGAAATTCTGCGTCCTGAACTCCGACACGGAAAATTATCTGCGAACCGACGTTGCCGAAAACCGAGTCGCGTATTTTTTCGGTGAGCTGGGCGATAAACTGGTGCGCCATCGTCAGATTGAGCCTGTATTTCCGCGCCTCGGAAAGTATCGTCGAAATAGAATCGGTCGTGAAATTCTGGAATTCGTCTATGTAAAGATTGAAGTCGCGGCGTCTGTCGGCTTCCGGAATATCCACGCGTGACAGCGCGGCCATCAGAAGCTTGCCGCTGAATATCATCCCGAGCAGGCCGGCGTTAATGTCGCCTATCCTGCCTTTGGAAAGGTTCACAAGAAGTATTTTGCCTTCGTCCATCACCTGTCTGAAATTGAACGCAGATTTCGGCTGGCCGATTATCGGGCGCATATAGTCGTTCGATATGAAATTATTGAACTTGGAAGTGATGTACGGCGTCATATTGGCAAGCGACGCCTCGCCGCCCGCTTTGGCGGCTTCTTTCTCCCAGAAATCCACGACAACAGGATTATGAATGCGCTGGAGTTTGCGGCGGCGGTATTCCGGGTCGGTAAAAACTCTTGGCACTTCGATGAGAGTCGCCGGTTCGTTCGGCATGTCTTCCATTAAAAGAAGAAGGGCGTTTCTCATATATTGTTCGAACATCGGGCCCATAGTTTCCGGCGGAAAAAGCTTGTTGAAAATCCCCTGCATCTCGTTCACGATGAATGTTTTTTCTTCGGGTCTGTTGAAATTGTATTCGAGCATGTTTAGCCCAAGGGGCCGCGAAAGATCTCCGGGGTCGAAATAAATAATGTCATCGAATCTTTGGGGTGGAATGTAACTCAAAACTTTTTCCGCAAGGTCGCCGTGCGGGTCTATGATGGCGACTCCTTTTCCTTTTTTAATGTCGTCAACTATCATGCTGCCGAGCAAATTCGATTTTCCGGTGCCGGTCTGTCCGATTATGTAAATATGCCTGCGGCGGTCCTCGTCGGTGATATAAATTTCCTTGGACTGGCCGCGGAAAACGCTTCTGCCGACGAGAACTCCCCTATCCGGCAAATTGGACGGCGGAGGCGCCTCTCTGGACTTCACCCATTTGACGCGCGGAGTTTCGGTCGAAGAAATCGGAAAGTGGTAAAAACTGGCTATCTCCTCGCTGTTTAAAATCATCGTCTGCTTTCCGTTAAACATGCGGAAGCTGAATTCATAAATCAGCGAAGAAGAATTTCTGGGCTTTACCACTTTAAAATCGTTTTTCATCGGACTGCCGAATTGATTGAAACCGGCCGCCAGGCCGTCGAGAATGTCGTTCGCCTGAAATTGGCTGGGGGCCGATGCGATAAGGCGCACGTTTGTTTCGAAAAGCGGCTTTGAAATTTTGGCGGTTAGGGCTTTTACCGCTTCGTCGTCGATAATCTTGTCATCTTTTTTCATCTCTTCGCCTTTCGGATTGAAGGCTTCTTTTATCTCTGCCGCCTTGAACGGAAACTCATGGCCGAAAACCCTTTTGAGCGGCTCGCCCTTTTTCAGGCTTTGTATATGGCTTTCAACTCTTTTTTTGCTTTCCTTCGGCGCGGGCCTTGCGATTATCTGCAAAGCGGCGCCTTCGCCTATTTCGTTCATTTTCGAAAAACTGCCGACAATTGTCGAGAAAGAATCAGCGCCGAGTTCCTGGTAGGTCCTTATCGGCAACGCGTAATTTTCGCCCTGCTTGAGATAGGCCCCGGTAAACGCTCCATGCGGATTGAAAATATTGTAATCGTCGTCGGCGTCCTCAACGGAAGCGCTCGTCCAAAGCCCCTGAATCTGCTTCATGGCCACTTCTTTTACGGCGCGCGGCACGGAAAGATAAAAGCGGATTTCTTCGCCGACGTGAGGAACCGCGAGTTCAAGCACGAAAGGTTTTTTCAGCGAGGCCAGACCGTTCAAAAGCTGTTCAGTGAGATTTATTTCCTGCTTGAAATCTTTCGCCGGAGAACCTTCGGCTGTTTCCCTGTGAACTTTTACCGACAAAAGAACCATCCGGAGCGAATCGCGTAGCCTCTGCTTTGCCAATAAACGGAATATGAAATAAGTTCCGGTTCCCAGAGCCAAGAGAACAAGAAAAGCAACGAAAATATATAAGGCCATTTTATACTATATATTCTACACTACCTCGGCGTTATAGCACCCCTCACAGTAAACGATTTCGGGGCGCTCGGGAGAAAAAGACGTTTCAAATTCGTTCGGACATTGATTCTCGCCGTGAGAATGTGAAGTCGTGTTTTTATAGATATCATTCGCGCTTTCCTTGCCTTTGCACATACAAACACGTTTCCAGAGCCTTAACGGATTACGATATTTCAACCTTTCGTAATGGCGGCAGTTCGGGCACAAATGTGGAAGCGGCAATTTCATCTTGCGATAAAACTGGAGTTCGGCGGGAATAATCCGGAATGCCGTAGTACATGACTGATTGCATCCGCCAGCTGGCGTAGCCGAGTGTTCGCACTCGATAACCTCTTTAGTAATCGAATCGTCAACGCCGTCAATCGTTTCCGGAATTTCAACCGTTGTTTTTGTTGCTGTATAATTTTTCGAATCCGGATCGCGCCACGAATATCCTTTTTGTCCGGCTTCCTCTTTAGTAATTGGGAAAAATTCCTGCGCAACGGATTCGTTATAAGAAAATGGAGATATCTCAGTAGGAAAGAATTCTCCATATTTATATACCCTCCCACTTTTATCAACGTACGGCATTGAATTCATATGCTCGATAATTTTAGGCAAGAGTGATTCGTATTCTTCTTTCGTGTACTGTTTGTTCAGAATGCAATATTGTTTTTTACGCATATTTACGCAACCGAATATATTAGAGCAATTGTAGGAGAAATAACTGTAGGAAGAATCTTTTGTTTGAATAACCACGAGATTACAAAATTTTAAATTAGAAGCGCCCAAACCGCAGGCTATGCACTCATACAAGAGGCGCGCGTTTTCGCCCCAATCAGTGTAATCAAAACAATCTTTCGTGTTCAGAGAGTGTATAAGTGAAACATATTTGCTGTCTTCAACGTCGGAAACAAGGAATCCGTTTTTGGTGTTTTTTGAATGATAAATATAGTCGCCGCTTACATTGACATTGCCATAACCCCGGCTGTGCTTTTCCGGCAGACTTGCCCAGAATTCCTGCGCGCGTTTTTTAAGCAAGTCGTAAGCTTTTTTGCTCTCGCCGTGAAATTCGCTAATTTTTTTTAAATATTCTTCTTTGGAATACTGTTCGTTGAAAATGCAATGTGATTTATTCCGGAGATTCACGCATCCGAAACAGTTGGCGCATCCGTTGCAATTTTTTGAGAACCAGACGTCGGAACAGCCCTGGCAATTAATCGAACCGACTGTCCGATAACATTTCAAAAGATTAAAACTTTCGTAGCACAATTCGGACTCAGAAACAGCGTTACACTCGTAACAATCCTTGGACTTAAAGATAGTCGATGAATAACCTGAGTCCTCGACATAATCGGCGTCCGTCACCAGGTAACAATTTTTCAAATCGCCTGCCCAATTGGAATATTCACTATTAATCATAGTGGAATAGGCGCTTGATAAGCTGGAACGCGGCACGGTGTCAAGCAATTCTTTGAATTGGGTAAAAAAATGCTTTGAGAAATCATAGTCGCGGCCGTACGTAAGCGGGTCCCAATCGTCAGACCACCAATATTGCTGGTCGTAGACCGGCTGTGGTTTTTCCGGGGCAATGTAAGAAATTAAATCTTCCGCGTGGCCGGGAGCGCTACACTTACGCCGATAAAGAGTTCTTTCATTGCGCCAAACGAGTCGTCGCTGAAGGCGACAATCGGGACAAAATGTCGGCGGCGGAACGTCTATTTTTTTGTAGAAATCAAAGTCTTCCGGCTCGATTGCGAAATCGTTCTTACAATTCTGACAGTTTTTGGTTTCCTTATTCATGCTACCTCTGCGTTATAACACTGCTCACAATAAACTATCTCTGGTCTGTCGGGAGCGTAGGATGTTTGAAAATTATTGGGGCATTTGATGCTTCCATGGAAATGTTCGCTTATATTTTTATACTCGCCATTGTGCGATGCATTTCCGGAACATGAACAGTTACGGGCCCAAAATTTCATCGGGCTTCTCTGTTTAAGCCGTTCGGCGTCGCGGCATCTCCAGCAAAGCCGCGGTAGAGCCAGTTCGTGTTTTTTATAAAACTCGAGTTCTTTAGTTACAAACCTGAAAGCCGCGACACAAGATTCTTCGCATTTCCCTTTATGGGCGCATTCAATAATTTCGTTAATTATATTATCCTGAACGTCTTTAATATTGTCGGGCAGTTCTTCTGCCTTAATGGTTGCGCTATAACTCTTTATATTTTGTTCGTTCCATCGGTATCCCCGGGAAATAACTTCATCTTTATACATCGGGAAGAACTCGGGGGCGATTGTGTCATTGTAGGCGAACGGCGACAGGTCGGGCGGCATGAATTCGCCATAGGTATAAACTCGGCCACCTTTATCAACATACGGCATTTTATTCATATGCTCTTTGATTTTCGGTATAAGTTTTTCGTACTCTTCTTTAGTATATTGTTTGTTCAATATGCAGTACTGCTTGTTGCGTAAGCCCACGCAACCGAAAAGATGAGAGGAAGAATGACAACTTATACAATATTCAAAATCAAAACAATTGGAATAACAGTCATAGCAAAACTTCAGCTGTGAAACACCGAGTCCGCATATCGAACTCTCATAAATCAATTCAGAATTATCGCCAAAACGAAAACTATCGTATGAATCCTTAGATTGGTTGATGTAAAGGCTTTGGCAATATCGCAAATTCTCGCAGTTTGATATGTAATAAGAGTCTTTGACGTTTTTCGAATTAGAAATGTATTGGCCGCTTACATCCGTATTGTGGCGTCCCTGAAGATATTTTATGGGATACTTGAGCCAGAATTCCGCGACTTTTCTTTTTATATCTTCGAGTGCGCTTGCAGAACCGAGGTTGAATTTGGCCAGTTCGACGAAATATTTCTCTTTCGTATAGGGTTGATTAAAAATATGATACGACTTATTCCTGAGATTTACGCAGCCGAAACAGTTCGTAACTCCCACGCAATTTAGCGAAAAGTAGGTATCTTGGGAGTTCTCGCAATACGAAGAAAAAAACGTCCGAAAGCATTTCTCATTAAAAAATCCTTCATAGGAAACTTCACACTCGGCAAGATATGCGGAATCAAAACAGTCCTTAGATTTTGATATGTTTAACGAATAATACGAATCTTCGCTATAGGCTGCCCCAAAGACCATATAACAATTTTTAAGATTATTCGCGTTCATCGAGTAATCGCTATTTATGAGGTAGAGTATAGAACGGCTCATAAACGGCACGTCTTTTATTAACCCATTAAACTGTTCAAAGAAAGGCTTTGAAAAATCATAGTCTCTGCCGTAATCCAAAGCGTCCCATGCGTCAGACCACCAATAATCGTAGTCATAAACTTTAATAGGCGCGTGTTCCGGATAAAGAGAAAAGACCATCTCGCCCGTCCGGCTATCGGGGCGTTTGTAGAAGTTTTTATCGTTCCGCCAGAGAATACGGCGCAATAGCCGGCACTGCGGGCACCACGTCGGCGGCGGAACGTCTATCTTTTTATAGAAATCAAAGTCTTCGGGTTCAATGACGAAGTTATTTTTGCAATTTTGGCATATTTTAGTTTCAGCGTTCATTGGTTTTTATCCCGCTACGCGGGATCTCGCAAAGCGAGACAATTTTGACAGGTTCTGACTTCGCTGTTCATATCTTTTTAACTTTATAACTTTCAACTTTTTGACTTATTACGCCACCTCTGCGTTATAGCACTGTTCGCAGTAAACTAGTTCCTCGCGTTCCGGTGCGTAGGAAGTTTCAAATTCGTTCTTGCATTTCTCTGCATGCCCGTGATTTTGTTTATTGCACATGCAGGAACGATGCCATAATTTAACAGGATTGCGTTTCAAAAGCCGTTCGCAGTGCCGGCAATTGATGCATAATCGCGGTATCGGTATGCCTGTTTTTTTGTAGAACTGCAATTCTGCTGGTATTAACCTAAATGCTGTCGTACATTGATGCTCGCATTTTCCTTTGTGCGAACAGCCTATTATTTGCTCCAATATTGAATCACTTACATCGGCAATTTTCCCGGGGATGCTTTCCGCAGACATGGTTATTTGATAATTTTTCGCGTCCGGTTTTTTCCATCCAAACCCTTCTTCAATGGCTTTTTCTTCCGCAACCGGAAAATATTCCTGCGCCACGACTTCGTTGTAGGCGAACGGAGAAATTTCCGGCGGAAAAAACTCGCCGTATTTATATATTCTCCCTCTTTTGTCGGTGTAAGGCATCGCGTTCATTTGGTCAATGATTTTGGCAACCATTCCTTTATATTCTTCTTCGGAATATTGCTTATTAAAAACGCAATACTGTCCTTTTTTCATGGAAATGCATCCGAAAAGATGTGAAGACGAACGGCAATAATCGGAGTATCTGATGTCCAGACAATTTGTGTGGCAATTGGCAGTAAAAATTAGATGGGAGGAATATAGGCCGTTATTCACGCTTTCGTAATCCCATTGAGTATCGTCCGTGCCGTAAATATCCATGGAATCTTTTATATTCCATCCGCGAATCGTATAACTTACATTCTGAAGGTCATGGAGGTCGAAACACTCTTTCGCATCCTTGGCGTTATAGAGATTATCCCCCGTCGCGTTCACGGCTTTCGTGATGCGCGCGAATTTGTGCAAGGCATTTTTTACAAGACTTGAAAACTTCATTTTTACATTCTCGACGCCGCCATATTCATCCAGACGATATTCTTTTAGTTTCTCGTAATATTCAGCTTCGGAATATTTTACGTTCTCGAGCATATAACTTTGATTGCGCTGGTTCGATGACAAAAAGCAATTCGAACAATTCACGCAGTCAAAAAGAAAACTTGAATTGATGCAGTCGCGGCAGTTGACCATAAACTTCGAATTGTTCAGCCTCTCGCAGTTTACGCACTCATAGCACATTGTCACATCGGTAATCTGGAAGCAGTCGAATGTGTCAATGCATTTTTCTCCTCCCTTGATATAGGCGGCGTTATCCGAATACAAAATCGACGAAGACATATACACGTTCTTGGATTCCCATGTGTAATTCGTATAAGGACAGTTTAGGTTTTGGCTTCCCTCGACGCTTGGCCGTGGCACTTTTTTCAAAAATTCGCCGAACTGTTCAAAAAATGGACGAGAAAAATCGTATTCCTGGCCGAATGAAAGCGGGTCCCATTTATCCGATGTCCAACACTCAAAACAGTAAACATTATAAGGAGTGTCTGCGGGATACATTGCAATTGTACTTTTACCGCATAATTTGCAATTATTTTTATAAAGAGTTCTTTCGTTGCGAAACATCATGCGCCGCCTGGCCCGGCACTCCGGACACCAAGTCGGCGGCGGAACGTCTATTTTTTTGTAGAAATCGAAGTCTTCCGGGTCTATAACAAAGTTCTGTTTGCAGTTTTGGCAGAATTTGGATTCTTTGTTCATATTCTTATCCCGCTCCGCGGGATCCACGATTTTGTAGTCCTTCGACAAAACTCAGGAACAAAATCGGGACAGTTCTGGCAAGCTTGTACTGAGCTTATCGAAGTGTCTCTCGTCTCTTGTCTCATATCACTTTTAACTTTCAACTTTAAACTTATTTAAGTATCCCCCTCTTTTTGAGTTCGGGATAAAGTTTTGCCGCCAGCGCGTCGTGGAAAGCATCCATCACGAAAGGGCTTGATTTTGCCGCCTCTGCGTTCGCCTTATCCAGGCCGTGATATAAAGCCATGTCTATGAGATATTCGACTTCAAGTTTAGATTCCGCAGGAGCTCCCGCGGCGTATTTTGGCAAAGGGCCGGAGGAAGCCTGCTGCGCGTCGCGAGCCAGTTGTGCATAACTTATCGATTGAATAGATTTTTTGACTATTTCTTCGCCACCCAAAATACGGTTTTCCGGCGCTTCGCGATTTCTTTGAATTTCCTCGGCGAGCCGCTTCATATCCGCTTCCAGGGCTTCGTGTTTAAATTCTTGAGATGGTTGTTCGGGCATAGGGTTGAGAATTTAGAATTTAGAATGTATGAAACTTCGTTTCATCAATCGGTAGCTCGGCAAAACAAGAATTCTATTCTTGTTTTGCCGAGCTACCGATTGTAGAATATAGCAATAAACGACTTATGAAAAACAAAACTATTATCCTGCTTTTATTGGTTTTGATTATAGCAGGATTTCTTAGGCTCTACCAAATAACCACCGTTCCGCCGGGGCTTTATCCCGATGAAGCAATGAATGGCAACAACGCCCTGCAGGCGTTGCGGACAAATGATTTTCGGGTTTTCTATACGGACAACAACGGGCGGGAAGGATTGTTCATAAACATACAGGCGCTCTTTTTGAAATTTTTCAATGCCAATTCACCCTCACAAATTTCTTCGGGAGAAACTTGGGAGGGCAAGCCGTGGGTTTTGCGCCTGCCAAGCGCGATTTTCGGGATACTCACCGTCCTCGGAATTTATTTTCTGGCGAAAGAATTGTTTTCCGCGCGCGTCGGCCTGCTTTCGGCGTTTTTCCTGGCAACGAGTTTCTGGCACATAAATTTTTCGAGAATCGGTTTTCGCGCCATACTCGCCCCGTTTTTTCTTGTATGGGCGCTTTATTTTCTTATAAAAGCGTTTAGTAATCCAAATTCCAAATTCCAAATTCCAAATTCCGTAATTGCCGGCATATTCTACGGCCTTGGTTTTTATACTTACATAGCTTATCGCGTAACGCCGGTTTTAATTCTTTTCGTCTTGCTTTTTTACTGGGTTAAAAACAAAGAGTTATTGATTCGCAAAAAAATTCTTGTTGCTTGTTGCTTGTTGCTTGTTGCTTCGTTTATCGTCGCCCTGCCGCTCGGAATTTATTTCCTGCAGCATCCTGCAGATTTCTTCGGCAGAACTTCGGATATATCCATATTAAGCTCCCCGTCTCCCCTGAAAGACCTTGCGACAAACACGCTCAAAACGCTCGGAATGTTAAATTTCGCAGGCGATTACAACTGGAGGCATAATTACGCGGGCAATTCCGAATTATTCTGGCCGGTAGGGATACTTTTTATCATTGGAATTATCCTGGGGATAAAAAGCATCACAAGCACGAAGCACGAAGCATTAAATTCCAAACAAATCACAAACCAGAATGTTCCAAACAACAAACAGGTTTCAGTTTTGGGATTTGGAAATTGGAATTTGTTTGGGATTTCGAATTTCGGATTTATTATTTTGTTTCTGTGGTTTTTCCTGGCGATGCTGCCAGTCGTCATTTCTAACGAAGGCATTCCCCACGCCCTCCGGAGCATTCTTATGATTCCGCCCGTTATTATGCTCTCTGGAATCGGCGGCATAGCCGTTTATAACTGGCTTAAAAAATACGTAAAAGGATTTTTGCTTCCACTTGCTTCAATTGCTTTTCTTGCCGTTATTTTCTTCCAGGCCTATTACTCTTACTTTATCGCCTGGGCAAATAACCCAAATGTTCAAGGGGCATTCGCGGCGGATTACGTCGCGCTCGGGAGAAAGCTGAACAGCCTGCCCGCCAATGTTCCCAAATATGTCGTTGTAGGAGGGGGTGGAGTTCAGGTTAACGGCATTCCGATGCCGGCGCAGACGGTTATGTTTATAACAAATACTTTTCTTTCGGAGGGGCAGAAAGCAAAAAATATACGTTACATTCTTCCGGGCGAAGAAAAAAATATCCCCGCCGGGGCGGAGACGTTTTTCATAAGATGATATTTTCTGTTAGACGCTTACGATTTCAACTTCCGTGAAATGCTGGCGATGTCCTTTCTTTTTTCTGTAGCGGGTCTTGGAATGGTAGCGGAAAACTATTTTCTTTCTTTCCCTTGCCTGTTTTATTACTTTCGCCGAAACTTTTTCGCCGTCGAGATAAGGAGCGCCAACCGAAACCTTGTCGCCGTCGGCGGCCAAAAGAATCTTGTCGAAAACAAAAGAATCGCCTGCGGTGAGCGGAGTTGAACCGTCTTCTTTGGCGCTTAATTTTTCAACTTTTATTTTTTGTCCGGCGGAAACTTTGTACTGTTTGCCGCCGGTCTCTATTACCGCGAATTTTGGCATTAGGGTTTAGGGTTTAGGGTTTAGGGTTTAGGG
>JBBTVY010000003.1:0-29999 GCA_038063055.1 Patescibacteria group bacterium | reverse complement strand
CTATTACCGCGAATTTTGGCATTAGGGTTTAGGGTTTAGGGTTTAGGGTTTAGGGAAAGAATTAATTCTACCCCCTACACCCTATTAGCTATACCCTCATCAATTCACGCTTATGATAGCCGCAAAGCCGATAAAAATCAAGACGGCCAGGAATAATCCGGCTGCGGCCGTAAGCTTGCCAAGAAAGCGGTCTCTCTCGTCGAGTTCCAAGCTTATCAAAAAATCAAGAATCAAAAAAACTATTCCAAATGCCGAAACCGCCGCCAAATCACCGAGACCGCCTATTTGGTTTATGCCCGCCGAGTTATTGAAATGAACTATCAACGGCTGTTGGATTTTACGCAGGGAAAAATAAGCCCACAGCCAGCCGCCGATGATAAATAAGAAACTCAGTAAAAAAGCGATACTGACTGTTTTATGCCTTAAAATCTTTTGCATGTTTCGGGCATTCTAACGTTTAACAATCTCGGCGGCTATGTCCGAGTCAATGACATTTATTTCGACTCCGGTGCCGAGCTCAAACCCCGCTTCCGTGGAAATTTTCGGCAATATTTCTATATGCCAGTGGTAGTGCCTATGGCGCAACTGGTTTTTAAGGGGCGACGTGTGTATGAAAAAGTTCAGGTCGGGGTCGCCAAGATTCTTTTCGATTTTTTTAAGCACTGTTCGCAAAACAGACACAACGCCTTTCATTGCAGCCGGCGCGGTTTTTTCAAAATACGGCTGGTGAACCTTGGGGAAAATTTTTATCTGGAAAGGGTCTCTTGAGACGAACGGGGCCACCGCCAAAGCGGCGGAATTTTCGGCAATAATCCTTTTTCTGTCCTTTTTCTCGAAATCAAGCATCTCGCAATGCACGCAACGGCGGTGTTTTTTGAAATAATCGTGAGAACCGCTCAAAGAATGACTTATGTGGGGCGGGATTATCGGCAAAGTTATCATTTGGAGATGCGGATGATAAAGCGACGCACCCGCGCTTTCTCCCCAGTTGAAAAAAGTGGATGTATAAACGAGGCACTTGTCTTTTTTAAGCTCGCGGTAGCGTTCCTGCAATATTCGGAAAAGTTTGACTGCCTCTTTTTCGCTTAAATGCGCGATGTTTTTTTTATGGTCTCTTGTGACAGCAAGTTCATGGCGCCCGATGCCGCTTAATCTTTCATATGGGCCGGTTTTGAATGACGTGGCGCATATATTTCCGTGCCGCAGCGCCGGATATTTATTTGGAATAATCGCTATCCGCCATTTCTTTTCGTTGGGCTCGCCCGCCGAAGCTTTAGCAAAGGCGGGAAAAACCGCTACCGGTGGCCAGTTGCCCGATTTTTTAATGTCTTCAAAGGGACATTTGGAAATCGGCGTAGGCTTGCGGACTTTCTTTTTTGGCAAAAGCTCGTGCGGACGTTCGGCGCGTTCAGTGGCCAATATTATCCAATCCCCGGAAACAAGGTCTTGCCGTAGTTCGGACATATCAGCAATTATAAATGTTCAATTTACAATTTACAATAAATGATTCAATGAAACAATGAATAAAAAGTTTGAAAATTGGATAATTGTAAATTCAATGAAAATTGGTATTTGAAAATTGAAAATTACACTACCTCCGCGTTATAACACTGCTCGCAGTAAATAATCTCCGGCCTATCCGGGGCATATGATGTCTCGAATTCGCTGGGACAGTAGTTGTCGTTATGTTGGTGTTTTACTTGATTGGTATAAACTCCATTTTCGGATTTTACCCCCGCGCACTGGCATTTTCTGTGCCACAATTTATAAGGATTTTTCTGATTAAGGCGCTCGTAATGCCTGCAGTTCGGACACAGCCTCGGAAGAGTCAGATTCATTCTTTTATAAAACGACAATTCGTCAGGAATTATGCGGAAAGCTTGCGTGCATTGTTGATTGCACTTTTGGTTATGCTGGCATTCAATAACTTCTTTTAATATGGAATCATCAACGTTTTTTATGTTATCCGGCAAATTCTCCGGCTTCAGGGTTATCTTGTAACTCCTCTGTTCCGGGTATTTCCACTTGTAGCCTTGATTAAGGGCTTGTTCTTTTCCCAAAGGAAAATATTCCTGGGCTATTGTTTCGTTGTATGCGAAGGGTGACAGTTCGGGAGGAAAAAATTCTCCGTATTTGTATACTCTTCCCTTCGAATCTACGTATGGCATATCGTTCATATGCTTTATTATCCTTGGCAGAAGTTCTTCATACTCTTCTTTTGTGTATTGCTTGTTCAATATGCAGTACTGCTTGTTGCGCAAGCTGACGCAACCGAAAGTATTCGATGAGCCGTAAGAACTAAGCGCGTAAGAAACATTCCTGCCGTTGCGCAAAACAACCACAGAAGAAACCATTGACGTGCCGAGTCCGGTATCGATTGCCTGGTACATAAGCTCCCCTACCCCAACGCCATAACTGCTGTAAGTGTCTTTGAGATTATAACCGCCGTTCGCCGTATACTTGCAATCCTCGACATTATCTACCATGTCGAAACACCATTTGCAGTTCTTGCAATTGTCCAAAATCTCTCCGGTTGAATTCGGCGAGTTGATTATGTGCGCGTAGCGATAAATCTGTTTCTCGCAGAGTTCCGCAAATTGCGCTTTAATTTTCTGAACGGCTTCAAAACTGCCGAGATTGAATTCTTTGATTTTTTCGAAATACTCTTCCTTTGTGAATGGCTGATTGAAAATGTAATACGATTTATTCCTCAAATTAACGCATCCGAAACAATTCTGACATCCGCGGCAATCCATCAAAAACGCCGAATCGCGGCATGCATAGGAGTGTTTGCTGAAAAAAACGCGATAGCAATCTTCGCAGCCTATGCTTTCATAATTCAATTCGCATTTATTCCCTAAAGATATGTCGAATGAATCTTTGCAATGCATGGCGCCCCTCGAATAAGAAACGTTTTCGTCCCAAATGCAGGCAAAGGAAAGATAGCAGTTTTTCATGTCTTCCGTATGGTTGCAGTAATCGCTATTGACCGCGTTTCTGTTGAAAAGAGGTTCTAGCGGCACTTGCTCCAACAACTCTTTGAACTGAACAAAAAACGGCTTTGAAAAATCGTACTCCTTGCCGTAATCAAGCGGATTCCACTCGTCCGACCACCAATAATCCTTACTGTGAACTTTAAACGGCTTGTCCGGAGAAAAAATGGAAATAATATCTTTTCCCGACTCGTCCTTTCGTTTATAGAGCGAACGTTCGTTACGCCACATCATCAGGCGTTGCATCTGACAATCCGGGCAGAATGTAGGCGGCGGCACCTTCATCCTTTTGTAGAAATCAAAATCCTCAGGCTCTATGACGAAATCTTTTTTACAATTCTGGCAAGCTTGCACTGAGCTCGTCGAAGTGTTTTTTATTTCTTGTTCCATTCTCTTTCAACTTTATAACTTTACAAGCTTTAAACTATTAAGCAATTTCTTTTTGATAACACTCAAGGCACGCTATTTTCTTAAACCCGAGTTCCGGGCCATAATAATGCTCTATTTCTTTCCCGCAATAACAGCATTTGCCGCTTTGTGGTTTGACCATATAAGTGAACGGCTTGAAACGATTCAATGTCCGCCAGTCGAAATGGCGTCTCGGCAACGGAATTCCATGCTCGCGGTAAAATGTCAGCTCATGAGGGGCGATATTGTAACTAAGTTTTGTTTCGGGGCAGATAATTCTCTGCTTAACAATATCGTCATTAACGTCGTCAATCCTGTCTGGCAGATTGTCGCCACCGATACCTTCATGATGAACTTCTGGTACTTCCTCCCATTTCGCGCCGAAATCCAAAACTTCTTCTTTTGAAAACGGAAACATTATATTTGCCAAAGAATAATTGTATCCTGTGTATGCCGCTGAAAGCGGGAAGAAGTTTCCCCATTCTCCTCTTTGTTTCATATCGCGCTTTATATCGGCAACCAAACGCTCATATTCTTCTTTCGCGTACTGCTTGTTCAAAACACAGTATTTCTTTTTGCGTAAACCAACGCAACCGAAACAATTCTCGCATTCTTCGCAATTATCAAGATAAGCGCTGTAGCGGCAATATGATGCATAGAGATTGCATGTATTTTCATATCCCCACTGGTCCATACACCCTATCGCAGACTTCTCCGAAACGGGACTTACCATATCAATACAATCTTTACTCGCGAAACCGCGAAAACAGTAGCGGCAATTCTCGGACTTCTCCAAGAAATAGCATGAGTGGCAACTTTTATCTTCTGCCAAAAAATTGCCGCTTGAATTGGTTGTTTGAACGTTATCGTCGGCGCGATGAACGGCATCCTTGGAAAGATGCTCATGAAAATCTTTCTTTAGCCGTTCTGTAGCGTTATATGATTTGAGATCGAATTCTTCAAGTTTCTTGAAATACTCTTCCTTTGAGTGCTGTTGATTTAAAATGCAATACCGTTTATTCCGCAAATTCCAGGACATAAAACAATCCTGGCAGTTTCGGCAATCGTACAAAAAAGCGCCATTAATGCAATCTCGGCAGTTGAACGAATGCCTTAAGTTATATGACTTGAAACAATAGAGGCAGTCGTAGGAATTTTCAGCGTCGAAGCAATACGTGATATCAACCGAGTTTTTGCACCGAATTATACGATAGCCATAACTTACAAACTCAACAAGAAGGGCGGAACGAGTGAGATAAGATTCACGAGATTCCCATGTATCATCTGTCCAGTCGCAATTCACGTTCTTAATGCCGAGCTGGTGCGGATGCGGAACCGCCGACTGGAGCTTAACCACTTGTTCGATAAAAGACCGCGAGGAATCATACACGCACCCGTACGCAAGCGGGTCCCAGGCATCGGAAACAAATTCTTCCCTTTCATAAATCGGGAAGGGTGCGCTTTCCGGAAGAACAGTGATTATTCTTTTTCCACTAAGCGCCGATTTCGTAATCCTAAATTTCCCGAAAACCCAAAATGCCAAAAGGTATTTCCAGCGGCAGTAAACGCATCTGGTCGGCGGCGGAAGGTCCAACCGTTCGTAAAATGAAAAATCATCCGGTTCTATCGTGAAGTTCTGTTTGCAGTTTTGGCAGGTTTTCGTTTCGGGATTCATTTCAGTCAGTTTGAGCCGCTATGCTATAGCATAGCGTTTTATTTTATGTTATTTTGTCGCGTTCTATATTTTCCCGCCGCCATTTGCCATTTGCTATTTGCTGTTTTTAATCCTGTTCCAATAGTACCAATTCAAAACATCCTTCGCTATCGGAACCGCGTTCAAGCTTCCTTCGCGCGAGTTTTCGACGAGAACCAAAACGGCGATTTGCGGATTTTCCGAAGTCGCGTAGCCCACGAAAAAGGCGTTTTGCTGCTGGTTATTTTTCACCTGAGCGGTGCCGGTTTTGCCTTCAACCGCAAAAGGCAGTTCACCCAGCATATTCGCCATGCTTAACTTCGATGTCGCCACCAGGCGCATTCCTTTTCTCACCTCCCGGAACTCCGAATTTAAATATGACAAGTCGGAAATGACTTTATGTTCGGCGTTTTTGTTTACCGTCGGTTGGTAGATTTTCCCGCCGTTGGCGAACGCCGAAATGTAATTGAGCAACTGAATAGGCGTAAGCAGCAAATCGCCTTGTCCAATGCTGACGTTATATGTGTCGCCGAGAAGCCACGGAAGGCTGTATTTTTTCTCTTTCCATTCGGGCGACGGAAGAAATCCTTTCGCTTCTCCGGGCAAATCCACTCCGGTAATACTGCCCAGATTGAATTTCTGCCACCACTGGCGAAGCCGGGTAATGCCCAAACCGGCGGAATCCGGACCGCCCCCGCCGATTTCATAAAAATAAACGTCGCTTGACTTGGCGATGGCGTACGCCAAATTGACATATCCCTGATATTGCCAGTCGAGATAGCGCGTGGGCTCGTCCGGCTTGTAAGGATTGGGGATGTCTATGTAGCCCGGAGAGAAAATTTCTTTGGATGGAGTGATTACGCCTTCTTTAAGGGCCGCGGTGGCAACGAGCGGCTTAATGGTGGAACCAGGACTATAAAGACCGGATACGGCGCGGTTGAAAAGCTGCTGGTCGCTGGACGTCAAAATCGCCTGTTTCCCTTGATTGTTGCCCGCCGAGCTTAAAAGATTGTTGTCAAAAACGGGAAAATTGAGCAAGGCGAGTATTTCGCCGTTCCGGGGATTAATCGCCAAACCGACGCCTTTTGTGCGGCCAAGGGATAAAAGCCCCTGCTCCATCCGCTGATAAAAATATTTCTGCAAATCGGCGTCTATCGTCAGATAAACCGTTTGCCCCATTGACGGCTTGCTTTCTTCTTCGCTCCCCAGCAATTTGCCGCGGGCGTCGCGTTTCTGTGTTTTTTCCCCGTTCACGCCGCGCAAAACTCCGTCATAAAAAAGCTCGATTCCACCTCTGCCTATGGAATCCTGCGGGAATAGCGCCTGATTGTTTTTGAGGTCGGAAGCGGAAACCAGGCCGGTGTAGCCGATTACCGAAGAAAATATTTCGCCGCCCGTATATTTCCGTTCAAAGCTGTTTTCGACTTCCAGGGTCGGCAGGTTCAAGCTTTTTAGTTTCACCATTTCTTCCTGGCTCAAGTCGGAACTTAAAACCAAATAAGTTCTGTTCCTTTCCAAATCGCTTGATTCAATCCTATCCCATACTTCGCTCGGCTGTATGCCGAGTATTTCGCCGACGGCGTCAAGGGTTTCTTTTTGTAAATCCGCGGCGCGCAGGAATTCGTCGGTTTTGAGCGACGCCGAAAAAACCTGCCTGTTGTCGGCCAGCAGTTTTCCGTTTCTGTCGTATATCAAGCCGCGTGGCGCGAGCAGAAGATTGACAAGATTTTGATTGGATTCCGAACGCAACGAATATCGTTCGGACTGCGCGAGGCCGATAAACGCGGTTCTCCCTATCAAAACAATGGCAAGAAAGGAAACGATAAAACCGGCCAAAATCATCGGCCCGTTTTGAAGCGGAACTTCCACCAGTTCTAAATCTTTTTCTTTTGCCCAGTTGTCGCCGAGCGTTTCCTCGAGATCTAATTCAACTTTTTTGCGCCTGGAGAACATTTAAATTGGAGATATTTTATAAAAATAATTTAAAAGGCGGAAAACGGCCGCGCCGAAAAACGCCGTTGCCGCGAGAATCCACATAAAAACTCCCGGATTGCCCAAAATCCCCTGCAAGCCAAAAACGGCGTAAAAAACAAAAACTGAAAAAACCGTTCCCAGAACGCAATTAAAATCGTTCCGCCACGGAAAAATTTTTCTGGCAAACATCATAAAAAAAGGAATAAGGAAAAAAAACAATATTTCCCACCCAGGAAGAACCCGCCAATTAAAAAGAAAGATGCCGAAAAAAGACAGCACTCCCATTTCTAGAACACTCAAGTAGAACCCGAAAACCACCAACGCCGCCATGGCGAATTCCGGAGACCATCCGAAAAACGCCTTGAAATTCAACTGCAAAAAAGAAGCAATTACAAAAAACAAAAATGAAGCCGCTAATTTACCGTATTTCTCCTTTAACATTTGAATTGATGTCTATAAAAACCGTTTGAAAATCATTGGGATTGTAGGCGGTTTCCAAATCCGCTTCCTCGAAAAATTGGTCCGCAGAAAGGCGGATATTTCTTGCCAGGCCGATTGCCAATCCGAAGGGATAATCCGGGCTCGAGGAATAAACGGCGTCGCCGTCCGTTATTTTGGCGTCTTTCGGTATCAGCGTAAGCTTGGGGCTGTTACCTCCCACAAGAAGCGAATTGGCGCCCGCGCCGCCTATTCTTACTGAAATTTGGAATCCTGAATCAAAAATCGTTTCGACGAGCGAATAGTCATCGAAAACTTCGTTTATTTTTCCCGCAAGGATTGCCGCCGAAGACGAGGATGAAATTAAAACGGGCTGGCCGACTTTTACTCCGTCTTTTGTTCCTTTGTCTGTCAGAATCCGGCTTTTGAAATTAAACGGATATTCGGAATATACGAACGCTTCGAGCAAATTTCCCGACAGCGGAGAAATAACTTTTTTTAAGGCGTTCAATTTCGCCAAATCTGTTTTTAGGGATTCGTTCTCAATCGCCAGTTTTTTATAATCGTAATTTTGTCCTCCCGGCGGGGACAAAAAGGACCTTATTTTCCACCCAAAAGAAGGATACAAAAATAT
The DNA here is from genome assembly GCA_038063055.1 of Patescibacteria group bacterium. Lineage (GTDB taxonomy): Bacteria > Patescibacteriota > Minisyncoccia > UBA6257 > 2-01-FULL-56-20 > JACQKT01. Next base: position 21,859 of record JBBTVY010000003.1, on the reverse strand, counting down.
CAAAAAAACCGTCAGAAAAAGAAGGATTAAAAGTATGTTTTCTTTCCTCATTGCCGGGAGGAACTACAACGATATGTCGAGCGGTTTCAAAGGATTGGCCAAAAAGCGCTTGTAATGTTCGAAGTTTTCAGCGACCATGCCGAGCCCGCGCGCGGAGGCGGTAAGCGGGTCATCCACTATTTTCGCCTCAACCGATGTTTCCTTTTCTATCAGCTGGTCGAGTCCGCGAAGCAAGGCGCCTCCTCCGGAAACGTAAATCCCCTGCTTAAGCATGTCGCCGACGAGTTCGGGCGGAGCCGATTCGATTACTTCTTTGATTGAATCGATTATATAGCGCAAAGATTTCGTCATGGCCGCGCGCAATTGGCTGTTTTTAACTATCACTTCTTTCGGCAAACCTGTCGAAAGATCCATTCCGCGGACGGCGACATCCAGTCTTTCGTCCAGAGGTATCGCCGAGCCGGCGGTTATTTTCGCGTACTCCGCGGTGGGTTCTCCGATAGCCAGGCGGAACTCGTCGCGCATGAATTTTATGATATCGTCGTTGAACTTGTCCCCGGCAACTTTCAATGTCCTATAAATAACAGTGCCCCCGAGCGAAATAATCGCCACATCCGTTGTTCCCCCGCCGATATCCACGATCAGGCTGGTCGAAGGTTCGTCAACCGGAAGCCCGGCTCCCAGAGCGACCGCCATGGGCGAGCTCATCAGATGAACTTTGGCGCAACCCGCCTGCATGGCCGCGTCTTCCACGGATTTACGCTCGACTTCGGTAAGGTCGTCCGGAACGGATAAAATGGCCCGCCGGATGCCCCAAAAATCGCTGCCGCGATTAAGGCGCTTTATAAACTGGCGCAAAAGTTCCTGGGTCATGTCAAAATCGGAAATTACTCCGTTTACCAGAGGACGCACGACGCTGATGTGTTCCGGGGTGCGGCCGAGCATTTTTTTGGCCTTCTCGCCGACGGCAAGAATTTCCATCGTCTTATTGTTGATGGCGGCCACGGTCGGCTCGTTCAAAACAAGCCCGCGGTTTTTCTGGTAAATGAGCGAGTTAGCGGTGCCGAGATCTATCCCTATTTCTTTGAAAAATTTGTCGAAGATGGACATAAAAATATGATTTAGGATTTAGGATTTAGGATTTTCGAAACTAAGCTGATAAACTCCTTTTTATCCATTAACTTCGCGTCTTTTTCGTCGCGGCGTTTTACCTCGATTTTACCGCCGGTCTTCTGGCTGACAACCGCCCTCAACGGCAGTCCCATCAAATCCGCCTCAACAAGTTTCTCTCCAGGCGACGCCTCTCTGTCGTCATAGAGTACTTCAACGTTCCTTTTTTGTAAATCATTATATATGTCTTTGGCGGAAGAATCTCCGAGCTCTAAAAGATGAACCCCGAACGGGGCCAGGGACTTCGGCCAGATTATTCCCTTTTCGTCGTGGTGTGTTTCGACTACCGTCGCCATAAGACGGCTTACGCCGATGCCGTACGAGCCCATCACCACTGGTTTTTTGCCGCCGTCTTTGTCCAGAAATTGCAGATTGAACGCTTCCGAGTATTTGGTGCCAAGAGGAAAAATATTGCCGACTTCTATGGATTTCTTTTCAATGACTTTGGCGCCACATTTGGGGCAATCGCCGCTGTTTTCTAATTTCGAAACTTCTTTATTCTCGGCGTACCCGCACGACAAGCAAACGTAAATCGTATCCTCGCCGACTTCGGAAATTACCTGAAACTCGTGCGTGTTGTTGATTGTGAAATCGCCTCCCGCGGCCAAAGTGTAAAAGGCCTTGAGGGCGCATCTTTCAAAAATCCTCATATACGCCGCTGCTACTTCGTCATAATAGCGGTACATATCTTCTTCGGAAACGTGGAAGCTGTATAAATCCTTCATTAAAAACTCGCGTCCCCGGAGAAGCCCTGATTTGGCGCGCGGTTCATGGCGGAATTTCGCCTGAATCTGATATGCGGCAAAAGGCAAATCCCTGTACGAACTCACGTACTTTTGGGCTATTTCGGCGATAATTTCCTCGTGTGTCCAGCTGATATTGAATGAAGGTTCTTTTTTATCGCCCTCGGCAACTTTAAAAACAACATCCACATCCCAGCGGTTGGTCGCTTTGAGATAGTGTTTGTCGTGCAGGGTCGCCATCAGCATTTCCTGGCCGCCTATGGCGTTCATTTCTTCCCTGATAATGTCCGAAATTTTTCTGATTACCCGCCAGCCGAGCGGCAGATAAGAATAGACGCCGGCGGAATTTTTATAAACGAATCCGGCTCTTTCAAGAAATCTGGCGTTCAGCGCTTCTTCATCCTTCGGGAAATTCCTCTCTATTTTGGTGAAAAGTTTTGATTGAAGCATTCGGAATTCAAGTTTAACACGGTCAAAAAATTATCGCAAAAAATTAGTATAAATAATATCGATAGCGCCCGCTACCCCATCTGATATAATTCGGGCATAAATGGAAAACGTTTACGTCAAAACAACACTCCGTCAGTTCGAGGAAAAACGTTATCTTTACGAGAAATTCTGCGTCGCTATTTACAAGATACTGAAAAACACGCTGGAGGACGGCGGATACAAACACCAGATTCTTTACAGGATAAAAGAACCCCACAAGCTCGAGGAAAAGCTTTTAAGAAAGAAAAAGGAAGGAAAAATATATAAGAGCCTTGACGAAATAGAAGATTTGGCCGGCTTGAGAATAATTTTTTATCTTGAAGGAGACATACCGAAATTCATAAATGAAATCCGGAAGGAATTCGGCGGGGAAAAGAAAATAGAAGAAATAAAGAAAAAAGGCGGATACAACGCCACCCATGTCGTGATTTCGCTCGGGCCGAAAAGATTATCCATGGACGAATACAAAAAATTTGAAAACCTTAAATGCGAAATACAGCTTACCTCCATTCTCCACCACGCCTGGGCAGAAATAGAACACGACCTTGTATACAAGTACGGCGAGAATGGAAATCAGATGAACCAGAAAGAATACAGAACCGTAAGAAAAAAACTTAAAGACGTTTTGAAAAAATACATAAACAAGGCGGCTTTCGAGCTCGAAAACATAACAAAAAAATTCAGGAAGAAACGCTAAACCTTATTTTCAGAAAAATCGAGCCAGGAAGAAAAGCGACAAACCGAGAGCGCTGGAAACCGCCGAAATTATCCAGAAACGCATTGTCACCTGTGATTCGGGCCATCCCAGCGCCTGGAAATGATGATGAATTGGCGCCGAAAGGAAAACTTTTCTATGGAAAAACTTTTTGGAAATAAGCTGGACTATGACGGAACCGGATTCTATGACCAGGACGAAGGCGATTATCGGCAGAAAAAAAACCGCGTTCGTCAGGAAAGCCACGACCGCGAGCGTGACCGTCAATCCCATTATTCCCGTCTCCCCCATGTAGAATTTCGCCGGATGGACGTTGAACCACAAATAAGTAACCAGCGCGCCTATTATGACGGTGATAAAAGACGACAAATCGTATTCTCCGCGCACATAGGCAATCACACCGAAAGCCGCGAAAATCGGAGCTAAAACCCCCGCCGAAAGCCCGTCCAGCCCGTCAACGACGCTGGATGAAAAAGTGGCTATGACAACCAGCACGAATAAAATCAGATAAAGGCCGTCTATCTCGATGTTTCCGTAAAAAGGGACATAAATGCTCGACCAGCCGAGCTTGAAGTAAAACCACCAGGCGCCGCTGACGGCTATCAGGAAAATCAGGAAAAGCCGAAACCTTAAACGAATTCCACCGCCGATATATCCCCCCTTGTTTCCGACCACGAAAATATCGTCTATCAGCCCGAGCAAGGAAGAAGAAACGAGCGCGAAAATCGGCAACCAGGTCTGCGAACGGGAAACAAAATTCATGTTCGGCCAAAAATCGCCTCCAAAAAATTTTGAAGCGGCGTAGGTCATGAAAGTCACCACAAGAACGGTCCACCATATCAGAATTCCCCCCATTCTCGGGGTATTTATTTCTTTTTCGGCGTGAAGCTTGGTGAAAATCGGGGTCTTTTCGCCGCCGAAAGTTTCTTCTCTCGGTTTTTTCTTCCATGCTTTGGCGGCGTAAAGCGCTTTTATAAGAAACGGCGCCGAAATAATGGCGACCGTGAAAGAAAAAACGAAAAGTATCAGCGTTTTTACTATCAGGAAAATATGGACTTCATACATATCAATGGCTTTTTAAATTTTTTGGAAATTGTCTTTAAACCACTGGAACAAGACATTCGTGTCCCCGAAGCGGTCATCGGTTCCGAGAACTATCACCAGAACCGGCCTGCCGCCGTAGGAAAAAATCGAAAGAAGGTTTCCGTTGGTGTTTTTGGTATAACCGGTCTTGCCTCCGATAAAACCGCCGGTTCCCGCGAGTATATTTATGTTGGAAAGAGTTGTTCTTTTTTTCGAATTCAATTCCGTAACAATGCCGGATTTTTTCCTCGTAATATCGAATATTTTCGGATAATCCCGATAAACGTTAAGGGCGAGTTTTTGGAGGTCGCTGGCCGTGGACTGATTGGCCACTGAAAGCCCGGTTGAGTCGGAAAAATTGGTCGAGTTCATGCCGAATTCCGCCGCCAGAGCATTCATTCTCGCCATAAATTCGTTCCTGCCGTAATCATTTGCCAGCGCTTCGGCTGCTTCGTTGCTGGAAATCATCAGCATCGCAATCAGGTTATCGTTGCTGGAATACGTATTTCCCGGTTTTAAAGCAATGTTTAACGAAGTCTCGTCTTCGTTTAAAAGACTTTCTTCGCCCAAAGTTACTGGATGACTCGAATCCATTTTTTCCAACGCCACTATGGCCGTCATAAGCTTCGCCAGTGAAGCTATCGGTCGGCGTAGGGTAGGATCAAGCTCGAAATACGGTTTGCCGGTTTTTAGGTCCGCTACCAGAGCCGAACGCGCCTGAATCGCCAGGGACTCTCCGAAACCGATCTGGCGAAATGCTCCCGGCCCGGACAACGAATCCGTTTTAAGCAGTGCGTCGTTTTCCAGCGCGCCTTTGGCGTCATCGTTTTGGTTCTGCCGTAAAATTTCCGATTGGCCCGATTGAGCGTCGTTCGACGTCGTTGAATCATTTTGGGCAACGGGCCGAATTGTCGCCGCGGACGAAGATTTTTCGTACGACAAATCTTCACGAGAAGCGGAAACTATCACCGATGCGGCGCGGTTTCCGTTCGCGACGTCGAAACCATTAAAACTGTTGCCGGCGGCTATCGACAAAACAACAACCACCACGAAAAAAATTTTATGAAGAGGATTCATCCAGATAGAGACAGGTCGCCCAAGGCGACCGTAAAATAATCTGTTTTAACAGAATCGACTTTTTTGTGCGAAATATTAAACATATCTGTTGGATTTTATGGAATTGTTGTCTCTAACGGGACTTATTTTTGTTTAAACGCCTTCTTTGTGTAAGTCGGGCGACGTGGCCTGTTCCGGAACCGTGAGCGCGCCGCGGAATTTTTCAAAATCCGGCAGTTCTTCTTTTCCTTTCACGCCAAGATGCCTGAAAAATTCGAAAGTTGGTTTGTAAAGGAACGACGACGGCCGTTCCGGAGCCGAAAAACGCTCAACCAAGCCGCGAAGCATGAGGTTTCTGACCGTAAAAGACGAATTAACCCCACGTCGGTAATCCACCTCCGAGCGGGAAACCGGCCCGAGATAAGCGATGATTGAAAGCGCTTCCAGGCTTGCCGGAGTCAAATCTTCGCTTAATTCCTCCTTAACGAAGCCTTCTATAAGTTTGGCGAATTGCGGCTTGGTGGCCAGTTGTATTTTTTCATCGTCTCTGACGAGCGCCAATCCCCTGCCGTCGCCGGCCAGCCGTTTTTCGAATTCGTCGAGAAGCGGATTGAAATCCTCTTCCGGCAATTCAAGCAATTTCCACGCTTTTTTCCTGGCAAGCGGTTCTCCGTGTATAAAAAGAAGCGCCTCCAGCTCGGCCAATTTATCTTCAAAATTTTCCATGTTTATATTTTCCGGTTATTTTTTACAATCGGTAGCGAGGAAGAAATGAATTTTCATTTCGGCCGAGCGAACCGATTGAAAACAACATCATGTTTTATGATGTTGTTTTATCATTATATCAGAAAAATGCGACTTTTGTTCAAGAAAAATCAATTGTTCGTGCGCCATATGGAGTATCGCAAGAAAGGCCGCGATTATTTCGGAACGCGAATGGTCGCCGGAAAAATGACTGAAACTGACCTCGGCGAATTTCTGGAGCCGTTCCACTATCTCCCTGATTTTTTCCTCAACTGAAACCATTTCTTTGGCAACAGTGGCTTCTTCGGAAACGAATTTCTGGACCACGGCGGCCACCCTTTCAGTGGAAGCGATAATTGATTCAATGGAAAGATTGGCGCCCGGATAAAAAATATCCGCCCCGGAAGCCGCCTGCCCTGAGCCCCATCGAAGGGCCCTCGGAAAAGCGGCGTTCAAAAAATACGGCCTGCTGAATTCTTTTCTGCCCTCCCGCCAGCCGTTCTGAAGAAGCTTCATCGCGGGTTTTAGCGCGCGGTAAATTTTCAATCTTTCTTCCAGGTCTTTTATTTCGGCTTCTTCGTCCGGAGTCAGCGGCGCGTCGGGCAAAAGAGATTTTGATTTTATGAGAATCAGGCGGCTGGCAATCGCTATAAAATCGGCCAAAACCCGCAACCTGGCCTGGTATTCTTCTTTGGTTTCATTTTCCGCAATCCGGGAATTTTCAATCTCCCTGAGATAATTCAGAAAATCGTTCGTTACTTCCCCTAAACTTATTTCGCTTATTTCCAGCTTTTTTGTCTCGATTAACTCAAGAAGTTTGTCGAGCGGGCCCTGAAATTTTTCGGTTTTTAGTTCGTATGTCATAAAAATATATTATTTATTTCAGTAAATCCCACTCAACAAAAATAAAGGAATTTAATGGCACTCCTATTTTCAAAGATGATTCCAGCCATGATATTTGATTTGGTTTAATGTTATCTTTTTTATGCCTCTTCGCTTCGGCAAACATAATTTTTTTGCCTTTCCAGACAAACACATCCCAACAGCCGCCACGTTTCCTTGTTTTCTTTTTAATGGTTTGGATTAATTTTTCTTGCGCTATCGGTAAGTCAATCGGCGCGACTTTCTCAGGAAGACCTATTCTATATTTATTTCTATAAGAATCAACCCAAACACCTGACCAACCATCTTTCTTAAACATTTTTAAAATAGCTAACTCAGCAAACAAGGGTTGTCTATTAACATCAATAACTGCTTTATTGTTATAAGTGTCTTCAATTGGTCGACCTTCCCATTTTTTGAAAATAAGATTGCATTTGGGAATCTGAACACGCATACCTGAAGTTAAGGTTATTTCCTCAAATGACGATGGCTTCAGTCTCTTCATGATTGATTTGTAAGTTATTATTTGAAATTTTTGTAATTATTCGCCGGGTCCCATAAGAGCCAGCCGCCATACTGCGCGCTTGAACTTGCTAATGCTTCTTCCGTTGCGCGTATTTGCTTCTGAATCATTTCCGAAGTGTAAACGGCTCCCAAGTCGAAAGCCTGAAGCCACGGGCGGAGTTTGGCGCGGAATTCAACCGGCTGAGCAACTTGAATCGTTCCCGAAGAATTTTGAATCGTGTCTGACGCGTTTCCCGTAGTGCTCGCGTTTGTCATCGCGTAATTTCCAAGAAGCCGTTTCAGCGCGATTTCCATGGAATATTTTACGACCTCGTATGGATAGTTCGCGGGATTTTTATAACCCATGAATCCAGCGGCATAATGCGACGGATAAACCATCGGGCAGACATAATCGAAATATTTGTAGGCGTCCTCGAGCACCTGCCCGATTCCAAGGTCGTCCCAGGTGTCGATTGTCGCGAGACCGAAAAGGTCCGCCGAAAGTTTCGCTTCATAAAGGTTTTCGCGAAGGTAAGCAAAAAACTTTTTTATTATAAGATGCCTCGGCGTCTTTTTGTCCCAGAACGGATACTCTATCGCGCTCAAATCGCCGTCCGAAGCGAAGCGGATGTAATCGAAATTTATTTCGTCGAAACCGCGTCCCAGGCCGTCTTTGGCTATATTAATCGCGTAATCCCAGACGGGTTTTGCCGCCGCGTCGAGCCAGGCGATGCCGTTTCTGTCTTTCCATGTTTTGCCCGTGTTTTTATTCTGAAGCGCCCATTCCGGATGGGCTTTTGCGAGAATCGGGTCCTGGAAAACCGTTACTCTGCCGATAACATATATGTTTTTGTCGTGAAGCCGCTTTATCAGCTCGTTCGGCTTGAGAATTCTTAACTCCCCTTCCGCGCCGCTGGCTTTTACTTCAGGAACATCCGTCGCGTAGGAAACGTATCCGGAATAATCTTTTATGTCTATGACTACGGCGTTGAGCCCGCGCGATTCCACAAGATTGATAAGGTAAGTCATTTTGTTGTAGGAGCCGGCAGACCATCCGGTTATGTAAATCGCCTTAGCGATTCCCGGAGGATTTTGGAGCTGCGGCTGTTTCTCGATATCGGAAACGGCGCTTTTTACAACCGCATTGACTTGCGAAGAAGTCGGGGTAGTTGTCGACTCGGGCAAGACCGGCAAACTTACGCTTTGGGGCTGACTGTTGGCCTCCTGCCCCTGAAAAGTCAGGGTATGCGGCAAAAAAAAAAAAAAAAGACGGCTGTGCCGACAACGCTCAAAATACCGCCAAGCAAGGTTTTCATTAGATAAACTATACCCGTTAGATTATTTCGTGTCTATATTATTTCATTGAAAACGCGCGGAAGGAACCATCGATGGTGTTATGCTACAGCATAGCACCCGGAGTGTGTCTTTGTTGAGAAAAATCCGGCGAGGCGGGCCGGGAAAAGTTGCTCATGACAATCGCTTGGCATAGAATTAACTACCGATGGCATTAGCTTTGTATAGAAAATATAGACCCAAGTTGCTGTCCGAACTCCTCGGCCAGGAAACGAACGTCGAGATATTGAAAAACGCCGCCCGCCAGAACCGGCTTGGTCACGCCTACCTTTTTTACGGTTCACGCGGCACGGGCAAAACTACAACCGCCCGCCTTATTGCCAAATTGTTAAATTGCGAAAAACGGCATGCCGACACCAAATTCTCCGAACTCGGCGAGCCGTGCAACGAATGCCGCTCCTGCAAAGGAATCGATTCCAATTCCTCTTTTGACGTCATCGAAATAGACGCCGCCTCGAACAGAGGCATAGACGAAATAAGGAATATCAAGGAAAGCATCAGGTCGGCTCCGGTCGGAAGCAAATACAAGGTTTACATAATAGACGAAGTCCACATGCTCACAGGGCCGGCTTTCAACGCGCTTTTAAAAACCCTCGAAGAGCCGCCCGCCCACGCCGTTATGGTTATGGCCACGACCGAATATGAAAAGCTTCCGGCGACAATCACTTCCCGCGCCCAGCGTTTCCTTTTCAAAAAACTTCCGAAAACGAAAATCATGGAAAAGCTCGTCACCATCGCCAAAGCGGAAAAAATAGACATCGAACCGGCGGCACTCGAACTTGTCGCCGCGGCTGGCGAAGGAAGCTTGCGCGATTCGGAGTCGCTTTTAGACCAAATCGCATCTTTCGAGTCGAAAATAAATCTTGAAACGGCGGAACGTCTGACGGGGCGCGTCGGGCTCAAAAAAGTCGAGGAATTCGCCTCATATATAATAAAGAACGATTTGAAGGGCGCGCTCGATTATCTCGCGACTATAAACGAAGAGGGACACAACCTCGTCCAGCTGGCGAAGGATTTAATACACTACTTGCGGAAAGTTTTATCCATAAAATTGAATCCGGGAATGGAAAATGTTTTCCAGTCGGAACTGACAAACGATGAAATCGTCAAACTCAAAAAACTCGCGATGGAAGCAGAAGTCCAAAAAACAGTGAAGCTTATAAAATCATTCATCCGGGCGTATTCGGAAATGCGTTATTCCCCTTTCGCGATAGTTCCCCTTGAAGTATGTTTGGCGGAGAACTTATCATGAGCGATAGTCGAATGATAGTCCCGTTGGAGGTTTGTCTGGCAGAAAATATAGCTTCAAATTGAATTCGAATCCACGGTAGCTAATAATAATAACTAACACCACAAAACCTTGAATATTTCTTCTTTGGTAAAACCGCAGACATCCTGAAGGAAAGTATTTACGAAATCCCATACAAGCCCTTTCTTTAACGGTTTGTGATTTGGCACAACCGTTGACCTCTGGCTTCTAGAATGAGTTATTTTAATAAACTCTCGTCCAGCACGAGAGATGACACAACCACCCAACTTGTTGCAGGCTTTTTCAATATCTTTGAAAGTACAATTAACTAGCTTGGGATAATCCACATTTAAACAGCAACCCTCTGGATTTCGCGGATACTATCAGTCTGATTTCCAAGAATATCATATAGGGTATATTTCGACGGAGGCGATTGCTGTTCGTTTACTCTCTCTTTCATTTCGTTAACAGGAATATAACTTCCTAATTCACGAATAAATTTCTGTGGAACATTATAATACACATAAATAGCCTTAGTAAGAACTTCAAAAAGCTCTGAAAGATTTTCTCCTTGAGAGTAGCAGGGCACATCAATACCTTTTGCCCAATAACCACCCTCCTCGGCTTTATTAACGATGATTTTTACGGTTTCAGGAAGCAGTGCCTGAAAAAGCAATTTCTCCTCTCTTTTATCAGACATAGTTTTATTATACTTTTTTTGGTTACGGACTGACATGGTAGCTTGTTAATAACATTAAATCAAGGCCCATATATATAGAAAATTAAGCCTATTAGGGCTCATAAAAATCATATTTTGTGCTAAAATTGTTCCAACATCATCCACGCACGCTATAACCAATAACTCCCCTGCCCGCGGCGGCTGCGTTTTTTAATAAATAAAAAGCGTCAATCGAATGTTCTATAGAACAAAATCGGGATGGCAATTTTATTGATTTCGCTCCCGTCCTTGGCCGAGCTTTCGAACACTTCAATGAATCCTTTTCCGGTTTTCGGTTCCGAAAAAGAAATTTTTCTGGAAAACGGATATGTTTTATCCATCCATCCCGCCGCCGTGACAAAAGTATCCGCCAGAATGTTTCCGTCAGCGTCTTTGATTCGGATGCGCGTATTGGCTTCAAAAAAATTGGATTTTCCGGAAACCGCGACGGGATTGGTAATCACTGCGTATGGAATCGGCGAGTTGATTTCCGCGAATTTGTTGCTTGTTTCCAGGGTTTTCAGGATTTCTCCGTCAAGATAAAGATATTTTGAAACCCCTACGGACGGCTGGGCCGTCATCGGCTCACCCGGTTTACGCTCCGCGTAATTAATAACTACTACGCCGTCCCTGATTACGATACTCTGAGGAGCAATGCGGTCTCCCAAAAAAACAACGTTCGTGCCCTTGGTGCCCGAATCCGCGTTTACGGCCACCGCCGCGTAATAAAAAGCACCGCTGCCGCCGGAGTCCTCCTGAATAATAAGAGCGGCGTCTTTTTTGCCGTCGCCGTTGAGGTCTCCGGTAACCGGCTGGCCGAACACCTGAATTTTTATCATGGTTGCCGAATCGGGCGCGGCTTCCCGTTCAGTTTTGCCGTTAACCAGCGAAACAGGCGTGTTTTCCAAAATATAAGACGCGTTTAACGGGTCGAAGGTCGATTTCGGGAAAACTCCGTTGTAAACAAAAAATATCGCGGCGCCGATTACCACGACTACGGCCGCTGCCGCAATCAGTTTATTCGCGTTCATAAATTATTGGATATGAAAGCCCTTATTGGACGTTCACAGTCAATTTCAAAGAGGGATATTGCTCGGAATAAACATTATACGGAGCGACGGCGAGAATCTTTGTGTCGAAAGTCGCCGACTGGCCGGCCGAAATCGTCACTCTAACTCCCGTAGTTATGGTTAAAGTATGCGTAATCTGGTCCTCGTTCGTAAAAACCAACTGTTCCCCTCTCTTGACGCTGAGAGAAGAAGGCGCGGCGGCGAAGTTTTTTATGGTAATGGCGTGGGTTACGGGTTTGATTTCGCCGGCGTAGAGAATCAAAAACGCTCCGCTCCTTGCCGACAACATTTTTGGGCTGTCGAATTTCATTTCTATGAAGTAATTGCCGACGCCGATATCTTTTCTGGAAGGGTCGGTCCGGCCGATGGTTATGTCTCTGGTGTTCCAGTCGAACGACGTCTGATTGGCCCCCGTTGACGGATGAATCCAGCCGACGATTTGGCCGGTATTCGCTGAAACAAGATATACTTGTCCGGTTACCCCAGCCGCTTTGCTCCATCTGACGGTATGATTCGTGGCGATAGCCCATTGTTCGGATTTAATGGGCGAAAGAATGCTTATTTGCGAAGTTGGCGGCTGCTGAGCTGGCTTCGGCGACTGAGTTTGAGGATTTACATTAGAAGGGGCGCCGGACGGCAATGTTGCCGTGGAAGAAGGGACATTTTCTTCTCCGGCGGGAGCGTTTACCTGGTTTTGGGATGGACTGTAAAGCACAAGAACAAGCACGATGCCTAAAACGACCAGCAACACTAACCATGTTTTATTTGTAAATTGAGGCATGCGACAATTATAACATATTGATATATAAGTCCCTTATTAAAAAAGACCGGTTAAGTCCGGTCTTTTTTGTTTATTTTTCCGGTTCCATCGCGGAGCGGATTTGGCTCCGAAGTTCCGGCGTATCGTCGTGGCCGTGCGATTTTACGGCGTGAGCGGTCGCGGCTTCGAGCAGATGCTCTTCCGAGCCCGTCATGTAGATATCACAGTTGTTCTCGCTCGGCATCTTGCGGCAATCCACGGATTTTCTTTGATTGTTTGCGTCCATAAAATTAATTAAAAGGTGAAAATATAAACCGACCTTTTTCTTTTTATTTTTTATTTTGGATAATTGAAATTAAAAAAGGCCGGCAGCCTTCCTTGACCTCATTATACCTAATTTCTCTTTTTGGTTCCTAAAAATTCCATCATTTTTTTAAAAAAGTCGCGAACTTTTTGGCCATCGCGCTCGCGTTTTATGTTTTCGAGTTCTTCGTTAAAGGCGCGGATTCGGGCATTGTACTCCTGAACCAGAACGGGGTCGCTTCTGCTTATAACGTAATCGTAATAAGCGCCGGGGTTTGAGGCGGCTGACGCCTTTTCCGCAAGGTATTCTTCGTAGGTCTGTACCGGCGTGATATCTTCGAATCTGCCTGCATCGGCGTACATTGAGACCTTCATTAAACTGTTACCCACATCAGCGTCCAGCGCATGCGTTTTAAAGTTGATATCAAGTACATCCTTCTCGCCCTCGCTCAACTCCGCTTGATTCGGCAATTTTTCTTCTTTTGGTTCATTCATAAATCAGTTTTTCAATTTCCGGTTTTTTATTTTTTCCTGCCGGGCTTGCCGACGGGCTTGCTACGGCATTAATCGCAACGTTGTCCGACGAGTTATTGCCGGTATTTTCCACAACTATATTATAGCAAAATATCCGATTGTAAGACGGGTCGGCTTTATTTCCTTAAATTGTTTTTGAGGATTCTTTTTCTGATGCGTATGCTTTTCGGCGTCATTTCCACGAGTTCATCGTCGCCGACGTATTCAAGGCATTGTTCGAGGCTCATTTCGAGCGGAGGAATCAGGTCGTTGGTGACGGCGTCGGTTTTGGCGCGAAAGTTGGTAAGTTGTTTTTCGCGGCAGACGTGGAGAATCAAGTCGTTCGACTTGGCGTTCTGGCCGACAACCTGTCCTTCGTAAACCTTGACGCCCGGACCGACGAACATCACTCCGCGCTCCTGGGCGCTCAAAAGCCCGTAGGCGGTGGTTGTTCCCGTTTCGTGAACGACCAAAGAACCGTGGGAATTCGTTTCGAACTCGCCGAACTTCGGGAAATAACCGACAAAAAGAGAATTGATGATTCCGAAGCCCTTGGTTTCGAGCAAAAGTTCGTTCCTGAAACCGATGAGTCCCCTTGTCGGTATGAAAAAATGGAAGGAAGCCGTCCCGTTTTCCACGCTCATATTTTTCAGTTCCCCTTTCCTGATGCTCATTTTCTGTATGACGGTCCCGGAATATTTTTCGGGCACTTCAATCCAGACGTCCTCCGCCGGCTCAAGCGTTTTTCCATTTTCTTCCACAAGAACGACTTCCGGTCTCGACGCCTGGAGTTCATACCCTTCGCGCCTCATTTTTTCTATCAATATTCCCAAGTGAAGCTCCCCTCGTCCGCTGACGATAAATTCGTCGGACGACTTGCCCGGCTCGACGCGAAGCGCCACGTCGTTATCAAGTTCTTTTTCGAGCCGTTCTTTAAGGTTTCTGGACGTGCAATATTCCCCTTCCTGCCCGGCAAACGGAGAATTGTTGGTGCTGAAAATCATTTTCACGGTCGGCTTCTCAATGGCAATCGGCTGAAGCGCGACCGGATTTCCGGCGTCCGCGATAGTGTCGCCGATATTTATGTTTTCCACTCCGGAAACGACGGCGATGTCTCCCGCCACGAGTTCTGCGGCTTCGGACTTGCCCAAACCGCTGAACTCCATAAGCGAAGTTATTTTATGGCTCGTCGTTTTTCCTTCGGGAGTTATTCTCGCGACTTGCTGGCTGTTTTTAACTGTGCCCTTGTGGATTCGGCCAATGCCGATTTTTCCTTTGTAATTGTCGTAAGAAACGGAAACAATCATCATCTGAAGCGGAGCTTTGATATCGGATTCCGGCGCGGGAATGTATTCTATTATTTTTTCGAACAGCGGCTGGATGTCTTTCATTGCGTCCAAGTCCGGCTCGTGTCCGGCTTTGCCGAGCTTGCCTGAAGAGTAAATTATCGGGAAATTGAGCTGCTCGTTCGAGGCGCCGAGCTCCATGAAAAGCTCTATTACTTTTTCAAGAACGTAATTTATCCTCGCGTTCGGTTTGTCTATTTTATTTATGACTACGATTATTTTGAGGCCGTTTAAAAGCGCGTTTTTGAGAACGAAACGCGTCTGGGGCATCGTGCCTTCCTGCGCGTCGATAAGAAGAAGCGCGCCGTCCGCCATATTCAAAACGCGCTCGACTTCGCCGCCGAAATCGGCGTGCCCGGGCGTGTCGATTATGTTGATTTTAACGCCTTTATAAATTATCGCCGCGTTTTTGGAAAAAATAGTAATGCCGCGCTCGCGTTCGAGTTCGTTCGAATCCATTATTTGGTCAACCTGGCCGGCTTTGCCGATATCGGTCTCCGATTGTTTCAAAAGAGAATCAACCAAAGTAGTTTTACCGTGGTCAACATGAGCTATTATTGCTATGTTTCTTATTTCTTGTTTCATATCAGACAGTAGAAATTAGATTTAATTTTTTATAATTCTGATTCTTAATTATCTCAACCTAAGATATGCTTTAGGTGCTATGCTATAGCATAGCACCTACATTTATAAAATATGTTTGGATTTTGTGCTTTCGCGATTCACCAAGCGGTCGAATTTTCACTGCCTGGCATAATAAAAAAGAGCCAAGCGGCTCAATTGAATCGCGACTAATTATAAAACAAGAAAGTGATTAAGGCAAGTCGGGCGATAAAATCCAGGCAAACTGATTTTTTTATTAATTTGTTAACATCTTAAACGATCGTTTAAGATGTTAACATTAATATAATCACGTTAAACGGAAACTTTTTTGGGCCAGCGGGAGCGAGAATATGATTCTATTTCGCTTAGTTTCAAGCCGGTGGAAATATTTCCGGTTCTCATATAAAAATGTTCGTTGTTATCCATTTTCAGATATATCGGCCGCGGGCTCGGAAGCGCTTGTACCGTGCAAATATCGTGCCCGTCTATTTTGTGAAACCATAATTTCGTCAGGTGGCGGAATTCCGGGCCTATCATGCTGTTGAACGACTGGGTAAAATGATTCTCAAATCCGTCGCTGTCTTTTCTTTGGAGTGTTTGATAGTCGCTGCTCAAGCCAAGCGGCGTTCTGGCGTCGCTTACCCCCACTATCAAGTATCCTCCTTTCGAGTTCAGGAACGCAGCGACTGTTTTCATCGCGGCCTTTTCAAGCTCGCGGTTTACGTGGCCGATTTTGTAATCGAAACGCAGTGATGATTTGAATTCCAATCCTTCGTGCTCGTCCTGTTTCAAAAGCCGGACTGGGTCCGGTTCTTCAAAGAAAAAGTTTCTGTCCGGCCCGTACAACCCTCTGACCGCATCAATAAATTTTTCCGGCCTCGAGATGGAATTTAAAACAAACGATTTTCCGCCGTTTTCCACGCGGACAGAACCGTAATGCAAAAGTTTTCCCAGAGCGCCGGATGAAATCGTCATCGAGGCGGATTCGTCCATTTGAAATGTTTTCTTCTTTTTGAAAAAAACTCCGCGCTCGTGCGTGAGCGAGCCCGGACGAAATACATAACTCTCGTAATACCATGAAAGGAAGGCGTAAACGGTCAGGGCAAACAGGGCGCCCGACAAAAAAAGCATTTTAGCCGTCTGGTAGGAAAGAAAGTTGGAAAATGAAACCTGGCTATACAGTTCATATTTGGTATTGCCAAGAAGGGTCGCAATGAAATAGAGAAAGGCGCCTATGGCTTCAACAATGGCGAATTTCCATATAAGAACAATTGGACTCCGTTTTGTTGTTATTTCGCTGTTCATTCCTGACTACATTCTAACCCTCCTTCATAAAAATTCCACAATGCGTTCAAGTTCAAATTGAATATGCCTCCGGAAAGGCTATAATTTCGACATGAGGTCTCGCCGCGATATATCGACTTCCCGCTTGCGGAATTTTGTTTTTGGGGTCGAGGACAGCCTGGTTTCAACCGTAGGTCTGCTCTCCGGCATAGCCATGGCTGATGTTTCCAAACAGACCATTCTTCTTACCGGCATTGTTTTGATATTCGTCGAGGCGTTCTCCATGGCGGTCGGGAGTTTCCTTTCCGAAAATTCCGCCGATGAGTACGCCGCGCAAACCAAAACATCTTATGGACAAAACGCTTTCGACGGTGTAATAATGTTCCTGTCCTACTTCATTTCCGGTTTCGTGCCGATTTTTCCCTATATAATTTTTCCCGTAACCTCCGCTTTTTGGATTTCCATAGTTCTTTCTCTCTTCGCCTTATTCCTCCTTGGCGCTACGGTTGGCAGATTCGCGCATCTCGGTATTTTGCGGGGCGGTTTGCGAATGTGCGTCATCGGCGGCCTGGCAATCCTGGTCGGTTCCGCGATCGGAGCGCTTTTAAACAAGTTTTAAACACATAACGGGCTTTACAAAAATACGATTGTGGTATAATAAAACTGTCATGAAAAACACGTTAATTGTTCTCCTTTCCCTGATTTTTGTCCTTCCGGCCGGCGCACAGACGACTTCTACCCCTCTTCCCGCGAGCGGAAGCATGCGGCAGGAAATTCAAAACATCCGCATGAACGCCAAACAACAAATTCAGAATATCCGGCAAACGGCTCAGCAAGAGATGCAAAACGTCCGGGAAAACTTCCAGAAAACAATCGAAGCCAAACGCGCGGAACTTCAGAAAACAATACAGGCGCGCCGCGACGAATTGAAGGCGAAGCTCGAAAAAATAAAAGACGAGCGCAAAAAAACGGCTGTGGAACGCATCGACCAAAATCTTACAAACCTCAACGACCGCATGACAACCCATTACGTTAACGTCATTGACCAGATTGAGAAAGTTTTGAGCCGCGTTATCTCGCGCGCCGATAAAGCCCAAGCCAACGGCAAGGATGTAACGGCTGTACGGACGGCAATTACAAGCGCGCAGGGCGCCATTGCGGCGGCCAGGACGGCCGTTGCGGCGCAAGTTAGCAAGGTGTATTCAATAAATATTATAAGCAGCAGCACCCTCAGGAACGACGTCGGCGCGGCTCGTCAGGCGATGCATGACGACCTCAAGAAAGTTTTAGACAGCGTAAAGGCGGCGCGCGACGCGGTGCGTCAAGCAACGGTGATTCTGGCGCAAATTCAAGGCGTTGACGAACTTAAAGAATCGACTTCAACCGCAACGTCCACGGCGACATCCACAAATTAACAGCAAACATAAAATTCAATGGATAAAAAATCAATTTATATTATTATCGCGGTTGTCGTTGTAGCTGCCGCCTTATGGTTCTGGGTGAATCAGCCCGCTTCGGCTCCAGGCGCTCCGATTTCCGGAACACCGAAAGAAAACGCCGTCACAGGAAGCGATACCACTGGCGCGATAAATCAGGACCTGAACAGCATTATGATTGAAGATTCGAATTTCAAGACCATTGATAACGACATAAATTCGCTTTGATTGGGGTTTCTATATTTCGTTGAGATAGCGGACAAAAATCGCCCGATTTGTCGGCGCTTTTTTCTATCCACTCACCGCGGAGTCATTTGAGCCCGCCTTTTGTGAATTTAGAAATTATTTTTTCCTAACGAGCTTACGAAAGACCGGAGATTGCGAAGGGAGCCAATCCATAACTCTTTTGCGATGTCTGTCAATTGACCACTTGTCATCATTTTTTCCGCCAAAGGCGGATCCGCCTCGGGCGGAAAAAAGTGAAGGATGCAGCGCTTGAAACTGTTTCAATATTTCGATTGATACATGAGGAAAATTGACGGGAATGCTTTTGTTGTAAGATTCCATAAAAACAGGGAGAGACGTTCTGGCCTGATTAAGTTCCAATCCATAATTTTTCGCTCTCATTATAAACCTAATAATATCGTAAATTAATTCCAAAGTCAATTTTCAATATAGTTCCCGTTTAATTTTATTGGACAGGATTGTTCGTCATAAAAAACATAAAAAAAGCGAGACCTGGTCAGGGTCTCGTTGTTTTTGGCGGCGCTGGCGCGCCGGACCATTGTTTTTCTTCAGACTGGTATGGTGTTTACCAGCCGTGCTTCGATTTCTCCGCGCACCTTGGCGTAGATGAGCGGGTTGCTGGCTGACAGAATGTTCAGCGCCGCGAGGACTGCGTTTACCGGCTCAAGGACGGTCATTACCGGAACCGCGCTTGGCGTTCGCAGCGATGACCAGACATCCTCGGGAAACTCTTTGGCGTTTGCCGGCACCGCGATTACCGGAACCGTGGATGCCGCCGAAAGCACCGGGCCGGCGCCGTTGCTCATGCCGACATAGGCGATGATGACCGAATCGGGGACTTCCTGCAACATCCGGTTCAGGGTGTCGATTGCCGTTACGGGCTCCCTGTGTACGGAGCAAGTGACGACTTTCGGCAGGTGCCCCAGATTTTCTTTTTCGAGGGCGTTGACGAACGGGTCGATATTGTCTTTTTCCGAGCCGCGCCAGAGAATGATCCGCTGGTTCGGCAGACGGAAACGGCCCGTGAGCTCGGCGACTTGCTTGTAGTTATCGGCGACAAGGTCGAGCGAGCCGCCGTCCCTGTATACCTGCTTGTCGATATAGGCGCCGTTTTCGAGCACGCGCCAGGAGTCGTTGTCGATGACGTCCGCCAAGAGCAATTTCCCGTCGTCGTCAAAGCCGAACTCGACTTTGAAATCGACCAGTCGATAGCCGAGAATCTGCCAAGCCTTTTCGAGGATGAGGAAGGTTTCTCTCGCGAGACGGCGCATTTCCGGAAAAAAATTCTGCTCGCCGTCAAACGACAAGACTTCCGTCCAGGGGATGACGAGAAACGGCTCCTGTCCGTGTATCGGCTTCGCCGGATTGAAAAGGTGGAAGTTGGTCGTTGTGCCCTCGCTTACATACACCATGTAGGGGTCGTCGCATACGAGCTTGTGTTTTTTCCAGCGCCTGTCCTTGGTCTTGAGAAAATGTTCGGCACGGAGGCGCGGAAATATCTGCCCCTTCGAAAGGTGGGGATTCCGCTTGAGATAGGAGCCATGCGCTTCGCGCCGGACTACCACCTCATTCGGGATCATCTTGCAGCGGGGCGCGACGAACGACGTTGCGCTATCTTGCTCTTCGAAAGCGACTTGTATGCCGCACGTCTTGAGCAGGCGGAAAACGTTGCAGGTTGTCTGGTTGGCGAATTTTCCCTTGCCGAGAATGACATCATGCTTGGCTCCATCGCCGGCAGTAATGTCGTCCTTGGAAGCGATAACCGCCATTCCTTTGTTGTTCCTGATTTCGTAGACTTTCTTCGTTTTTCCTTCATCGATCAAACCGCCAAGAGGATATTTCGTGGTAAAGCGGTCCGCAGTCCTGGTATCCATAATGTACCTCTCATTTCAAGTTATACATCGGTTGCCCATGTCCATTTACGGGATTGGGCGGCTGTGTAGTTCTGGACAATATGCTATCTCAAAACGCCGGGAAAGACAATCAGAACCACCCTGTTTGCCTATTTCGGTCCGGTTGCCGATAAAACTTGCTTCCCTACTTGCCTGCCTTGATAACATTCAAAATTTTCTCGATTTTTCCGACGCTTTCGGGGTCGTTAATCGAGACGGCAATCGCGCTCGGATTCATTTTTTTCAATATTTCCAATTTTTCTCTGAGCGCCGTTTTGCCGATAAGGTCGCTTTTCGAGAGAAACAGATACTCCGGCTTATCGAGCAGTTCTTTATTGTAGGAGCCCAATTCCTTGCGAATCGTCTTATAATCTTTTTCGGGGTCGAGGGATTCTGCGGAAATAAAATGGAAAAGTACGCGAGTTCGCTCGATATGACGCAAGAATTTAATTCCCAAGCCGCGGCCCGTCGATGACCCTTCGATGAGTCCGGGTATGTCGGCGAGAGTCAGTTCGTAATACACGCCGAGGTTCGGTTCAAGCGTCGTAAACGGATAATTCGCCACTTTGCTTTTCGCGCTCGTGAGGCGGTTCAGCATGCTCGATTTCCCCGCGTTCGGAAGGCCCACGAAACCGACATCCGCGATTAACTTAAGTTCGAATCTTAATTCAAATTTTTCTCCGAGAAGGCCGGACTGGGATTGTTTGGGTGTCGTGTTATGGGCGGAACGGAAATGAAAATTACCCCTCCCGCCGATGCCGCCCTTGGCGAGCAAAATGCGTTCACCTATTTTTTCAATGGAAATATCCATGCCATTCGTAAGATTATGGATAACCGTTCCGGTAGGAAGTTTTAAAACAAGGTCTTTGCCGTCGCGCCCGTCGCGAAACTGGCTTCTGCCGTCCTGGCCGTTTTCCGCTTCAAATTCCTTTTTAAAACGGAATTGCCGTAGCGCGCTTATGTCCGATACGCCAATGGCATATACGTCCCCGCCCTTGCCGCCGGAGGCGCCCGTCGGGCCTAAGCTCATCATGTTCTTGTTGAAAGCCACGGCTCCGTGTCCCCCGTTCCCGGCCGAAATCTTTATTTTTACGTCGTCGATAAGCATGTGTTTTTAAAACTTAAAATGTTCTTCCATATATCTTGAAATGTCTCGGCGCGCCTCAATAGGTTCGATGCCAAAAACAATTCAAATCCCGTTATTCAGTAAACTAATTGAAACAAACCGCTTCGATGTTGTTGCCCTCCGGGTCGAGTATAAACGCCGCGTAATAATCCGGGCTGTAATCCTTGCGAAGCCCGGGCTTGCCGTTGTTCTTCCCGCCCGCCTTCAGCGCCGCTTTATGAAACGCCTTTACCGCGTCTTTATTTTTGGCGCGAAAAGCGACATGGGTTTTTTCTTTATGCGGCTTCTTCACAATCCAAAAGCTCGTGTGCCCGCCCTCCATAAATCCCGCCGCTCCGTCAAACTCCATATTGAGTCTGTATTGAAGCGGCTTTAGCGCCGCAACATAAAACTTTTTTGCTTTCTTAAAATTTTTTACCGGAACCGATATATGTTCAATCATAAAATTAATATTGGAATCTCACTCGCCTTACTTGATTAAAGCAAGTTTCTTCTCTCGGTGCCAACCTTTGATCCTTCGGCTACGCTCAGGACTGGCTTTGTATTCTTAGTTGAATTGATCAAAGCCAGTTTC
>JBBTVY010000002.1:0-47334 GCA_038063055.1 Patescibacteria group bacterium | reverse complement strand
ACGATCGCATTAAAAAGAAGCACCGCAAAGATAATTGAAGCGTCAATAACTTCTCCTATCGCAAAGACAATCCCCGCCGCGGCGAAAAGAATATAAATTAGCGGACTTTGAAATTGCCGCAAGAAAATAATAGGGAGGCCGTCTACCTTCCCATCTGGGAGTTTATTGAGTCCGTATTCTCGGAGACGCTCCGTTGCTTCTTCTTTGGTTAAGCCGTGTTCACGCGAATGAAGCGCATCAAGAATTTCTGGGATTGTTCTGGTGTGCCACAGAAGCTGTTGCGTCATTGTGTTGTATAGATTAAAAAGTATCTTTTGACTTGGTCGCAATTACTGAACGCAGTGCGCCTGCCCGCCGTAGCTTTATTAGGGAATCTACTTTGCCTGCCCGTCCTAAGTCCCGCTAAGCGGGGACGAAGGCGGGGCGCAAAGCAAAACATTAATGTTTAATTTGGTCGGGCTGCCGGGAATCGAACCCGGTCTTCACGCACCCGAAGCGCGCGTACTGCCGGTATACTACAGCCCGATAATTTAAACGATTTACTACTTGATAAATCTACTGTTTTTCCCGGGAATATTCAACGAAGGCTTATTTTTTATTAAGTTTTTCTTCGATACTCTCCAAATGCTCATCCAGGTGACTGGTAACTTTATCAAATTTCCTTTCTATTTCATCCAGACGCTTTTCTTCGGTCTTTTCTTCCGATTCAGTTTCCTCCGCGATTTTTTCAATTTTTTTCTCCGTTTTGGCGGCAGCGGATATCATCTTCGAACCAATGAAGTCAGTGACGAAAAGACCGGTGAATAAAAGCAAAATAAATCCAATGATTGCCGAAGCCAAACTGTCGAGCAGCTCGGCGTAATTAGGCCCGGCGTCCCCCTGGTTATTAAGAAAAGACGCGGCCAAGAAATCGGCTCCATGCCAGACGCCCCTCCAGAAAAGAATAATGCCTATTGCTCCGAGTAGGGCGTAAATTACAGGGTAGTTGTCAAGCTTATCACGCATTTCCCTGAAAAACTTGCGGATTGAAGAAAATAATTTCATGTTTGTTTTAATGCCGGGATGTCGCCTCAAGACGACTGAATTTTAATTTACTTAATATAATACTTTTTCTTCGTATCTTCTTCCCGCCCAGTAGAACTGGGCGAGGCTCACCCATCGCAATGGGCGGCAATACCTTTACTTTACATAATACCTTTTCTTCATTTCATCTTCCAATCCGGTTTCGAATTCATCTTTTCTCTCTCTGGCTTTTATAGAAAAGGACGAGAGTTCGGATTCGCTTAATTTACCGAGCTCGCGCACGCGTGATTCGAGGAGCTTGCGTTCGTTTTTCTCCGGAGTGTCCAAAACTTCCTCGAGTAGCACGGAAAGCATCTGGCCGACCCTCGGCCCTGGTCCGATGTTCAAAATCTTCATCACCTCGTCGCCTTTGACTTTTAGCATCTTGGGCGAAACAGGGTCTTTTTTTACCTTTTCCATCATAAAGAGAAGGTGTCTTGTCTTGTATGGCACGGCCTTCGGAACTCCGGAACCGATGCGGTCCGCCTCTCTAAGTTTAAAAAGGTCCGGAACGGTTTCCGGCCCGACACGGGCAATAAAACGGCGTACTCCCGCCTCTGTCACTTCGCCGACATTGTAATAAAACATATGATAGCGGATAAGATGAACGACTTTCTCGATAATATCTTTCGGGAAACGCAGGCGTTCAAGGGCTTTGGCGGCCATTTTCGCGCCTATGACATCGTGCCCATAAAAAGTCGAGTCGGGGCCTTCGCCTCTTTTGGCCTTCGGCTTACCCAGGTCGTGCAAAAGAGACGCCATTCTCACTTCAAGCGAGTAATTTTTTCCGGCTGCATAATCAAGAGATTTAACGTTGTGTTCGAAAACGGTATAGATGTGATGTTTATTCTGGCCGACGCCGACGCCGTCGCGGAGTTCCGGCAAAACGCATCGCAGAAGATTCAGTTCTTCGAGCATTATTATTCCGTTGGCCGCCATATCGGACATAATTATTTTCACAAACTCGTCGCGGATTCTTTCTTTGGCTATCGCCTCCAAAAGCCCCGATAATTTTTCTATCGCCCGCCTGGTTTCGAATTCAATTTGCCAGCCCAATTCGGTCGCGAACCGTACGGCTCTCATAAGCCGGAGCCCGTCTTCATTGAACCTTTCTTCGGGATTGCCTACCGTGCGTACGATTCCGTCCTTAAGGTCTTTTTGCCCGCCGTACGGGTCCACGATAACGTGAGTCGGGGAATCTATTTTCAGCGCTATGGCGTTGATGGTGAAATCGCGCCGACTTAAATCTTCCTCCACTGTTTTCGCGAACTTTATATCGTCCGGATGGCGCTTGTCGGTATATTTCCCCTCGAGACGGAAAGTAGTTATTTCGATTATTTTCAGCCGGGGATCTTCGCTCGAAGTTTTCACGCCCACCGTGCCAAAATTATTTTCGTATACGGTATCTGGGTTCTCGGCGGTACCTCCGGCGAAATCTGAAAAAATTTTTTGAATTTCCTCCGGCTTGGCGTCGGTCGTTATATCCCAATCCTTCGGTTCCCGATTCGCAAGAAGGTCGCGGACGCATCCGCCAACCAGATATGCCTCGAAGTTGGCCTTTTTAAGTTTGTCGGTGGTCATCGATATTTCTTCCGGAATCACGAATTTCATATTTTTTTTATTATATACCCTAAAAACCGCCATCCCCTAACCGGAAGGGTGCTCTATTTTTACCTCACCTCTGCGCCGAATTGTTTTTTTGTTTCCTCCGTTATTTTCTCCTGTATCGTAGCGACTTCATCCGCAAGAAGCGTCCGTTCATTGCTCCGGTAGACAATTCGGTAAGTATAACTGATTTTTCCGGCGCCGAATTTTTCCGGATTTTCGTATTTATCAAGAAGAGACACTTCTTCCACCAGGTCGCCTCCAATATCCCGGATAAGGTCGAAATAATTGTTTGGAATAAAGTCGGGGACGACAATAAAAGAAATATCTCTGGTAATCGGCGGATATTTGCTAACCTCTTTGTACGTGTTCCCAAGATGAAGCTGTCTTTTCACCCGCTCGTTTTCCGACCACAAAAGCCGGATATCTGGAAGGTCCATGCTTAAAATCGCCAGCCGTTCCAAACCGAAACCGAATGCCCAGCCGTTGTATATTTTCGAATTCACGCCGAGATTATCCAAAACTTTCGGCTGCACAATGCCGCTTCCCAAAACCTCCACCCATCTGCCGCCAATTTCTATTTCCATTTCCAAACTCGGGTCCGTGTACGGGAAAGTGTCTTTATTAAAACGATAGTTTATGCCCTGCCCGTAAATTGCCTGTGCAATTTTTACCAAGACATCTTGCAGGTCGGCAATTCCTATTTCTTTTTCTTCCCGCCTGCAGAGATATAAGCCGTCCATCTGATGAAAAACATTCATGTGTTTTCTGTCTATTTCGTCCTTCCGATACACCTTGCCATAGGACAACACGCCAATCGGCTCGCCGTTTGAAACCTTTTTTTTCACCGCCTCAAGGCCGAAGTAGTAATACCACATAATGGTGGTATGCGTGCGGAGAATATAATCGTCATTCACGTAGTACGTGTCGGAACGGCTCCGTGAGGGATGGTCGGCCGGAAAGTTAAAGAGGTCGAAACTTTCCTTGGTCGGCACGATTTCCGGAACCCGCACCACACCGAACGTCCGAAAATCGGAAATTTCCACAATGCGGCGTACAAGTTCCCGGATGGGGCTTCCATCTTTAACCGACAAGTCAGGCATTTTAAGAAATCGTTTCATACGCGACGCATCGGCGCCGGTTCTCTTTTCTAGCTCGGCCCTCAAACCATCTTCTTCGGGGGAGGTAATAACAATTTCTGGATTCATAGTTCCTCCATCGTATCAAAAAAATGTATAATTGTTCAATATAACTATAAAAAAGACCACGCCTGATTAAAGCACGTGGCCGAATTGCCGCACAAGGACTTATGAGTGGCCTTGCACGACCTGTCCCGTCGAAGCGGTGCAAAATTGCTTCGGCGAGATTTGCCCAACCGAGGAGTAGACGGTCAGGCGGCGTTTTTCCCGGCTCGCTGATTTTGGGTCGGGAATTTGGTGGATTTCAGTGAAAGCTGTGAACAGTATCTGAAGCGTGTCCGGACATCGCCGAGGTCGGTGATGATTTTATCCTTGTTTTTTTTGCCGTCGCCGACTTCAGCAGTAGTCAAACGCTTTATTTCGTCCTCGAGATTGCCCGTGTATACGATGGACAATTGGAGAAGCTCATCGAGGTGCCCCAGGATGGAACAGAGGTTGGCCGTCATCCCAGAGACCGCGCGCCGCCGCATTTCTGGGTCTGCGATGCCTGTTTTTCTTTGTCTTCGGTGCGGGCGGATCGGTGTATTTCCGAATTCGCCGCAGTGAGCGCGTTCTTCCAGCGACTTTATCGCTTCGAGAGATTCTTTGAACTTTTCTTTCGCAGCCGATGTCGACAGAAGGGCAATGTCTGCGTCTGTACTTATCAAGTCTCCGGAGGCGGTATAGGCCTTCCCAACAATCCGATAGGCCGCCCCCGCTAACTTAATTGCCTTCGACAATCTTTCAAACAAATCAATGCTCATGGCAAGTCCCCTTCAATATTTATGTTTATCAAGCTTCTAAGTCTAGCGGATATTGCTCCATCCGCTTAAAATCATTATAACAAATCAGTTCAAAAAATCAACTTTACTGGAGCGGGATGCCTGCCGGCAGGCAGGCGAGAATCCATGTCCGTCTCTGGCGGAGAACTCGCGTCTATTGCTTGGCCCCGCTGAAATTTTGCTCAACTTAGAGCGAGTGAGGAGAATCGAACTCCCGTTTTCTGCTTGGGAAGCAGATGCACTACCACTGTGCTACACTCGCAAAATTTAGCGGGATTGCGATTTGTTGCTAAAAATTCTACGCTCGCTTGAATTTTTAGACAAATCGGGAAGAAGTCAATCGTACTGCCACTGTACTACGCCCGCATCTAATTTTTTACTAACGGCACAAAACTGAATCCTTGATATTCTTCTTCTTTGAAATTATTTTCCGAGACTTTTTCAAAAACAAAAATGCTGTTTTCAATCGGAGCGACTATCAGGCCTCCTGTTTTTAATTGCTTTTTCCAGGCATACGGCAATGATTCTCCGGCGGCGGCTGCAATGATTTTATCAAAAGGCGCTTCTTCGGGAAAGCCATCGGAACCGTCGCCCAAAACAGTGCGGACTATTCCTTTTTCGATGAAATTATATTTGGAAACGTTTGCGACTGTCATTTCAAAAAGCTCTTTAATCCTCTCGACCGCTATAACTTTACCGCCGCCTTTTCGGCCGACTATAAAAGCCAGCAATGCCGTCTGCCAACCCGAACCGGAACCGATATCCAAAATTTTTTCTCCCACCCGCGGCTGAAGAAGTTCGAGCATAAACGCCACTGTCAGCGGCTGGGAAATCGTCTGTCCGAAGCCGATTGGCAAAGGATAATTTCCATAAGCTTCGTTTTGCAAATTTTCCGGCACAAAATCAGCCCTGTCTATTTTCCGGAACGCGGCGATTATTGACGTGGTTTTCAGGTGGCCTTCGTTTATAAGCTCTTCGGCGAGTTTTTCTTTTCCGATTTTCAACACGTTAATAATTTCAATGACTGGCAACGCTTTCGCCGTCCCAGTAAAATTTTCCGGAAAAAATCAGAACCCGGCTTGATTTCTTGGCCGCCGCAAGCCAATCGTCTATTTTTTCCCCTTTCAAAAAGAGGCTGCCGGTCAGAATATCTCTCTTGGCCTGCGGCGCGAGTATTTCTTCTTTGAAATCTTCGATGTTTAAGCCATAGAGCGCCTTGACGGCTTGTTCCATATCGGGGCCGCTGGCCGCCCGGTCTATTTTTTCTTTTACCAAACCGTCAATATCTCCTCCTGTTTCCTTTCTGGCTCCGCTGTCTATCAATATGTTTTCTATAAGTCCCGTCAGAACCGATTTCTGGATTTGTTCCGGCGTAAGCGTTTCGGGGGTTGAGGAGCTTGATTGATAGGTTTTCAAAAAATTCCGATAATACAAAGAAGCAACCGCGTAATCGTCAGCAAAAGCCCTTTCGGATATGAATTTTCCGTTAACAACGGCGATGGGATAGTACCCGGATGAAACGAAATAAACCGCCGCCGTCCCTGTTGCGACCATAATGAAAAAAACGGCGTAAAGCTTGTTTTTACTCATCCCGTTAGAAGTCCGATTCGCAGACGAATCGGCATAAATTTTTGATTTATTACTTCTAACGGGATTCATTGATTGGTCGATGAAGTCGGCGGGACGATTACTATCATTTTTTCTCCGGGCAAACGGTAATTAAACCTGGCACGAAGTTCTTTTTCCAAATTTTCCGGGTTCAGATAATAATTTAAATCAGATTCCATTCTGTCGTAATCCGCGCGGGCTCGGGCGGTTTCCGATTGAAGCTCTTTATAGCGCAATTCATTTTGGTTATTTTTCTTTCCGAAAAAATATATTTCATTTCCCAAAACTATTAAAAGAGCTGTTAAAAAAACAGCGATGGATATTTTCATCATGGCCTTGATAATAGAATAGTCGAAAGGTTCATTTTTTCAAAAGGTCTCGGAAAATCTCTATTGGAACGACCACGCGAGACATGTTCTTTAGTTTCTTTTTGCCTTCTTTTTGTTTTTTCCAAAGCTTCATTTTACGTGTTCTGTCCCCGCCATACAGATAGCCGGTAACGTCTTTTCTCATTGCCGCGATTGTTTCGCGCGCGATTATGCGCCCGCGCACTCTTGCCTGCACCGCCTGCGAAAACTGCTGCTTAGGCAAAAGCTTCTTAAGTTTTTCCACCGTAGCCCGGGCCTCCGATTCCGCTTCATCCTTGAATACTATTCTGGTAAGCGCCGAAACAGGATCTCCGTTCACCAGAATTTCCAGTTTTTCAACGTCCGCCGCGGTTTCTCCGGATATCTCGTAACTGAAAGATGCATATCCGGAGGATGAAGATTTTATTTTGTCGTCGAATCCACGCATAAGTTCGGCCAAGGGCATTTCTGCTTCGATTATGACGTTATTCCCGAAATTTTTTATTTCTGAAACCTGGATGTGAAATTTTTCCTTTAAACCGAGAATTTGGCTGACGTATTCAGGCGGAGAAAAAATTTCCGTATTCATAATCGGCTGGAAAACTTCTTCGGGGTCGTCCGGAAAATCGTTCGGGTCTTTTATTACGCGCGTCGTTCCTCTAGATTTGACTCGGTAAGCGGTTGAAGGAAAACTCGCCAAAAATTCCAGACCGAATTCTCTTTGAAGACGACTGGTGGCTATCTCAAAATGCAATTGCCCCAAAAATCCCACCTTAAGCCCGCGTCCCAGCGCTTCGCTCGAATCCGGTTCGAAAACAAGCGATGAATCCGTAAGACGCAAACGCTCGAACGCTTTTTTCAGGTCCTCAAACTGAGTCTTGCCGTCCGGATACAAAGAAACAAAGACGACGGGCGCCGGCTCACGGTAGCCCAAAAGCGGCTCGGCGAAAGCAGATGTTCTCGAATTGGGAGAGCTGGATTTGAAAACGGTGTCGCCGATTTTTACCAGAGAAGGTTCCTTTATTCCGGTGGCGATATATCCTATCTCTCCGTTTAAAAGTCCGCCGGCCGACTTAAGCTGCGGCGTAAAATATCCCAGTTCTTTTATTTTGCATTTTGTTTTTGTCGCCAGCAGTTCCACTTCATCCCCTTGTTCCAGGGCGCGGCCTTCGCCTTTCGCGGAAAAAACCCGCACGAAAGCTATAATGCCTTTATGGTCGTCGTAAAGCGAATCGAAAATGAGGGAACGCGATTGCGACTGCGCGGAAGCGTTTTTGGGGGAGGGTGGCGGGA
This sequence comes from Patescibacteria group bacterium, assembly GCA_038063055.1. Taxonomy (GTDB): domain Bacteria; phylum Patescibacteriota; class Minisyncoccia; order UBA6257; family 2-01-FULL-56-20; genus JACQKT01. The sequence continues at coordinate 39,459 of JBBTVY010000002.1, read as the reverse complement.
CTTTTTCCACTGCCGCATCCAAAAGTTCGCGTACTCCTTCGCCCGTCTTTCCGGAAATGCGGAAAATTTCTTTTTCCGGAACTCCGATAAGTTCGGCAAGGAGCTGCGCCGACTCGTTCGCGCGCGGAGGATTCAAGTCGATTTTATTGACCGCGCCTATTATTTTGAGTCCCGCTTTCGTGGCGGAGCGGAAATTCGAAAGCGTCTGGGCCTGTATCCCCTTAGTCGCGTCAACCAGAAGTATGGCGCCCTCCACAGCGGCCAGCGCCCGGGAAACTTCGTAGGAAAAATCGGAGTGCCCGGGGGTGTCAATTAAATTAAGGGTATAGGATTTAGAGTTTAGGGTGTATGACATTCTGACGGGGGCCATTTTTATTGTTATGCCTCGTTCTCTTTCAAGCTCCAACTGGTCCAGATATTGGGGCTTCATTTGACGCGGCTCAACTGTGCCGGTTATTTCCAAAAGCCGGTCGGCCAAAGTCGATTTCCCATGGTCAATGTGCGCGATTATCACAAAGTTTCTGACGTTGGTCATGGTTCAATTTTTTTCTTTTTCTATCGTGAGAACAAAAGTAATCCTGCCGTTTGGGTCGTCGGTTTCGTATTCGAAAACCGGAGAATTGCTTTCCTGCCAGAAGAAACCGACTGGTGCGTATATTTCGAACGCGTAACTCGCGCCGCTTCCGGGCTGCTTTTCAAAAACGAATTGATATTTTTGGCCGACGGCCGCGGGAGAGAATAAGTTTACTGAATAATCCAGGCTTATTTTGCTGGTTTGCCCCGGATCGGTTTTAGACCAAAAGCCAAAAACTTTTTTCCCGGATTCGTTAAATTCGTCCACTAAGGGATAATTGAAATTCTTTTTCAGCGTGGATTCTATTTCGGCCACGAGTTCATCGGTTTTATACCCGCTTTTTGCGTAATTAATCTTCGGGATTATTTTCCTGTCCCAGCCTCCGGTGAAATTAGAAAGCGAAGAATCGGCCGGCGTGAAAACTTGGATATAACTTTCGTTGGGAAGCCTGTACCACCACTGGTCTTTCTTGCCTGCATTATGTCGGCGGGATATTTCAAGATGGTCGGCGGCCGTGCCGTCGGAATTTAGCTGCGTCCGGAAAAAAATATTTTGTTTCATAAACAAATCGCTTTTGCCGCCGCCGATATTCGCGGTCGGGACAGCCAGATAATCGCCGTTGAAATCGGACGGTGGATTGAAAATTTTTCCGGAAGCGCCGTAAAAATCCAAGAAACTCTCGATTTCGCTGTCTTTAAAATAGATAATAAGGTCTTTATCGTTTACCCATTCGTTGAATTTCTCTGTGGCAAGCTTGTTGTTGTCCGGCTTGAAGGAATTAAGTTTTGAAATAAACTCCGGCACCAGTTCGGAAAGAATTTTCTTGGACGGAACGCCCTTGGCCTGCGCCGCTTGAACTTCGTTTTGTATTTCCATGAGGAAATTATCTTTGTTTATGGTCAGACCGCGTTCTTTCAGTTCGACTGGCCCTGTAAGCTTAAGTATGTCGCTGACTACCTTCGGAGATATGGCCACAACTCCGTCAAAAGAAATCCGGCCCGCATACATTTTCGATTCTTCCATAAGCTGAAGCGCTTTGGACGCGGAAAGCGGGAAGTCGAGAAACCAATTGGAGTTGGCTATCGTCCAGCTTTTTTCTATCGCCTGCAGCGGCTTGGGCGGAACAATATTTTTTTCAAGTTTGCGGTCGGCGTCGTTTATGTCATGAACCTCAATCGATTTGACGCTTCCGCCGCTGAAAATCATATCTGCGTAACTTCCTATAAAGCCGCCTCCCGGCCTCAACTCCGAAGAATTTTCAAAAAGAATCAGAATGTGCCGTTCGCCGTCCGACGAGAGCCAATTTATGAGAGTTCCCAGGAAATCGTTAAAACGTCCAAAATCAATCTGAAGCGACAACGAAGAATCGCGGCTGCCCGTTAAAAAGTTTTCGAATCCGAGATTAAGCGAACTGAGTTTGTTATTCGCTTCGCTCATCGATTCAAGATAATTCTTCGTTTCCCGCAAATGCGCTATCAGCTCCCGACCCCCTCCGCTTAAAAGCAGAGTGGGCCATTTTTCGTTGAGCGCGTTTAACTCTTGAACAAGGCCTATGCCGGCGACGGAAAAATTCTGGAAATTCAAGTAAACCGAACCGGCGTTTTCCCAAACGGCTTTCGTTCTGACAAGGTCCAGAACCCCGAATTGTCCCGCTCCGGCGCGGCCGGCGCCGTTGGTGGGATTGATTTCGTTTTTATCCAAAAAGCGCCCGAGTTCGCCGCCGGCGGAATTGAAATAATTTATCAGGTTATTCCACTTGGCGTAAACTCCTGCACCCCACAAAAGAACTGCCGCCAGCAACGGAAAAATAAGAATCAGTAAAATTTTTTTAAGCGGAGATTTTTTTCTGGCCTGAAAATCGTCCTGGGCGAAATCTTTAATCGCCTTAGTGTCTCCTTCCTTTAAAAACTCTGAAGTGGTTTTTTCGTCAATCCAGCTGTCGGGCGGCGGCAAACTTTTTTTGCCAAAACTCTGGTTGCCGTCTGATTTTCTGATATCGGCGATATCTCCGGAAATATTTTTCTTCGGTACTTTTCTCTTCATTCTTTGCTTTGTGATTTTTCTTTTGAAAATAAATAGTGATTTAACTGTTTATACAAATATTTTCTTCCAGATCCTCCTTTTAAAAATTTTTCTCTTCCCAATGCATCTCTTTTAGATAAATATCCCTCAAAGTAAATAAGCCGCCAGCCTGATTTCAATCTCGTTGTTCGTCCGCCCTTCCCGTTTAAATGATCGGAAATTCTTTGTTTTAAATTTGAAGTAAAACCAATATAAAAACTTCTGTTATTTCCGTTTTCCAATACATATACATAAAACATACAGTTTGATTATCTCATAAATTTTGTGGGGCGAAAAATAAAATTGCACAGCAATTTTATCTCGCCCCCACGCGACAAAAACCGACCGAAATTAGAGGTCGGATTTTTGTTTTGCGTGGTTGCGGGGGCGGGAGTCGAACCCGCTTCGGGAGCTTATGGGGCTCCCCGGAAAACCATTCCCAACCCTCCCGCGATTATGGTTCGACGTAACTCACCACAAGTGGTTCAATGTAGCTCACAACAAGTGATTTAATACGGCTCACCATATAAAAGCAGGTGAATTATATTTCGCCGGCGGTTGATTGTCAAAAATAGCTATTGATGGCAAAATGACATTTGATGTCAGGGTAGCTCAATGGCGGAGCAGGGCTTTTTCACCCCCACACCAAATACATGGCGACGTAGCTCAGTGGTAGAGCAGACGTTTCATAAGCGTCTGGTCGCAGGTTCGATTCCTGCCGTCGCTACAAAAAATTGGTGTGGAGGCAAGTAAGGCCAACCTGCCGGCAGGCAGGGGTTGTGGGTTCTCCCGCAACTCTCTGCGAACAAAGTGAGTAGTTAGAGTTGGCGCGATCCCGCTATTGTTCGACTTATGTCAGCGGCAATGGCAAAATCAGAGAGTGCGGGATCAACGCCATTGTAATCTCCTCCGCTTTAGCGGAGTCGAACAATGGGCGGGAGACTCCCGCCCCTGACACATTAATCAAATGAAAGTCGCCATTCTGGGTTTTGCAAGAGAAGGACGCTCTGTTTTGAAATTTCTCAAAAGGGATGGGGTTTTCAAAAATGCCGAAATTTCTGTTCTCGATAACAATAGAAACATTAAAGTTCCTGCCGGGATAAAAAGGGAAACGGGCGCAGGCTATTTAAAAAATCTCCGCAAATTCGATATTGTCTTTCGCACGCCCGGAATACCGTATCTATTGCCCGAAATACAAAAAGCCGAAAAATCGGGCGTTAAAATATCTAGCGCTACAAAACTGTTTTTTGAACGATGTTCGGGGACTATCGTCGGAATAACCGGAACCAAAGGAAAAGGAACCACCTCTACGCTTCTTTATAAAATCTTAAAGGCCGCCAGCAAAAAAGCTTGCCTGGCTGGGAATATAGGCAAACCGGCGCTCGACATACTGCCGAAAGCAGACAAAAAATCCATTGTCGTTTTTGAACTTTCGAGCTTCCAGCTTCAGGACATTGAAAAATCCCCTTCCGTCGCGGCGGTTCTCGATATCTTTCCCGACCATCTGAACACCCATAAAAATCTGAAAGAATATTACAACTCAAAAGCAAATATAGCGCACTACCAAAAACGCGGAGATAAAACATTCTTTTTCAAGAACAACCCGCTAAGCAAAAAAATTGCGTCTAAGGGCATAGGAAGAAAAATTGGCATTGATAAAAAATCATTCCGGATTTTTTCGCCAGACGATTTATTGGTAAAGGGCGCCCATAATTTAAAAAACGCGGCGATGGCGGCAACAATAGCCAAATATCTCGGCGTTCCCGATAAAATTATTTTTAAAACGGTCTCTAAATTCCGCGGCACTGAACACCGATTAGAATTAGTAAGGAAAATTAAGTTACCGATTCATTCGTGGCATTCGCATACGGTTTCGCGCAATTCGCATTATATCTATTTTTACAACGACTCCGCCTCGACCAATCCGCAAACTGCGGCGGCGGCAATTAAGTCGTTCCCGAACGAAGAAAAAATCCTTATTGTCGGCGGACAGGACAAAAACCTTGATTACAGGCCGCTTGCCGAAGCGCTCAAAAATTCCGGAACCAAACTCGTTATACTTTTAGGCGAGAATAGAAATAAAATAAAGAAAGCCATTGAGAAAATAAAGAATGACGAATTAAGAATTATGCTTGTGAATACTCTGTTTCAAGCGGTTAAATCCGCTTATAAATTCGCAAAAAAAATGTCCGTTACTCATAGTTCATCGTTCATAGTCCTTTTCTCCCCAGCGGCGACAAGTTTCGATAGTTTTGAAAACTATTCAGATCGCGGCCGGAAGTTTAAAAAAATCGTAAAACAGTTAGAATAATGTAATGGCCTCAAAAATAGATATAAAAACACTCGAACACCTGGCGGAGCTTTCAAGAATAAAGCTCGATAAAAAAGAGGAAGAAAAACTTCTCGAAGACATGGGTAAGATACTCGCCTATTTCGACGAATTGAAATCGCTCGATACTTCCGGCGTCGAGCCGATGAACGGCCCGCTTCGCCGAAGCGTAAGCGAGGCGAGCGGCACGGAATTAAAAAATTCTCTGCGGGAAGACGAAGAAAGGCTGAATACGAATCAAGGCGCCGGCGCTGATGTTTTTCCTGAATCGAAGGACGGATTCCTAAAGGTTCCCCCTGTATTTCAATAAGTATCAGGTATCACGTATCAAGTATCATGACATCATTACGCAATCTGACGATAAAAAAATTCCACGATGGACTTTTGAAAAAGGAGTTTTCGACGCTTGAAATTACTCGGTCTTTTTTTAAGGAAATATCGGAGAACGATTCGAAGATTAACGCTTATTTAAGCTTAAACGAGGAGAATGCCATTAACGAAGCGAAGTCGGTTGACGCTTTAATTGCCCAGGGCGAATCCGTTGAAGTTCTTGCGGGCGTTCCACTTGCAATCAAAGACAATATACTAATAAAAGGATTGCCCGCTACCGCCGCTTCCAAAATTCTTGAAAATTATGTCGCGAGCTATGACGCGGAAGTTATTCAAAAACTTAAAAACGAACGCGCGATTTTTCTCGGCAAAACAAATATGGACGAATTCGCCATGGGCTCCTCGACGGAAAATTCGGCTTTTAAAATAACCAGAAACCCGCGCGATAATGAGCGTGTCCCCGGCGGTTCTTCGGGCGGCTCGGCCGCCGCAGTCGCCGCCAACATGGCCCTTGCGGCGCTTGGTTCCGACACGGGTGGTTCCATCCGCGAACCTGCCGCGTTCTGCGGAGTGGTCGGACTGAAACCGACCTATGGAGCGGTTTCGCGTTCCGGGCTTATCGCCATGGCCTCGAGTTTAGACCAAATCGGACCCATAACCAAAACAGTAGAAGATTCGGCTATCGTTTTTAACGCGATCCGCGGACGGGATCCTCTCGACGCCACCAGCGCGGAACCGCCGGTTGGCCAAAATTACGAGAACGAACTTCTTAATCCTGATATAGAAAAAATAAAAAAACTGATTGTCGGAATACCGGAAGAGTATTTCGTGAAAGGACTTGATAAAAACGTTGAGGAGGCAATGAATGTCGCCATGAAAACTGTCGGCGGCCTGGGCGTGAAATTCAAAAAGATTTCATTGCCTCATACCAAATACGCCCTTTCGTGCTATTACATCATCATGCCGGCGGAAGTGAGTTCGAACCTGGCCCGTTTCGACGGCATCCGTTATTCGCGGCTGAGCAATATCGATGCTTCAAACTTAAAAGATATTTATTTCAAGCAACGCGGCTCAGGGTTCGGGCAGGAAGCCAAACGCCGCATTATTCTCGGAACTTTCGTTTTGTCTTCGGGTTATTACGACGCTTATTACAAAAAAGCCCAGCAGGTGCGCCGGCTCGTCAAAAACGATTTTGAAAACGCTTTCAAGGAAGTTGACGTCATAATGACGCCAGTCGCGCCGGGTCCGGCGTTTAAAATAGGCGAAAAAACGGAAGACCCGCTTACCATGTACCTTTCCGACATTTTTACCATTCCGGCGAATCTTGCCGGACTGCCGGCAATTTCGATACCGGTTCGCGAGAAAATGGTTCGACAGGCTCACCGTAAGGAAGAAGGGTTGCCGGTTGGTTTTCAAATTATCGGCAAACCCTGGCGCGAACCGGATATACTCGGGCTCGGACAGTATTACGAAAAAACAACAGTTCCGGAACTTTATGAGTGATTGAAAGAGATTATTTAATTGAGGGCCGCGCAGCGAACAAAAACTTATTGCGTCGTGCTGGTCGCCTGAGGAGCCGATTGTGTGGCCTGAACGGACTGACCATTAATCGTAGTTATCGTAAGCTGATTTGAACCGGCCTGATGAGTTCCTTCAAGACTAACCTGCGCCCCCAAAAGAGGTTTAAGTCCCGCGTCAACGCCCGCGTCCTTTGAGTTTTTGACAAAAAGCACGATATTTTTGTTTGTTGTTATCGAATAAAGCGACTTTCCTCCTCCGCCAAGCGCGCCAATCGCGTTGAAAGGAATTGTCGTCGTCGCTCCGTCGGCGGGTATGGCGAAAATTGAAAGCTGGTTGTTCAGTTCGGTTATCGTTTTATTCAGCGAATCAACCTGGTCCGTAAGATTTTTTTTATCTCCGGCCAGCGAGGCAATCTGGCCTTCGAAAGAAGTTTTTCCGCTGTTCAAAGAATCGATTTGCGAACGAAGATCGCCGTTTTGCAAAAAGAAGTAGATATTGCCGCCGAGCAGGGCAACCGAAACTATTCCGAGGGATATCGGGAAAATTTTTCCGCTCATGCCCCCAAATCTTTCTTTTTGGACCCCGGAAAGCATTTGTGGTTTGACCGCGGAAGAATCTGGAGAAGTCGGGCGTTTTTCGCTCGATGGCTGAAAAACGGTTTCTCCTTTGGATTGGAAAATGTCGCTGGTTACGAAAGAAACCGGAGAAGTTTTTTCTGGCGCCGCGGAAAAACCGTATGGTTTTGATGTTTGGGAAACTTCGGCGGGTTTCGCTGGTTGGGATTGCTGGGGCTGTTGGAGCGGCTGTGATTGTGGCTGTCGAGCGGATTGGGATATCTGGTTTTGCTGTACCGGCTGAATGGGCAAGATTGGCTTTAATGGAGCCATGTTTTGCGGCTCAGCCTGAACCTCGGCAATTGCCTGATTGATGTCTTCTTCTTTCCAGCCGGCTCCGACAAGAGCGCTTTTCACGGTATCTTTTGAAACTCCCGAATTTGTCTGCTGAACGATGTAATCTTTAAGTTGTTGATTTGTAGCCATTATTCATATATTATAGCAAATCACTTTTAAAAGGCATGTGGAAAATCCAAAATTGCTTGCACGATGCAACTCGCCGAATTAAAATGAATCAATATGACTTTATCCGTTCATGCCATAGCTGGCGCCGGTTCGGCGATTTTATTGAAGAATTATCCGATTTTGGCCTTGGTGGCCGCCTTTTTGAGCCATTTTCTCCTTGACTCCATTCCCCACTGGCATTATAAAATACTGTCTAAAAGCCATGATAGTTCTCTGCCCTTTGGAATGAAATTGAATTTGGGATTGAATTTTCTAAAAGACATCTCTAGGGGAAGTATCGATTTTTGTTTAGGGTTGATTGCATCTGTATTGATATCATTATTTTTCTTCCCTGATAATTTATGGATTATTTTATTGGGGGCTTTTGCCGGTGCTCTGCCAGATTTTTTGCAAGCCATTTATTATCTGTTGCCAAACAAGCTGCTGTTTTATTTTCAGAAATTCCATCAGGGAGTTCATTCAATAAAAAAATTGGACGACGAACCGGTGAAGGGAATTTTTTATCAGGTGGCGATATTGGTAATTATTATCTTGGCAATAATTATAATCGGTTGAAAAACAAACTGGCGTAGCCGACCGGAATCTCACTATTTTCTACATTGTCCGCCTTCGCCAAGGCTTCGGCGGGACGTAAAAAAATCTAATCCCGCCTTTGGGGCGAGAAAGATTTTATAACGCGCGGGCGACCGGATTTGAACCGGCGATCTCCTCCTTGACAAGGAGGCGCGTTAAACCAGGCTACGCTACGCCCGCATACGCAGAAATGATATTGTTTTGAAGGAAAAAAATCAAACCTCCAAGTACTATTTAATCAATTCGATAAATTCCTTTTCGGAAATTATTTTAACTCCCATTTTTCGGGCTTTTTCATATTTGGAACCCGGTTCGTTGCCCGCCACAAGATACGAAACTTTTTTGCCCACGGATTCGGAAACTTCTCCGCCAAGTTCGCGTATTTTTTCCTTGGCTTCGTCGCGCGTCATGGATTCGAGGCCGCCGGTAAGAACGAAGGTTTTTCCTTTCAATCTGGCGGCTCCGGCTTTCTTTTTCGGGAATTCGATTAGAACTCCGCCCGATTCCAGTTTTTCCAAAAATTTTATGTTTCTTGGCTCGCGGAACCAGTCATATATGCTTTGTGAAACTTTCGGGCCGATATCCTGAATGGCCTGGAGGTCGTCCAACGAAGCGCGCGATATGAAGTTAACGATATCCTTGATTCTTATATTTTCTTTGCCGCTTTTTACGTTTTCCATTATTCTCCGCGCCAAAAGCGCGGCGGTTTCCTCCCCGACATGCAGAATGCCAAGCGAAAAAATAAAACGCCTCAGGGATATTTTTTTGCGGCTTTCTATTTCCCGAATGATGTTAGCGGCGGATTTTTCGCCGAATCTTTCCAGGGCGGCGATGTCGTCTTCCTTTAATTCGAAAATGTCGGCGGCGTCTGAAATCAAACTTTCATCCAGAAACCTGTCCATTATTTTCGGCCCGAGGCCGCTGATATCGAAAGCCGGACGCGAAACGAAATGATAAAGAGATTCCCGGTGGCGAGCTCCGCAAGTTTTACTTGAACATCTTGAAATCACGCCTGCCCGGACGACTTTTGAGCCGTCTATCGGGCAACGAGCCGGCATTTTGAATTCCTTTTCCCTGCCGGTTCGCATCTCCTCCAAAACTTTGGTTATTTGCGGAATAACGTCGCCAGCCCGGCTGACTATGACCGTATCGCCTATTTTGAGGCCGAGACGCCTGATTTCGTCGGCATTGTGCAAAGTCGCGTGGGTAATCGTGACTCCGCCGACCCGCACCGGCCTCATTACGGCAACCGGCGTCAGGGCGCCGGTCCGGCCCACCTGAACTTTTATCTTTTCTACGACTGTCGTCGCTTCGCGCGGAGAAAATTTGTAGGCAATGGCGGCGCGGGGCGCTTTGCCGATGACTCCGGCGGCATCATAGGTTCCGTTGTCATCCAAAATTATAACGACGCCGTCTATTTCGTAAGGAAGTTTTTCGCGGTTTTTTTCCCAATAATCCCGGAATTCGAAAATGTCTTTTACCGTCGGACAAATCTTGTTGTTTGGGTTTACCCGGAAACCGAATTTATCAAGAATCGCGTGTTCTTCGCTGTGTTTTTTCTGGCCCAGTTTCGTCACGATGTCGTATTGAAACGAGTCGAGTCCGCGGCTCGCCGTGATTTTCGAGTCAAGCTGGCGGATGGACCCAGCGGCGACATTGCGCGGATTGGCGTAAGGTTTGAGTCCTTTCTTTTTTTGTTCCCTGTTAATCGCCGCGAATTCTTTCTTGTTTAAAAAAATTTCTCCTCGGACAACCAACCGTTTTGGAATTTGGAATTTGGAATTTGGAATTTCTATTTTTAGCGGTATTGCCTCTATTGTTTTAAGATTCTCGGTAACATCTTCCCCCACCTCGCCGTCGCCGCGCGTGGACGCCTGCGTCAGAACGCCGTTTTCGTAAACCAGCTCCACCGCCAAGCCGTCTATTTTTAATTCCCCGTAAAAAGGCCCATCGACTTTCTTTCCCATAAGATTCGAAATTCTTTTCAGCCAGTCGTTAACGTCGTTTTCCGAAAAAGCGTCGTTGAACGAAAGCATTCGCTCCTCATGGCGAACTTTTTTGAATTGTTTAAGCGGTTCGCCGCCGACGCGCTGGGTCGGCGAATCCGAAGTAATCAATTCCGGAAAAAGTTGTTCCAGATCGAAAAGTTCTTTTTTGAGCGCGTCCTCGGCTTCGGGGGAAATCGTTTCTTTGTTAAAAACCAGCCGTTCGTATCTGTGTTTTTCTATCGTTTTTCTGAGTTTCCTTATTCTTTCCCCGGCGGTTTTTTTGTCGATTGATTTTGTTTTGTCCGTTTTCATGCGTCTTCACAGATTCAGTTCAAAAACCCTTGATAGGGCCCCTGACCTGCCGAAAGACCTTATTACTGAAGTCGAAGAGTTGGCGCAGCTGTCCAGCTGGTTTAAGGAAGAATCGTAACAAGTTGCAGTGAACGAGGCGCCGTTTGAAAACACGGGCGCTTGGTCTGAGGAGGTCGGCCTTGTGAATTGGTAAATGCCCCAGTCTAGCCCGGCATCCGCCGCAAAAATGGCTTTTGCGGAATCCGTTACGTTTGAAGACATTCTAATTTGATAAACCGTCAGCAAACCGGCGATGGCCGTGGCTCCGAGCATTATCATGCCTAACGTCAAAACGCTCAGAAGCATAATCTGGCCTTTTTTAAAAAAACCGCGCTTAGGCATAAAGTTGCTGAATTTCATTTCTTTAAGCGCCTATTATCCTGGAACTGACCGTTGTCTGGAAATTGACATTGTACATTGACGACGATTGGTCTTTTGGTTTCGCGCCAATCAAAACCGTAACCCGCGGCGGATAACCGTCGTCGTCCTGATTCCCGGAAATTATGAATGTCAGATAATCTATCGAAACCTTGCTGCTGGTTATTTCCTGTCCGGGAATACAATTCGAGCCGATAATCCTGTTGACTGCCCCGTTTTCCAAGCAATAAGTGATTGTGTTTCCGCTTGAATTTACGAAAGAAAGCACACTTGATGACGGACAGGAATTTCCGTTAATACAGAAATTAAATCCGGTCCTTATCTCTCTCGCCATCTGTTCGATGACAATGCTCATGTTGTTGTTAACATATGTAAACGCAGACGATTGTCGTTCGGTCCTCAGCGACCTGATGAACCCCCCGACGACTAAAAGCATGGCTACCGAAAAAATTCCGAGGGAAACCATTATTTCCACCAGGGTGAAACCTCTGTTTTTTTTATGTAAGTTTTTTTTCATTGCCCTATGTGCGCCAATTCATGAAATGGTCTTCCAGATTAACCCGGAAACTTCCTCCGCCGAGGCCGGTCCAAAAAACTATGGAATTGATTTTCATTTCATATTGACTTACAAATGTCACCCTGATGAGACGCTTAAATGGAGTTTGGATTGAGCCGCCATACCCGTAAATGTGGCTGTTTGGGTTGTATGTCAAAAACCTGTCCTGATTTGGCGAAAGAGAACGGCTGTTATATTCAGCCTCATAATCGCCGCTGCCGCCTGAGAAACCATAACTCCAGGCGTTTTTCTGGATACCGTTAGTGTCAACGATATTTCTTGCAATTTCGATTCCTTCGGCGGCAATGTAGGTTGCCACGTAGCTCTCTGTTGAAGACCGGTTAAGGCTTAAAGACCGGCTCAGCAACGAGAAAACGGCCATGAAACCTACCGTCAGAAAAGAAAGGGCTACCAGCGCTTCAACCAAAGACTGTCCGCGCCTTGAATAAAGCGGATTGCCTAAGGACGGCAATTTGAAAAACTTATTTTTTCGGGGCATGACTTGGAATAATTATACCCTGAAAGAAATTAAATAAAACGGCCGTTATCCGATTCGTCTAAAAATCGATAAGCCCGGCCGAATTGATGTTTATCTTGACCGAAAGGGAGCCATCGATTGTCTGGAGATAAATGACAGCGGAGCCGTTTTTAATTATGGTTCCTCCTGAATTTACAAGCGTTATCGGGTCGGGGGGAACAAAAAGAACGTCATCAAGACGCGAACCGCCTTGAGGCAAACCAACCAGTTTGACATTGCCGCCCAAAACGAAAGTTGAAATTGCGTCTTGCGAACCAGCGTTTATCTCATTTATGTTCTGGCAATTGGCGATACCGGCTTTGTTATAGCTGAAAATATAGTATTTCATCGCCGCGTAATCAAAATGAACGCCGTAACCGCAAACGGTTGGAGTGGAAGGTTTGACGTACGAACCGAGGGCCAGCGACTTGGCGCGAAAAATCGCCTGGATGAGTTTTGTTTCCTCGGCGTAAAGAGCAAGCTGCTGGCGGCTGGTGTGGTTATAAGAAATCAGGATTGATGAAAAGAGAACGGCTATGCCCAACGCCACCAGAAGTTCAATGATGGTAAAACCTGTTTTTTTTGGCGTTATCACGGCTCTTTTGAAAAGCTTCATGATTGAACTTATTTTACACCAAAAAATCAGGGATGCGCCATTACATCATTAAAAGGCCTAAATAAAAGTCGATTATTTCGTAGCCGAAGAAAAAAACAATCAAACCGGATGCCCCAAGAAACGGCCCGAAAGCTATGTGGCTTCTGGCGTTTTTCTTTTTTAAGATAATCGCTCCGAGTCCGAAGAGCGAACCGATTATGAATGACAATATGGCGACAAGCAAAATATCGGGCCAGCCGAAAACAAAACCCATCGCCGCGGCAAGTTTCATGTCTCCGCCACCCATGCCGCGCCCCTTTGTAATCAGAATTAAAGAAGCAAAGAAGATGCACGCGATTGCCGCCGCGAACAGATGATTCAGCCATGGATTCAAACGCCAGCCGAAAAGCATGCCGTAGTGTCCCAAAAAAGAACCGGACAGTTCGCCAAACGGCTGAAAGGCGGTTATCAAAATTCCCGACAAAACAAGCGCCACATTAGCTTCGTCCGGAATTATCTTTAAGCGATAATCTATAAAGGAAACCAGCAGAAGAACTGAAAAAACGAATATCCACAAAGCCGGCAGGATATAAAGTTTTTCGCCCTGGACTGAATAATCCAAAACATAGCGCGCCTCAAGGCTTGCAGGAATAAAAACAAAGAGAAAACCGCTCGTTATTTCAATTAAAAAATAACGCCAGCCGATCCGGCGTTTGCAAGACCGACATCTGCCTTTTTGTAAAATGAAACTTAAAACAGGAATAAGTTCGAACCAGCGCAGCTTAACGCCGCACATCTCGCAGCTCGAGCGTCCGCCGATAATCTTTCTGTCCCAAATCGGCAAATCTTCTCGGTAGCGGTCGGAAATCACGCCCAGAAAACTGCCAACGGCGGCGCCGAAAATAAACAGGAAAAAATTCATCCCGTTTAGAAAATTAATAAAAAAAGATTTTTAATATGAAAATATCTCAATTACAAGAGGGGGGGGTTTTTGGCCGACAAATTACTTATTTTGATTTTCCAACGGGATTCATGATTGCCTAAAAATTACGCCTTACTGCAAAAAACAAAAGCCCGGATTGCCCCGGGCCGAACCGTTTAGAATTTTATGCAGTAGTGACCGCTTGTGGCGCAATCAACGCCGAACTCGTTTGTTTTATAACTTTGCTGAAGGGCCGGATTATTCGTGTCTTCCAGATTGGATTCTAGTATGTAGATTGAGCCATCGCTATTCGTTCCATACGAATAACTTTTGCCGCCGCTCGGGTCGTTGGGAACGCTATTTATTCCAATGTTGCTGGCGGTCAGGGCGGTTACAAGACCAGACCAACTATTGCCCAATGAACTAAAACCGCCGCATGGAGCGCTTGCTTGAGTTGTGCCGGGATAGTATCCGCATTTAGAATAATAAAGTTCAAGCGCGTTTTGAACCTGGCGCAGGTCCGATATGCGTCTAGCGTCTCTTCCTTGGCGCTGAGCTGGACCGAAACCGACCAAAACCATACTGGCCAAGACTGCTATGATTGCGACGACTATGAGAATTTCGATAAGCGTGAATCCTTTTTTCATACTTTCAAGTATAACATATTGGTTTCATGGGGTATTGTGGAAAACTAATGGATAGTTCCCACAAGCTGGTAAATTGGCAAAATGACAGAAGCGAAAAGCAATCCGACTAAAATACCCATTCCTATGATAAGAACGGGTTGGATCAATTCGACTACATTGCTTATAGCCGCGTCGGCTTCCCGTCCATAAAACGAAGAAAGCCGGGAGAAGGTGGATTCAAGCTGTCCGGCCGCTTCGCCGACCGCGAGCATCTGGGTCACCATCGGCGGAAAATGGCTTTTGTAGTTGGAAGCCGCGGCGGAAAGCGTTTGCCCCTGACGCACGTCCTCGGCCATTTGATTCATTATTTCGCGATAAACTACGCTGTCCGACGTTTGGCCGATTATCTCAAGCGTCTGCACCACGGGAACGCCTCCTTTCAAAAGCATGGAGGCTGCATTGGATATTCTGGTAATGGTCAGGGGAAGATAAATTTCTTTAAGTATTGGCAATGAAACTTTAAGCTCGTCTTTGAAAGCTTTACCCTCGGAGGTCTGAAGATAATCCACTGTCATCAAAAAAATAACGAACACCGCGAAAATGACTATCGGCCACCACTGATTGAGAAAGGAACTTATCCCGACCAGTATCGCCGTGAACAACGGAAGCTTCACGCCTGCTTCCTCGAATATCGGTCCTATTTGCGGAACCACGAATGTCGTCAAAATGAAAGAAACGACGACGAATAGAACAATCAAAATAGCGGGATAAATCAGGGCGGATTGCGTTTTTTGCATGAGGGAATACTCCCGCTCGAGATAATCCGCCAAAAAACCAGTGACGCTCTCAAGGTTGCCGGTGACTTCGGCCGCCCTAATCATGCTTGAAAAAAAACCGGAAAAAATTTGCGGCTGCCGATCGATTGCTTGCGAAAGAGACAGACCGGAGTCAATGTCCTCGGAAATCTGGAGTACCGCTTCCTTCAAAGCCGGACTGGCCGTCTGTTCGCGAAGAGTTTTAAGACTTATGTTCAAGGGCACTTTCGCTCCGAGAAGCATGGCTAATTGGCGGGTGAATATGACAAGTTCTTTTTGGCGTAAACGATTGAAGAAATAATTGGCCAACTTGTCATACCAACTTGATTTCTCCGATTCTTCAATGCTCAAAATGAAAAGGTTGTGGCTGGTTAAAATGCTCGTAGCCGCATCCTTGCTTGGCGCTTCCACCACCCCCATTTGGTTTTCTCCCTCCTTAGTCTTTGCCTGATATTTAAACTTCATTGTTTTACGAACTTACGAATTGATTGCGAATATACGAATTTGTTAATTAACCGATATTGGTAATTTTCCCCGTTAAAATTATTCTTACATTCGTAAAAATTCGTATTTCCTAAATTACAGCATCCTTTCCAAAAGAATCCTGAGCTCTGCCGGGTTCTGCGAATAAAGTTCCGCATTTTCCAAAGAAACCTCTTTGTTTTTGACGAGGCCGGCGAGCGAGCGGTTCATTGTAACCATACCTTCCTGAAGGCTCGTTTCTATCACCAGGTCTATTTGATATATCTTCCTTTCGCGGATGAGATTCCTGATGGCCGGATTGACTATCATTATTTCAAGCACAGGCACGCGACCGCCGGAAAGCCGCGGGAGAAGCCTTTCCGAAACTATTGCCACAAGAGTGGAGGCGAGCTGAGAAACGACCTGCCCCTGCTGTTCGGAAGTGAACGAGTCTATTATTCTGTCTACCGTCTGGGAGGCCGAATTGGTGTGAAGCGTTGAAAAAACAAGATGTCCCGTTTCGGCCGCGGTCATGGCCGTTGAAATTGAAACAGAGTCGCGCATCTCGCCTATCATTATCACGTCCGGGTCCTGCCGAAGAATGGTCCTGAGGCCCGCGTGAAAACTGGGGGTGTCGTTGCCGACTTCCCTTTGAGAAACGATGCACCTGTCCTGAACGAAAATATATTCAATCGGATCTTCGATTGTGACAATATGGTCGGTTCTGTTGTGGTTTACTTCGTCAAGCATCGCGGCCAAAGTCGTTGACTTGCCGTGTCCCGCCGGCCCCACAACCAAAACGAATCCCTGGGAAATTTTGGTGAATTCGTGCAATATCGGCAGAAGATTTAATTCTTCAATGGTTTTTATCCTGGCTGGTATGAGACGCAACGAGGCAGCCATGTAGCCGCGCTGGAAATAAACATTGACCCTAAACCTGGCTTTGTCCTCTAAGTTGTAAGCGAAATCAAGCTGACGTTCCTTAAGAAACCTTTCTTTTTGTTCGGCCGTCAAAAGCACGGAAACAAGCTGGTCTATCGTTTCCGGAGTCAGCTGGGGCTCTTTCTGTATCGGAACAAGAACGCCGTCAACCCGCAGGGTCGGCCTGCGACCGACCGCCATGTGCAAATCGGAAGCGTTCTGCCTGGCGGCAGTAATCAAAATCTCGTTAATTTTTTCCTGCGGAGTAGGCATAGATGGTTGGAAAAATTAAATATTAAAAATAAAAATTATCAGATTTTTTAATTTTACTTTTTTATTTTTCATTTACATTATATCACGCTTCCTGTGTTTCCCCAATCACTTCCTCGACGCTTACCAAGCCGGAAAGCGCTTTAAGAATCCCATCCTGACGCATCGTTATCATTCCCTGACGCTTGGCTTCTTCAAAAATCCGCCGCGCCGTAGGTCCGGTGTTGATTATTTCTTCGAGCTCCCTGGACATCTTGAAAATCTCGAATATGGCTATGCGCCCGATTACTCCTCGTCCCTGACACTTGGGACATCCGGCGCCTTTATAGATTTTATACGGCTCCTCGTAATCCGGCGCGGTTTTCGGCGGTAAATCCGCCAATGCTTTTTTGATTATTTTCTGGACCTCCGGGGGCGCCGTTTCGGCTTTTTTGCAATTCTGACAAAGCTGCCCGATTAACCGCTGAGATATCATCAAATTGAGCGATGACGGAATTAGAAATGGTTCCACCTTCATGTCTATCAGACGAGGTATTACGCCAACGGCGTTGTTGGTATGAAGGGTGGAAAGAACGATATGTCCGGTAAGGGCGGAATGAACGGCCAAACCGGCGGTTTCGTTGTCTCTTATTTCGCCGACCATGATTATGTCGGGGTCTTGCCTAAGGATTTCGCGCAACCCCGAAGCGAAATCATAACCTATTTCCGGTCGAACCTGCGATTGATTTATTCCGGAAATGAAATATTCCACCGGGTCCTCAAGGCTCAAAATGTTTACGTTTTCTTTATTAAGGGTTTGAAGAAGCGCGTACAGCGTAGTGGTTTTTCCGGAACCTGTAGGACCGGTTATCAGTATCATTCCGAAAGGCCTTGAAAGGCCTTCTTTGACTATTTCGAGGTTTTTCCCCTCCAAGCCGAGTTGGCTGAAACTTTTGAGTCCAATCGAGGGGTCGAGTACGCGTATGGCAACCTTCTCTCCGAGAGGAGTCGGAAAAGTGGAAACACGAAAGTCTATTTCTTTGTCAAAAACCTTTGTCCGGAAACGCCCATTTTGGGGAATTCTTGTCTCGTCTATTTTAAGATTTGAAATAACTTTGACGCGCGAAACAACCGGCTGAGCAAGTTCGGCGGGTAAAGTTGTTTCTTCTTTAAGCTGGCCGTCTATTCTGAATCTTATCCTTAAATAATTCTCCAGGGGTTCTATGTGGATGTCAGAAGCGCCCCTTTGCACCGCTTCGCTGAAAGTTTTTGCGACAATTCTGATTATTGGCGCGTCTTCCGAACTGGCAATCGCCGTCTCATCAAGATTGACCAGCGGCCGGCCCGTAGCGGCGCTTTTTAAGTTAAGCGAGCGAACCGCGGCTTCCACTTCGCTCTTGTAAGGAGAATACTTTTTGAGCACATCCTGCCAGTCGGCGTAGGAAACGATATAAACGCCCAAGTTGAGACGAAGGCGGCGGGCTATGAATTTCAAAGCTTCTTGCGCTTTTTGGTCGTCGGGATGCACCATTCCGATTACCAAAAGATTGTCGTTTTTGGAAAGAGGCACCGCTCCGTACGTTCTTACTGTTTCCTCCGGTATCAATTCCAAAAGAGCGTCGTCGAGTTTGGAAACATCAATTTTCTGGTAGGGTATTTTGAGGACCTCGCTCTTTACTTTGGCCATCTCGACGTCATTAACCAGACGCTCCGAATAAATAAGGTTTTCTACTGAACGGTTTGAAAGGAACGATTCTCTTTTTAGTTTATTGGAAACTTCCTCGCTTATAAGTCCCCTTTTTTGGATTTCAGATAAAAGTTGTTCGGTGGTCATTGATTTTTACGAAATACTAAAGAGTACGAATATAAGAATAATTTTAGCGGCAAAAAGTTTTTAGTAACAAGCATTCGTACATTCGTAAAAATTCGTATTTCGTAAACTTTAGAACCCCAAAAATGGATTCGTTCTGCCGATATCCTTGGGTTCCACGGCAGTAATGTGTTGTTTTAACGCCTGAAATTGCGGACTATTGATAAGCTGGTCCGAACTTATGTTTATTTTGGAAAGCTGCTGAACATCTTTAAAAGACGAGGATGCCGTAAACTGAATCAGCTCCGGTTTTTTGAAGAAAATGTAGTAAATGCCCGACCCTATTATTATCAGTATGGCAATCCAAACCAAGAAGTCAATCAATGCGTTGTTGTTTCCTTTTTCTTCAATTATCATTGCCATATTTTTATCAAGGATTTTGATAATAAGCGGTAATCGTCAAATCGTAAGTGTAAATGTTTTGGCTTGGTTTTCCGGCCGGCTGGAGGTCGATTTTT
This sequence comes from Patescibacteria group bacterium, assembly GCA_038063055.1. Classification (GTDB taxonomy): domain Bacteria; phylum Patescibacteriota; class Minisyncoccia; order UBA6257; family 2-01-FULL-56-20; genus JACQKT01. Next base: position 20,284 of record JBBTVY010000002.1, on the reverse strand, counting down.
TTGACGTCGAAAATTCTGATATTCGTTTCTAAATTACCCAGAAAAGATTTGAAATCCTCGTAAGACCCGATTATTTTAACCTGAAAATCGACTGAACCGAAAGGTTTGACTAATAATTGACCGGAAGCGCCTTCGTCGGAAGCCACAAAATTTACTGGCAAACTTACGGTCGTTCCCTGCATTAAAAGCTCGTTTACCTGAACGAGGCCGCTTATTTGAGAAAAAACGCCGGCCAAGTCAGGCGACAACGGAAGAATGGAAGAAACGACGCCCTGAAGTTCGCCTTTTCCTTTGTAAGAATCGATAAGTTTCTGCAACTGAGAAATGGCCGCCTTTTGATTGTCAACGAAGTCTTGGCGGCTGATTACTTGCGCTCTGATGTTTTGGTCGTCTTCGTTGGCCGGCAATATCAAATTGAAATAGACGATCATCGTCGCCGTAAAAAGGACGAAAGAAATTATCAGGCTTAAAAATCTTTTTGTGGTCTGTTTCATTTTAAAAGTGGAATATTATTGTTGAACTGCCGTTTGACTAAAGGCGTTGTCCGCCAGGAACAAAGTTATGTCGAACTGCCACAAATTGTTGGCGGAAGATATAAAAGTGTTAATGGCGATTTTCAGGACAAGCGGGTTATTTTGAAAAACCAATAACTGGCCGGCAAAATCGTCGATTGTCTTTGAGGCGCCGCTTAAATTCAGCCGATTGTTGGAAGACGAAAGACTTAACTTGGTGTAATAAACGTTCGCTCTCGTATTTTTTTCCAGCCACTTGAAAATTTGGGAAGAAACAACGTGCCGACTAAAAATATTTTGGAGGTTGATTGTTTGCGAGTAAAAAGAAATGAGCTTGTTTTGCTCTTCCGGAGGAACCTGCTGACCGAAAGTTTTTATCTGACTGTCAAGCTCAGCCACCTGATTTTCCAAATATGGTTTATATCCGAAAACAAGGCCGATGTACGCCGCAAAACCAATGAAAAAAACCGTTCCGCTGAACATGAGTATCTTACCCGACCATCCGGGGGTTTGAGCCGATTCGCGGCTGAGCCGATCTATTAATTGTTCCGGAAGTGGCATATTTTTAAAAAATTTTGTGTTGTTGGAGTTGCTCCGGTATCAAATAAATTCCCTCAAAGCCAATCCCAGGGACACGCTCAAAAAAGAATTCAGTTCTTTGGCAAACGGTTCAATCGAAGAAGGATATTCCAACCTGGAAAGCGGGGTGGCTTTGACCGTTGGCACGCCTAGGCGGGACTCAAAATATTTTTCAACCCCAACCAGATTGGCGCCTCCTCCGCTAAGAACGGCTCTTTCGACTTTTTTGGAATTCGGAACTTGGCTTTTATAATTGAATTCCGCTCTTTTTACCTCATTAATTATAGCATCAAGAAAAGGCAGCATGATTGTGGATAACTCGTAATTTTGGCCGGTTCCTCCAACGCCTTTTTCCCTCTTAAGTTCTTCGGCGCGCAGGGGGTTTATGTTTAAACCGGAAGACACGGCTTGGGTCAGAGACGCTCCGCCAAAGTCGCTCTGACCGCTGAAACGTATCGTTCCTCCGTCGGCGATTATTATGGCCGTTGAACGACTGCCGATGTCAATAATGAAAGTTGGCGTCGGGTCGCCCCCGACGAGCGCCCTCAATAAACTCAAACTTTCTATTTCCAGGGCAGCCAGGCGCAACCCCGCTTCTTTGAAAATACGTTGGTATTTTTTCACCTGTTCTCGCGGAACGGAAATCAAAAGTATTTGCTGTGAAAGAAATCCCTTGTCGTCGCGATATTCGCCGACTTTCATCCAATCTATGACTACTTCTGAAATAGGCATCGGTATGTAATTTTTCGCCTCGAAAGAAAGAGCTTTTTCCAAATCGTTCTTGGGCATTTCGGGAAAAGTCAAAATCGTGGTTAAACCCGAAAAAACCGGGAGAGAAGCCAAAGCTTCTGTTGTGTTGGGTTTCATTTCTCCGATGGCGGTTTTTAAAAGTTCCGAAACTTCGTTTTCAAAAAGTTTAAGATTGCTGGTTTGGATGGCCGTATTGGCCCGAAGAAGAGAACCCTTGTCTTCCAATATGCAATAATTCGTCAGGCGCGGCGAATTTTTGCCCTGTTCGACTTCCGCTATTTTTATGGAAGTGGTGCCTATATCCACCCCGAGGTAAACGGGGGCTATTTTTTGTTTGATGAATCCAAAAAAGTCCATTGCTTTGAAGATATCCGGCATAGTTGTTTACATTTGGCAACGAGGAGTAAAGTAAAAATTTATTTTTATTTTATCCGAGCGAACCAAATGATGAAAGGAAGTTTCATACATTTGGCAACGAGGAGTAAAGTAAAAACATGAACGCTTTTACTTTCTACGAGCGACCTGATTGAAGCGTTGTCATGTTTTATGACAACGTTTATATTATAGCACGGCTTCCGCCGGTTTGGAGAGGTATAATGGTTATTTAAGGTAGCGCGCATAAAAAATTATGGAAAATTATTTTCGTTCTTTCATCCATTCCGTCTTAAGCGTTTTGTTTCCACCCGTCTGCGCCGGCTGCGGGAAAAACATAGACGGCGGGGAAATCGTCTGTCGTTTCTGTTTCGGGAAAATTACGCTCAATAAATCCCTTTTCTGCGGCAAGTGCGGAGCGCGGCTGCCGGAAAACAAAAAAATATGCCATCCTGATTTCCCGTATATTCTCGGAGCGGCGGCTTCATACAAAGACGATGTTCCGCGCCGCCTGGTCCATGAACTGAAATTCAAATTCGTCAAAGACGCCGCGCGGCCACTGGCCGAAATCCTTATTGCCTATGCCAAAAATCTGAACTTGGCGGAAAGCCTGCCTGCGCAGGCAGGCGGCTGGCTTGTCGTGCCGGTGCCGCTCGGGAAAAAACGCCTGCGGCGGCGCGGATTCAATCAGGCCGATTTGATAGCGGAAATTTTCGCCGGACATTTCGGACTCGAAGCGGAAAAAGGCGGCTTGGTGCGTTTGAAAGAAACCAAGCCGCAAAGCGAGATGGATAATTTCGAATCGCGCCTGAAAAACGCAAAAGGCTGCTTCGCGGTCGTCGCGCCGGAAAAATTCGCCGGCAGGAATATTTTTCTCGTGGACGACGTGACCACTTCCGGAGCGACCTTTTTCGAAGCGGCGGTTTCCTTGAAAAAAGCAGGCGCCAGGAAAATAATCGCTCTGGCCGCGGTCAAAGGATAAACGGTTTGGCAAAATGGAGCGTCAATGTTAACATTTCAAAATGGAACGCTTCAGTATCGAGTGGCAAGCTCCCGAATTCGAATATCGCGATAAGCATGTTTCATGGTACTGGCTGAGCGTGATGATAGCGATAGTTCTTTTGAGCGTTTCGATTTTGCAAAAAAATTTCCTTTTCGCCGTTTTCATAGTCATCGCTGAAATTCTCGTGATGGTCTGGGCTAACCGAAAACCGAGAACGATTCTTTTCAAGCTCGATGAAAAAGGACTGACAGTTGACGGCGGCAAATTTTACCCTTATTCGGAGATTGAGGCTTTTTGCGTAAGGGAAAACGAACCGGACGAATGGTCGGAGGTGGCGTTCCGGCTGCGGAGAGGCATCCGTCCGTGGTTAAAAACAATTACTCCGGCCAAGCGCCTTCCTGAAATAGAAAAAGCTCTTAAGCCGATAGTCGGAAAAACCGAATTCGAGGAGTCGTTTATCGACTCAATTGAAAGGTTGATAGGATTTTAAGCCGGGCCCAAAATGGGAGTTTATGTGGTTTAATGAATGAGATTCTGGGTTCAGGAGATAAGTCCAATGCCCTCGTCGTTCAACGGACAGGACGCGAGATTGCGGATCTCGTGATAGAGGTTCGATTCCTCTCGGGGGCACAAATTTTCGGCGAGTCGGAATTTTCAAGCTACGCAAAATGAGAATTATTTATTTGTTATTAATAATTTTCATTGCCGGAACGGCTTTGTTTTTTTATTGGACGAGTAATTTCAACGAGATAGGAAATTTAACCGAAACGGGAGGAGTCGCGGCGCGGGTTAAAGAAGACACCAAAAGCCAGCCGGTTAATATAAGCTCCACTACTACAACAAATATAAAATCAACTACTACAAAAAGTCCTGCGCCGCCCGGATTCATCGGACCGACAGGACAGCCGAGTATCATCGGGCCGCAAGGACAGCCGCCGAACTATTAGACAAACCATAATCTAGAAAGTAGAATCTATAAAGTAGAAATTTGGCCGTTGATTTTTGACTTTCATCAGTCCGGTCAAAATTCTGTTTTCCACTTTCTATTTTCTGTATAAGGCGGGTGTAGCACAGTGGCAGTGCATCTGGTTGCCAATCAGAGTACGAGGGTTCGATTCCCTTCACCCGCTCAAAAATTGTGAACAATTTTTGAGCGGGGCTCGCCGCAGGCGGCCCGCTCCCCATAAAATATGTATTGTGCCGGCTTTGACTAATTGCCCGGCTGTTTTTATTATATCAGGTAGTGAAAATTCGACCGCCCGTTCATCAAATGGCAAAAAGCGGTTATTATTTACGATTATGTTGCTTATTTCATCGATATTGAGAAATGCGAATGTGAAAAACTGCCGAAGTCGAATTTCCACTACCTGATATAATAGTCATTGTGGCTCCAAGTAACCGGCGCCTTTTTATATCGTTTTCAATGTTAGATGGCGAAATAAAGTTAATAGAGAACGCCGTCAGGGGTAAGGCCTCGGCTTTTGGCCTGCTTTATGACCATTACCAGCCCAAAATATACCGGTTCGTTCTGATCAAAATCGGCCGTCGTGAGGACGCCGAGGACCTTACTCATCAGGTATTTCTTAACGCCTGGCAGAACATTTCAAACTACAAGGATTTGGGATTCCCTTTTTCAAGCTGGCTCTACCGCATCGCGAGAAACCAGATAATCGACCGTTATCGAACCAAGAAACAGGAAGTTGGTTTGGAAATAGTTGATGAAGAATACTTCTCGGATTTCGGGCTGAATGAGAAAAACCTGGAAGAAAAAATCCAGCTCGAACGCGTAATGAAGGCGATGAAAGAACTAAAACAGGATTATCAGGACGTCCTGATAATGAGGTTCGTGGAAGACCTTTCCGTAAAAGAAGTCGCCGCGACGGTTGAAAAAAGCGAAGGAGCGGTAAAGCTCATGCAGCACAGGGCGGTCAAGGAATTGAAAAAAGTTTTGGAAAAAAAAATGCCGGGCAGTGAAAATTCGACTGCCGCGCAAAGCGCAAAATGATAGGAGTCGAATAATTGTTATCTGGTTGAAATAACGTAAAGATAAAATATCGAAGTCATAAAACAAATTTAGTCGAATTTCTACTACCTGGCATGGAACCAATTGAACTTCTAAAAAAATTTAAACATCTCGGGGCCGACTCGGATTATACGAGAAAGTCCAAGATAGTTATCCTAAGTCAAGGCAACGACAAGCTGGCCGGTTTTTCGCTGGCCTCCAGGGAAATAGCGGCTGGCGTTTTCCGCTCCGGCTGGTCTATCGCCATGACGGCCGTAATGCTCCTTTTGGCGATAGGAAGTTTCTCGATTTTAAAAATACTGTCGCCGGCAAAAACTTCGGTTGTTGATATCGGCGGGCTCAGAGCCGAGGCCCAGGCGATAGACGCGCAAATAGAACTCACCAATGTTTTTTATAACGACATTCTCGGCCTGGAAAACAAAACAAGCACCGTTAGCGCCGCTCCGCCGGAAGTAAAATCCCCGAAAGCCGCCACTGTGCCGACGCAAAACGAGATTAACGCCAGCCTGGGGAGCGCCGAAACGACTTCCACCAAGCCGACAATCGACTCGGTTCTTGACGCGCTTTCCCGGTAAATTATGAATAAAAGCATCTATACTATAGTTTTTGGCGTTTTCGCCGCAGCGGCGCTGGCGGCAACGCCCTTTTATTCGGCAAACAGCAAGGTTTACGCCGAAAACAACTGCGATTTCAGGCAAGGCCTCAAAAATCTTTCCATGGCCGGAACCGATTCCCGAGAAAACTACAGCCAGGAAAACGTAAGGAAAGAACTTGATGTCAGAAAAGAAATCCTGAACCTGGCGACTGACTGCGCCATAGGCGAGGCTTTGGAAATTCAATCCAACGTAAAATCGGCGCAGGCGAACTATCCGGAGATACGCGACGACCGGAACAGGATTCTTTCAAGATTGGATGAAATAATTTCATATTATCGAATCCAAAAGGACGCAATAAAAGACCTCGGAATCGAAGGCAGTAAAATATTTTCGGCAAACTTGAGAATTTGGAGAGATTCGAATTATGTTCCGATGGACGAACTCGGCAAAAATTTTCTTATTTTCGCCAAAAACCAGGATATTCTCCAAATCACGCAAAACAGATTTAACCAGATAAGCTTGACGCTTAAAACGCTTGGTCTGGCAGACAATCAAAAAATAAGCGACATTTTAAATCAGGCGAGAAAAAACCTCCGTCTGGCCGGCGAAAACAACGACTCTGTGAAAAATATTTTCAAAAGGCTTGCTTGGCCGAATGACGCCTCCGACCTGATGGTATCATCTCTCCGGTATTTGAAAGACGCGTATCAGAACTTTTTCGATATCAGCAAAGAAGCGCAGGAAATAATATCCAGCGCCAAGTAAGCGAAAATAAAAGCCCTTCCTTTAAGGAAGGGCTTTTATTTTCAAATCAGACGCCGTTTACTTTACTGCTTCTTTGAGAACCTTGCCGGCGCGGAATTTCGGCTTTGTTGAAGCCGCAATCTGGATTGTTTCGCCTGTTTTCGGGTTGCGACCCTGGCGCGCGGCCCGCTTGACGACGCGGAAAGTTCCGAAACCGGTGATGGCGACATCTTCGCCCCGGCCCAGCGTCTTTACGATGCTGTCGAAGACCGCTTCGACGGCACGGTGAGCCACGGCCTTTGTTTCAAAACCGGCCGCTTTCATTACTGCCTCGACTAATCCATCTTTGGTCATTTTAATAAATTGTTGGAAACGTAAACCGACCTTTTTACCCGCCTAAATTTTCGGAAAAAATTTGGGGGTTAATCTTTTGTTGGAATTAAGTATAGCAAAATCGCGTCAAAACGCCAATCCTGTCAAAATTAACATCAGTGTCCCGCCGGATTGATGCCGAGTTGCCTGAAAATCGGTTCAAGCTGGTCGTAGGAAGGGCTTTTGACTATGTCGAATTTTTTAATTGCGTTTTCAAGATGCAATTTGGCATCGTCGTATTTTCCGCCGTAAAAATAAGCGACGCCGAGCTTGATTTCCGTTTCGACATCCGTTCGCCCGGACATTTCCCATGCAAGCTTGTAAAGCTCAGTAGCCTCGTCCAGATACCCGGAATCTGCGAAAAATCCGGCGACAACCCTCGGCTCGTAAAACGTGCTCCACTCGCGGCCCATTGCGATCGCGGCTTTGATTTCATTGTATCCGGCCGTTTTATCGCCCGTAGCGTAAGCCATAATGCCGTAGTAAAAATGTGCGTCGGGAACTCCCGGCGAATAATCCAGAACCCGCTTCAGTATGGAAAGCGCGCCGGCGTAATCCCCTTCAATGGTTTTTGTCTTCGCAAGATAAAAATAGGTTTCCTGGCGATTCGGGCTTATTTCGAGCGCTATTCTCGCTTCGTCTTCCGCCTTTTGAGTAAATTCCTTCGGATTTATTTTTGCCACTTCGTTGTAAAGATTAACCAGGGCGTAATGATTGAAAGCGTCTTCCGGATGCTGGTCGCGGACTTTTTCCATCGCCTGAACCGCCTTCAGAACGTCTTCGTCGGACACGGTTCCGGGATAATTGAAATATTGACCGGCGACGGCAATTGCGTAGTCGCGCTTGAAATTCCACGAGTAAGGGCTCCAGATATTTCCTGCGTTTTCGAACGAACGGAGTCCGAAAAAAATATCCTGGCTCAAAAATTTCTGGAATCCTTCGTATTGATGGTATGAAGCCATAAGCGATTGGATGTTTACGGCATAAACAGGAACAGCCGCAAGGGCCAGGCACGAACCGAGAACGGCGCCCGATATTCTTGAACCTCCCGAAAATTGTCCGGCAGAATCGTTTCCGCCGGCGACTTCGGCCGGCTTTTCGCGGAAAGACCCGTTAGTCGCGCCAAAAAAGAGGTAAAACATCAAAAGCGGACCGATTGTTTCAAAAAAGAATGACTGGCCGACCACATACGAGACCAAGGCGGCGATAAAAACCGCTCGCCATAGTTTGTCTTTTTGTTTCATTGCCTCGTAAGCGGCGGCGCCGAACAAAGAAAGAAGCGCCAGGAATAAAATAATACCGCCTGAATCGGCGTATTCCACAAGGAAATTATGAGGCTTATCGGCGTGCGTCTCCTTGTAGGAAAGTTTCAGCACGCGCGGGTCGTAGTATCGGTCGAAGAGCGGCGCGAAATTTCCCGGTCCCCAGCCGAGAACCGGCTTTTCCAAAAACCCTTTCCAGCCGATATCAAGAGCCAAAAGACGCGGGAAAAGCGGACTGTCTTCCGAAAAGGAAATGGACTGGAAACGCGCCAAACCGGGGATTTTGCCCCAGAACGGATTATTTATCGTGAAGAAAAATGTTGCCGCCAAAAATACGACAGTCGCAAGAGAAACGGCGTAAGTTTTCCGGCTCGCCAAAAAACCATGCGCTCCCTCCGGCGGCCGAAAAGCGAAAAAGGCAAGGAGCGCAAGAAAACCGGCGCCCATGCCGAGAATGTCTCCCCTCGTCTGGGCGAAAAATATCACAGACACGTTGAATGCTCCCGCCGCCGCGACAAAAAATAATTTCACGTAAGGCATGCGGCCGTACAATTTCGCCTCTTTCATCAAAATGAAGAAAAGATAAACGGACAGGAAAACGTTCAAAACCAGATAACCCGTCATAAAGGTCGGGTTGCCGAAGGTCGCGCCCGGGCGCTCGCCCGGGTTTTCTACGAGCAACAAGCCCGGAATGTAAATCTGTATGTAAGCAAGCAGGCCGACGACGACCGAAACGGCCAGCGAACCATAAAAAATTTTTCTCCACGGAAGTTCTTTATAAAGAGAGGAAAGGACAAGCCCGAAAGCGGCGAGGTGAAACATGGCGAAAAATCCGATTCCCCGTTCGTAGGTCGACCAGAAGCTTCGCCAAAAATCGATACCGGTAAGCGAGGTCAAGAAATAAATTCCCAAAAAGGCCCCGCCGGCGATAACCAAGGGGGTGGGCTTCGGCCGGTATCTGGGCGATGAAATCGCGAGAGCCAGCCACAGGAAAAACAAAATTTCGACCGCCGCCTGGAAAAAAAGAATTTTGGCGAGCGTGTACGGATAAACCCCGTACCGAAAATAAAAAAGCGGCGTGCCGATGACTATGAGGAAAACGAAAATTTTAATAACTTTCAGGAGAAACTTTTCGGTCATTTTGTGGAAAACATTTTTTGCAGGAGACATTTGTTAACAATTTAAACGATCGTTCAAGTTGTTAACACTTTTAACGACTCGGGAAAATAATCCAAACCGTTAAAACCGCAGTAAAAATCATAACGGATAAATCCCTTAAAACCAAACCCCGCCAGTCCATGGACTGGCGGGGCTGATTTGAATTCGCGCGCTTCACCAAAGCGGCGGATTCAAGAGAACGACTCAACCTTACGTACCCTGCGGATAAGAAACGGAGTTGACGGAAACAGGAATGGTGGTTATCGGAATGCTGAGTCCGGAAACACCTCCCGATATGGCGTCAGTCCATTTGATATTTGTCGCGGCACTGATTGTCGCAGACAAAGTCTGGGACACGCCAGTGGCTGCAGCTTGAAGAACTCCGGACTGCGCCGTGTTTATACGGACAGTGAAGCTCTTGCTGGAGCCGCCGCTGATGGTGTAGTCGTTAAGGTTGAACGCAAGGAGTCCGCTTCCAGAGGTTGAAGCAACCGGGAAGTACGAGATTCCGTTTGCCGCGTCGTACAGAGTGACGTAACAGTTAGCACACTGTCTGGCTGGGCTGCCGCCGCTGTTGGCAAGGGTGCCATCGGCAGTGGACGTCGTGTTATAGAAGTTGGTCGTCGAAGGACCGGAACCGCTGAAGGTGACTGTAACTGAGTTGAGCTTCAGTGCGCCGGCCGAGTCGGCTGCGAAGTTAATCGTACCGATGTCGTCGATAGCCGTTCTCGTGTGGCTGCTTCCGCCAGACGCAGTGCCGGTTACGGTGAGCTTCGTCCGGAGAATGGTCTGCGCGTTGCCATTCGGCGAAGAAGTGGCAACCGTTGCAGTGGCATTCGACGTCACGCCGAGGGCAGTCACAAGACTACTCGTGGCGTTCAAGACACCATTGCTGTCAGTTGCAGTGTCAATCTTGAAGGTGTGGGCCTCGTTGTCAATAGCGCCGCTGGAGACGAATGAAGCCACGTCGCCTTTAAGAGAAAGGACGACCGAACCGGACTGGGAAATGACTACCGGGTCCGTGAAGTTGAAGTTATAGGAGTAAACGGTCGAGCTTCCGTTCGTTCCCGCCGTGCCGGCGCATCCAAGAAGCGTCGCTCCCTTGTAGAAGCAAAGATTCTGGAAACCGGTCGACGTTGAAGTTGCGTTAACCGAGTCGATTACCCTAATGTTCGTGATTTTCACGCTGTCGGCGTTGGAGGTTTCCGCAAAGAGGAAAGCCGCCAAGCTGTTTCCGGTCGAGCCCATGACAATCTGGTTAGCGGCCGGATTAGAAGAGTCGGCCGAAATCTGAAGTGCCGGCTGGCCGGCGATGGCCACGTTCTGACCTGGGGTGTTGCCGCAGGAAATCGCTGCGTAGGAACTCATTCCCGAACCCGAGCAGCCGCTCAATGTCGTGGCTGTCGTCAGCGTGCCCGAAGCGGTCGAGAGGAGGTCGGCGTAGACATCAACGTAAGTCGTGCCGCCCGCCGGAACCGTGAACGGGGAGCCGGAGAAAGCGAACGAACCGTTGGCCGACAATGTGCCCTGCGTGGTGCCGAACTGCGTGGCGCCTACTTTCACTTTCAGGTTCTGCATCGAAACGCCGTAGTTCACCAGAATCGTCACGTTGGAAACGGAAACTCCTTCAGCCGAAGAAGCCGTCAGAGCGTACGAGCCAACTTTGCGTTCGTTGGACTGGGCCGCGTAAGTCGGCGCTCCAAGAGCGGTGTTTTTGGCAACTGTCATGGCGTTCGAAGCCAAGGCCAGAGCGCTGCCCGAAGCCGAGCCGCTGTTGGCGGTCTGGCTGGAAGTCAGGCCCTGTAAGTTGTTGTTGGCTCCCGCTACCAAGCTTGCCGTTACTGTGGTGAAGCTGGCGCCCGACTGGATGTCGCCCCTCAAAGACAGAACCCTGGTCGTGTTGGCCGGGATGGTGTAGTTGATTGGCGAGGAAGAGTTGCCGAAACACTTCGTGGCGGTCGTGGTTGCGGCTGATTCCGTGCCGTCGGTGCAGGAAAGCGTGCTCGTCAGCGAATTGATGGTCGTGCCGAGCTGTCCGCCGGCGTCGTCGTCCAGATGGACGTTCTTGATGTAAGCATCAAGAGTGTTGCCGGTGCCGCCCGCCCCGAAGGCGAGAGTGAAGCTCAAGAATTTGACTTTGACGGCTTCACCCGCGGCGTAGAACACGTACTTCGCCAAGGTGACGCCGTTTTGACCCTTGGCTATGTTGCCGGTCGGAGTATCCGTGGCCTGACTGACCGTTATCTGGCCTTGCCTGATACTGACCTGCGTGCCGACGTTCGAACCGGCTGTAACCGCAGTGTTGTACTGCGAGTCAAGCGCGTAGACGTCGTAGCTGTTCAAAACTTCAAACTGGAAGTTGAACGAAGGCGAACCCATCACGTCGGCGAACACCTGAACGTTGTTCGAGCCGGTGTTGACGGTGGCCGGCGAAGCTGACAAATCGAAGTAAGCCGCGCCGTCGGAGGCGACGGAAGCGAGCGTCGGGCCCGCCTGGGCGCCGTTGACGACCAGCTTGACGTTTCTGATGTCAGATTTGTTGGCCGAACCGATTACGGTGAACTTGATGTTCTTGAGATACGTCTTGCTGTTCGCGCCGGTGAACGTGAAAGCCCCAACCAGGTTGTTCTGGGTGCCGGCGGTCAGGCTCGTGCCGATTGAAGACGAAGCTACCGTAATGCTCGCGATGGACGGGTTGGATACCGTGGTCATCGTGAAGGTATTGCCGCTCACCGGGAAGCTGCCCGATTCGGTCACCGAATTTCCGGAAGCGTCAGTGGAAGAAATGTCATTCGCTGAAGCCAGCTGGAAAGAAACGGTGTTTCCGGCGGTCGCGCCCGAAGACACGTCAATCTGAAGCCAGAGTTCTTTGGTCTGCCCGGCGCCTATGTTCAATCCCAAACTGGAGAAACTAAGCACTCCGTTGGAAAGCGACTGGTACTGGGCAATGACTTTGCCGTTCTCGACGAGGTAAGCCCCGGAAATATTGGTGTCGGAAACGACACCGGTTTTCTTGAACTTCAACTCGTTAACGGTAACGCCGCTGGCTGTTCCGGCCGTAAGAGACACGGCCAAAACCGATGCTCTCGCTGAACCGCCTATCAGTGAACCCGGAGTCGGGTTGTTGGCGGAAAGAGCGACTTTGAGGCCCGAAGCCGGAGCGGGAAGAGTTACTCCTCCGCCGGTTGTGCCTCCCGTCGTGGTGCCTGTGCCGCCCATTGAGGCGACTTTAGCTCTGGTTATAGGACCGAAGTAGCCGACTGCCGGCGAGACGCCGTTGGCGGCCTGCCATTTGGCGACAGCCGCTCTGGTAGCCGGACCGAAGTATTTGGTTTCGTTGCCCGGAGAACCAGCGCCGCTCGCAGAAACTGCGTAACCCTGGCCGTTCAACCATTGCTGGAGAGCTTTGACGTCGTCGCCCGTCGAACCCACAGTGAGGCTGCGGGTGAAGTTGTACGATGTCGAAGAAACTCCTTGAGTTGAGCTGAGCTGTGCCTGCAGTTGCTGGATTTGAGCCAAAAGATTGGCAATCTGCGTCTGTAAATCAGTAGCCGATTGAGCCTGGGCAACTGGGACTAAGAAAAGCGCTCCCGACATCCACACGCTGGTGGTGAGGGTAAGCGCGGCTGATGTTATTTTTTTACTTATGCTCATTTGGTATTTTTATTTTTCGACTTTACCCTCCCAAGTTTTCGCCTTGCGAAAATTTTGGAGGGTGAATTTATTTTCTTGTTTATCGACCTATTTGGCGCACTATTACCGATAACTATGACGATGAATTTTAGTCACTGTCATTTGTTATTCGTTATCGTGTGCCGTAGGACGTCGACCTTTCTTTCTTTACCCTCCTAAATTTTCAAAGAAAACTTTGGGGGGTGAATTTTTTTCTGGAAGCCATTCGTCTTTATTTCGACCACCGTCGTCTAATGTGCCGCCCTTTCGGGCGAGCCTCGCCATCTTGTGAGGTAGGCGGGAGGATTAGCGACGGAGGATTAAAAACGGATGGTTTAGTGTCTTAAATAAAGAAAAAACTCGCTTGATTTGAGCGAGGCTGTCGCGCCTACGGCGCACCATAACTTCTGACAATAACTAATGACTGCTTATGTCATTGGTCATCGTCATTAGTCAATCGTGCTCGCTTGCGCGAGCTGGCTCAGCCTCACTCTGAACCTCGGGTTTTTCTTAAAACCCGTTTTAAGTTGTTTCTATACTATACAGTAAAACCAAAAAGGCAGGTTGTGGATAACTCCGACGCTTGCTGGACAAGATCGGAGTCCGACTTCACGTCGGACTTACCCCTTTTGGCTTTCAACATATATTACAACGGAGATATCCGAAAGTTGGTTACTGGTGTCAGGATGGTTCCCCGAAAGCCGGCAAAGCAACCGACACTGGCAATTCTATGACAGAGCCGGGACGAGTTTTAAGCCGATAAACGCTATTTCTGCGGCTGCCGATTCTTTCAATGAATCCTCTGGAAACAAGCGATTCAAGGTCATAGCGCAGAGTTCTTTCACCTACTCCGGGAAAAATCTCCTGCAATTTGTTTAATCGGCAATTTTCTGTTTGCTGAAGTTTTTCCATTATTGCCGATTGACGCGCTTCCGATTTAAAAGAATTGGATTCATCGTTGCTTTTATCGGCAATTTCATCGGCAATTTTGCTTGTGGTGAGCTTTGTCGAACCATTATCGGCAATTTCCGATTGAATCTCTTTTGTTTCCGATTGAGAATTTGCTTTTGCCGATTGAATATGATTTTGTCTTTTAATCGGCAAAACGGACTTGGAAAAAATTTTATTAAGGTTCAAATCCGGCAAGGCCTCCTTTTTCGGCAACGCTTTTATTGCCAGACCGATATTTTCCGATTCCCTCACAAGGATTTCCCTGTTCGCCGGGTGAAGAAGCCCGGAATCAACCATAAATCCCGCGATACTGATTATTGAATTAACCAAATCGGCGGTTTTTTCATAATCGGCAACCAAAACCGAATCAAGAAGATGGACGGCTTTAGTTTCCAATATGACGGCGATATCTTTATTCTTTGCCGATGAAGCTATTCTGGCGGTGGCGTAGCTGAACTCATAGACTTTCTTGTAAAGGAAGTCTTCCTGTATGCTTTTTGACATTAACGGACATTTTAACGGCAAACGAGCCGATGTCAATCCCCTCCGACCGCGGTCGGAGGGGTCAACCACACTGATGAAAATTGCCGATTAAAATAAAAAATGCCAATTCGGGCAGTTCAATCGGCAATTTTTAACTGAATTTCATCGGTCTGGCTACGTCAGATCTCGCGTAGCAAGACAAAAAATATCTATAAGTAATACTTCATGAATTTCTTAATTAAAACTTGCGCTTTCTGGAATTTTTCGAGCGTCCCGCAATCAAAGCGTTTACCGACGAATTCCCAGCCGTATATTTTTTTGCCGGTAATCAGCTCTATTTGCAATCCGACGTTTATCGGAATAGCGTCTGCCGCCGCGTTCGGCAGGGATTCGGCGACTTTAATCAGATTCCTCAGGACGGTCGGAGTGAGAACATATCCGCCTACGACTATAAGATTGGAAGGTGCAAGTTTTACGGACGGTTTTTCCACAACTCCGGTAACCTGATAAATTTTCCCTTTTACGCCTTTGACCGCTCCGCGTTTTTTTACGGCGACAACGCCGAAACTATGAACCTGGCTTTTTGGAATACGTTCCAGAAGCATCGCTGACGATTTATATTTTTCAAATACCTTGAGAAGCGATCCCAATATCAGTGAATTGGAAACAAGGACATCGTCGCAAAAACGGACGGCAAAAGGCTCCCCCTTTATAAGGTCGGCCGCCGAAATAAGGGCGTGCCCGTTTCCAGCAGGCGTCTCCTGGACGCGGATGTGGAAATCCAGCGACTGAAACTTTTTTTTGGCTCTTTTTACGTAAGCATCAAAAGCCGATTTAATTTTCGGATTTACTATCAAAATAACGTCTTTTATGCCCGATTGTACGGCTTCCTCAATCGCATATTCAACCAATGGCTTACCGTTGACCTTAAGAAGATTTTTTGGAGTTTTTTTGGTCAATGGCATCAGCCGCTTGCCAAATCCGGCAACCGGCAACACCAGCTTTGTGACTTTTTTCATCCCGTTAGAGACAGTCCCGTTAGAAGTAAGACACCAAAGGCGTCTGCCGATATCGAAGATATCGGACTTCTAACGGGACGTAAATCGGCTATTTTAGCAGATAACGACTTTTTATCTGAAATATTAAACATCTTTTTTGAAGGTCATATAATGGCTGTCTCTAACGGGATTCATAACCTTGTTGATTTTCTGCTCGGGAACATTAATAATTTTTCTGAATTATACCGCGTCATCGGATTGCCGCAAATTTTCAGAGTCCCCAATTGGCTGAAGCAAGAATCGCGGCCGTGACTGCGAAAAAAATCGAAAAATCGACCAATATTTTCTTCCGGTCTAGGTTTTTATTCAAATATTCCAGCAAAACATCGGTCGTTATAACGGACAGAAGGAACAAAAGCGCTGTTTGATAAAAATAATTAATCGGCAAGAAAATAATAACCGAAGAGGCCTGCCACAACAGAAACGAACCCAGACAAGCGGCCAGATTTTTTTTGGACCCGATGTTTCCGCGCGTGTAATCTGCCAGTTCTTTGAACAGAAGGAAGAAGGAAAGCCCAATTCCGAGGGAAATCGTGGAAATAATCCATTTTTCCCAGTTTTCAAAATGCGAAAAAAATCCGAAAAAAATCAGAAATAAAAGCAGGAAAACCATGATTTGGTGGTTTTCAAAGCGGTTTACGAAAATCAGATTCTTAATTCCGAGAATCAGAAAAAAAAGAATCCCGAGAAAAACCGCTGGCCAGAAACCGTAAGGAACGTAGGCCGCGGCGGCCAAGGTCATTAAAAACGGAATAAAAAGATTGAACGACTGGAAAAACGGCGTGAAATAAAAATAAACCCCGACAAGCAAAAATATCCAAAACGGAAGGAAAAACCAACATAGGCCGAAAATACAGGATTTAATCAATAAACCCCGCAATGAAAATACTGTTTTCGCCTTGCGGCGTATGAAATCGAACGGCATAGGAATTTGCTATAAGTTTAACGCACTAGGAGAACCAGCGCTTGCTAAAACGGCCTTCGCCGGCCGTTTTTATCTCATGCGGTGAATACCAATGAATTCGATTTAAAGTTTACTTTTACCCTGCCACCGTCTTTAAGCTCGCCTCGGATTATTTTGTCGGCCAAGGTGTCCAAAATCAATTTTTGAATAAGACGCTTGAGCGGGCGGGCGCCGAATTCCGGGTCGAAACCCTGGGTCGCCAGATATTTCTTGGCCGCCTGGTCGATGGTCACTTTTATTTTCCTTTCCTCCAGGCGTTCTTCTATCTGCGCCAGCTGCAAATCGACTATTTTGCCGATATCCGCCGGGCGGAGAGGATTGAAAATTATTATCTCGTCTATTCTGTTCAAAAATTCGGGGCGGAAGCTATCGCGGAGGGCGTTTTTTATTTTATCGCGGTAATTTTCTTCTTCTTCGCCTTTTTTATCTTCGGCTGAAACGCTGAAGCCGATGCCTGAAATCGACCGCAGATATTGGCTTCCGACGTTGGAAGTCATGATTATTATGGAGTTTTTGAAATTAATGAACTTCCCCTTGCTGTCCGTCAGGCGCCCGTTGTCCAAAATCTGAAGAAGAAGATTGAAAACTTCCGGATGGGCTTTTTCTATTTCGTCGAAAAGAATCAGGCTGTACGGCCTGTGGCGGACGACTTCCGTCAGCTGCCCGCCCTCCTCGTGGCCAACGTAACCCGGCGGCGAACCGATGAGGCGGCTGACCGAATGTCGTTCCATGTACTCGGACATGTCTATCCTGACCAATGATTTTTCGTCGTTGAACATAAATTCGGCCAATGCCCGGGCAAGCTCGGTTTTACCGACTCCCGTCGGTCCCAAAAACATGAAAGAGCCGATTGGCCGGTTCGCGTCCGAAAGACCGGCGCGCGCGCGGCGAAGGGCGCTGGCGACCGCTTTGATGGCGTCGTTCTGGCCGATTACGCGGTTATGAAGTTCGTCTTCTATTTTAATGAGTTTTTCGCCTTCCGTTTCAAGCATCCGATAAAGCGGAATCCCGGTCCATAAAGAAACCACAGCCGCCACGTCTTCTTTGTCCACGGCTTCTTTCAAAAATTGCCTGTCGTCCGGAACTTTCTTGCCGTGTTTTTTCTGGCCTCCGAAATTCTTTCTCTCGAAAATTTCGAAATCTTTCTGGGACTGAGGCATCTCGCCGTACGTTATTTGCGCCAGTCGTTCCAAATTACCTTCTCTTTCCGCGACTTCGGCTTCGCGTTTAAGATTCTCGATTTTCTGGCGGAGCTGGTGAAGTGTTTCGAACTTTATTTTTTCGGCGTGCCATTTTGAAGAAAGTTCATCGTTTTCATCTTTAAACTTTTTTAAATCGCCGTTTATTTCCTTCAGGCGTTCCGAGTTTTTGCTTTGGCTTTCTTTGGAAAGCGCCTGTCGTTCCACTTCGAGTTTTGTTATTTCCCGTCGGATGCGGTCTATTTCCGCGGGCAAGCTTTCGCTCTCGAGCCGTCTTGACGAAGTGGCTTCGTCTATCAAATCAACGGCTTTGTCCGGCAGAAACCTGTCGGTGATATAGCGCGCGGAAAGCTGGACGGCGGCAATTATAGCTTCGTCGCTTATGCGGAGTCCATGGTGTATTTCATATTTCTCCTTCAGGCCGCGCAGAATCGAAATGCTGTCTTCGATGCTGGGTTCTTCCACTATTATCGGCTGGAATCTTCTTTCAAGCGCAGGGTCTTTTTCGATGTATCGCTGGTATTCCCGAATGGTGGTGGCGCCTATGCAGTGAAGCTCCCCGCGGGCCAGCGCCGGTTTCAAAAGATTGGAGGCGTCAATGGCGCCCTCCGCGGCCCCCGCGCCGACTATGGTGTGAATCTCGTCTATAAAAAGTATCAGCTGGCCGCTGGCGTTTTTTATTTCTTTGACAAAAGCTTTGAGCCGGTCTTCGAATTCTCCCCGGAACTTGGTGCCGGCGATAAGCGCTCCGAGGTCAAGCATTATTATTTGTTTGTCTTTCAGCGGCTCGGGCACTTCCCCGCCGACGATTTTTTGGGCCAGTCCTTCCACGATGGCCGTTTTTCCGACTCCCGGTTCCCCTATGAGAACCGGGTTGTTCTTCGTGCGCCGACTCAAAACTTGTATAACCCGCCTGAGCTCCGGCTCGCGCCCGATGACCGGGTCCAGCTGGCCGGACTTGGCTTTTTCGGTCAGATTAATGGCGTATTTTTCGAGAACCTGAAACTTGCTTTCGGGCGTCTCGTCCGTAACGCGGACCGAACCGCGAAGATGGGCAAGAATCCTGATCATTGGTTCCCGCTTGATTCCGAAGCTGTTCAGAACCTGCTGGGCGAGCGAATCGACGTCGAGCATGGCAAGCAAAAGATGTTCGCAGGAAATAAATTCGTCTTTTTGCTGGGAAGCTATTTTGGCGGCCTGGTCGAGGACGCGCATAAGTTCCTGGGAAAGATAAAGTTGTCCGACGTTGGATCCGCTGACCAATTTCGGCAACCTGCTCATTTCCGCTTCTATTTCGCGGTGAAGTTTTTCCAGATTGACTCCGGAACGGAGCAGCATCGGCTGGACCAACGATTGCTGGTCTTCGATGAGGCTTGATAAAAGATGTATCGCTTTCAGTTCGCCGTGGCTTTTTTGCGCGGCGACTTCCTGCGCGTTCTGCAAAGATTCCTGGGCTTTGATTGTAAAGCGGTGAAAATTTGGCATATGAAATTTTTTACGAAAATACGAAATAGCACGAATGTACGAAATAAACTTTCGTAATTTCGCATATTCTAGCACTTTCGTGTGAAAATCTTATCAAAGATTTGGACGTTTTTCAAGCGTCGCCGTGACGGTTATTTCTTCGCCGCCGCGGCTTATTTTCAACGTAACAGTTTCTCCGACGCTAAGCTGCGAAATCGCGTCGCCAAGAGGATTATTGGAATCGATGCGTTTGCCGTTTACTTCTAAAATTATGTCTTTCGCTTTTAGTCCGGATTTGTCTGCCGGCGATTTCGGCTGGATGGCGGGGCCGTCGGAACTGCCGCGGAGAAGCGCGCCATAATCAATCTGTAATTTTTCTTTTTTGGCCAGGTCGGAAGTAATCATTATATAACGAACTCCGAGGAACGGAACCTGAATTTCGCCGCTTGTTTTGACCGACTCGATGTCGCGCTTGGCTCTGTTTATCGGAATAGCGAATCCAATACTCTGCGCGCCTGAAGCCATGGCCGTGTTTATGCCTATTACCTGCCCCCGGAGATTTAAAAGCGGCCCACCCGAATTTCCCGGGTTGATGGCGGCGTCCGTTTGTATGACCCCCTGAATTGTTTCCTGGCCGAAATCGGCTCCTCCGGCGGTAACGGTCCTGTAAAGCCCGGAAACAACCCCGACGGAAACGGTGTTTCTGTATTCGCCTAAGGCGTTGCCTATGGCGATAGCCGTTTGGCCGAGTTCAATCTCGTCCGAATTGGCCAATTCCACCGTCGGCAGTCCTTCCGCTTCTATTTTAACTATGGCCAAATCCTGAACAGGGTCGCGGTCCAGAATTTTGGCGTCGTATTTTTTGCCGTCGTTCGTCAAAACGGTATAGGAGGCGTTCTTGTCGAAAACAACGTGTTTGTTTGTAAGAATGAGTCCGTTGGAAGAAATGATAAATCCGCTGCCGCCGCCGATTTCCTGCAATTGTTTCTTGCCAGTGTCGAACTGAGTTTAAAAAGTGCCGCCGCAGCCAAAAAATTCCTGAAAATCAGGGGGCAGGTCTCCGAACGTGCTGTATGGGCATTGTTCGATTATCGGAACGTATTTGGAAACCGTTATGGAAAC
>JBBTVY010000001.1:0-52106 GCA_038063055.1 Patescibacteria group bacterium | reverse complement strand
ATCCGACCGGACCTTCCAGACAAGGCTCTGGACGTGGAATTCGGCTTGGCAGGGTTTTTTGGAGAGGCCGGCGTTTGGATGGGGGCCGGAAAATTTCTCCGCGGTTTTCGACAAATATTTCGACCCCCGCCACTACATTCCCGGAAAAAATTCTGAAACATGGTTTGATTACGCGCACAGCGTTTTTATAGATTATCTGGTCGAAACAGGAATTGTCGGTTTCACGGCTCATATAGCAATATTTGGCGTGTTTTTTTGGGAATTTTTCAGGAGATTTAAGAACGAAAATCCGCTTCTAAAGGCGCTCATGGCCTCGTTGCCGGTTAGTTACCTTATTCAGGGCCTGGCGCTTTTCAATGTTTTACCGATTTACATAAACCTGTTTTTGTTTATGGCTTTCGCCTGCTACAAGTTTTACTATTCTTCTTCTTCGGAGCATGAATTAAAAGGAACATGAATCAAGAAATTAAAAAAGTAATAGCCGTTTCGGCGACCATCTTCATAGTTTTGGTGGCTTATTACGGCTCGTATTTGCCTATGCAGAAATCCAAGCTTTTCATAGATACGATGCAGCTTTCGGGAAAAGTTAAGACAATAGAAGATTTTGAAAAAGGATTTTCGGTGCCCCTTGATTATCCTTCGCCGATAGGCCAGGGGGAATTGGTGAGGAGTATGGCTAATACAATCGCCAATAGCCTGCAGAACATTTCTGACCCGAAAGGCGTGGACGAATTGGTGAATTACGTGGAAAGATATTATAAACCCATACTTGAAAGGGGAAGGGGCATGAGTTTCGCGCAGGACATTTATATCCTCGGGATGATGAGTGAATTCGCTTTCGTCAAAACTGGCGACCCGAAA
Organism: Patescibacteria group bacterium; assembly: GCA_038063055.1. GTDB lineage: Bacteria > Patescibacteriota > Minisyncoccia > UBA6257 > 2-01-FULL-56-20 > JACQKT01. The sequence continues at coordinate 51,245 of JBBTVY010000001.1, read as the reverse complement.
TATTTGCAGGCAGCCGAGAAATACTTTAAACAGGAACAAACCCTTGGGCCGAAACGCCCGCAGAGCCTTTACGGACTTATGGATGTTTACAGGTTGAAGGGGGACATTGAAGCGTTTAAGGTTGTGGCCGACCAGGCTTTGAGCCAGTGGCCAGACGATTTACGCACGAAACAATTGATTGAAGATACTCTCAAAGCGGCGCCTCAGGTTTCAAACAATAAATAAATGGCTGACGACAAAAAAAGAAAAGTAGCGCTGATAACCGGGATTACCGGGCAGGATGGCAGCTATCTCGCGGAAATTCTTTTGAATAAGGATTATGAGGTTCATGGAGTGATCCGTCGGGCGTCGACTTTCAACACGGGTCGCATAGAACATATCTTTCAGGATCCTCACGAAAAAAATTTGCGGCTGATTTTGCACTACGGCGATTTGGCGGACGCTAACACAATCCGCAAACTCATTTATAAAATTCAGCCGGACGAAATTTATAATCTCGGGGCGCAGTCGCACGTAAGGGTAAGTTTTGACATACCGGAATATACGGCGAATATAACCGGCCTCGGAACCCTAAGGATGCTTGAAGCCATAAAAGATTATGAAGAGCAGACAGATAAAAAAGTAAAATTCTATCAGGCAAGTTCCAGCGAAATGTTCGGCGCGGCGCCGGCCCCGCAAAACGAATTGACGCAATTCCAGCCGAAGAGCCCGTACGGCGTGGCTAAAGTATTCGGTTTTTACAGCACCAAAAATTACCGCGAAGCCTACGGAATCTTCGGCGTTAACGGCATTCTTTTTAACCATGAAAGTCCGAGGAGGGGAGAAACTTTCGTGACACGCAAAATAACGCGCGCGGTCGCCAGAATTCTTGCGGGACTCGATAAGAAAATTTATTTGGGGAATCTGGATGCCCGCCGCGACTGGGGATACGCCCCTGAATACATGGAAGCCGCCTGGCTGATGATGCAGCAGCCGAAGCCGGACGATTACGTCATCGGCACCGGAGAAAGCCATTCAGTAAGGGATTTATTGGATACCGCTTTCCGTTATGTCGGAATAAACGACTGGGAAGGATATGTTGGCATAGACCCACGTTACTTCCGTCCGACGGAGGTGGAAAATCTGGTGGCCGACGCCAGCAAGGCCAAAAAAGTTCTTGGCTGGGAACCAAAAGTAAAATTTGAAGAACTGATAAAAATGATGATGGACTCCGAATTGAAGCATCACGGTCTGAATCCACCCCTAAAATAGACGGAATGTTTCGTGCATGATAAAACTCATCAAATCAACTTTCTACCGCGAGAAGGAAACGAAAGACAAACTGGCTAAATTCGTCAAAAAAGCCAAACGGCTCAGCTTCAGCTCTGAATGCCAGAGCTTTGAAAATTCTTTCTCGCGCTATCAGGGAAGAAAAAGATGCCTTTTTTTCAACAGCGGAAGTTCAGCGAACCTTGCCATAATTCAATCGCTTTTGAATTTGGGAAGAATAAAAAAGGGAGACAAAGTTGGATTCTCGGCCGTTACCTGGTCAACGAACGTCATGCCGCTGATTCAGTTAGGTCTGATTCCGGTGCCGGTGGATGTAGAACTGGAAACTCTTAACGTTTCAACGAGAACACTCGGTGAAGTTATTAAAAAGGAAAAATTAACGTCTTTTTTTATAACAAACCTTCTCGGATTTTCGAGCGACATAGGCGAGATTGCGAAACTTTGCCGGAGAAAAAAAATAATACTGCTCGAAGACAACTGCGAGGCACTCGGCAGTGTCTATAAAGGAAAAAAGCTCGGTAATTTCGGTTTAGCCAGTACGTTTTCTTTCTATGTCGGTCACCATATGTCAACCATCGAAGGCGGCGCCGTCTGCACCGACGACAAAGAACTTGCCCAGATGCTCGGAATAGTCAGGGCGCACGGCTGGGACAGGAATCTCAAGCCGGAAGAAAAGAAAAACATCCGCGGGCGGTTCAAAAAGACATCCGATTTTTATGCCCAGTACACTTTTTATGACCTCGGCTATAATTTGCGGCCGACCGAGATGCAGGGATTTTTGGGAAAACTCCAGCTAAAATTTCTGCCGGAGATAATCAGAAAGAGAAGCGAAAACTTCAAAAAAATCAGTAAGGCGATTTACAAGCGCGCCGACCTTTATTATCCTCTCCGCTTCGGGCATATGGATTTTGTTTCCAATTTCGCCGTGCCGGTCGTCTGCCGTTCCAAAAAGATAAGGGACAAACTCGTGGAAAAGTGCAAAAATTCAATAGAAGTCAGGCCGATAGTCGGAGGCGATATACTTAAGCAGCCGTTCTTCCGCAAATATTCCCAAAAGAAAGTTTGGCTTCCCGTGGCAGACATCATTCACGAACAGGGGATTTATTTCGGAAATAATCCCGAACTGACCGCACGGGAAATACAAAAAATAATAAAAGTTTTTACTTCAATATAAATGGACCTCAAGGACAAAAAAATTTTATTGACCGGCGCGGCCGGGTTTCTCGGAAAACAAGTTTATAAAAAACTCGTTACTCGCGGAGTTCTGGAGACGAACATAGCCGCTCCAAACAAAGAAACAAGCGACCTACGCGACCGCGAGGTTTGCGACCGGTTGACCAATGGAATTGATGTTGTCATCCATGTCGCCGGAACTGTCGGCGGAATCGGTTTCAATAAAGAGCATCCAGCGGAGGCCTTTTACGACAACGCTGCAATGGCTTTGAATCTTATCGATTCTTCGTACCGCGCCGGAGTCAAAAAATTCGTGGGTGTGGGCACGGTTTGCGAGTATCCCAAATTCTCACCGGTTCCTTTCAAGGAAGACGACCTTTGGAACGGATATCCGGAAGAAACAAACGCGCCTTACGGCCTTGCTAAAAAGATGATGCTAGTCGGCACGCAGGCCTATCGCCAGCAGTACGGCTTCAACGGCGTGCACCTTCTGATGATAAATCTCTACGGCCCGGGCGACAGTTTTGACACCGCCAATTCGCACGTCATAGCGGCGCTGGTCAAGAAATTCTGCGACGCTGTCAGGGAAAATAAGCCGTATGTGGAGGTTTGGGGCACGGGAAGCGCCTCCAGAGATTTCCTTTATGTTGAAGACGCGGCCGAAGGCATTGTTCTTGCCGCCGAAAATTACGACAAGCCGGAACCGATAAATATCGGTTCAGGAAAGGAAATATTCATAAAAGACCTTGCCGAAACAATAAAAAAACTCGCCGGTTTCACGGGAGAGCTACGCTGGGATTCCACCAAGCCCGACGGCCAGCCGCGCCGCGGCCTGGATGTCACTCGAGCAGAAAAAGAATTCGGATTCAAATCTATGACCGATTTTGAAACCGGCCTTAAAAACACGATTGACTGGTATAACGCGAACTATGGGAACTTACAAAGTCATTCGTAAACGTAAAAAAATCCCAGATAAAATTTACCGGGAAATCCGCCGAGTTTTTCCGATTGTTTGCGTTGACGTTGTCATAACCAACGGCAAAAAATTTCTGCTGGCCAAAAGGACCAACCAGCCCGAAAAAAACAAATGGTGGATTCCAGGGGGGCGCATTTTAAAAAACGAATTGCTGAAGGATGCTGCTTTCAGGGTTCTTAAGCAGGAAACCGGCCTTAGGGGAAAAACGGCAAAATTTCTCGTGTTTGACGAGCTGTTTCATTCCCCTGGCTATTTTCCCGGAGCGACCGCGCACAACATAGCATTTGTTTTCAAAATGAACATTTCCGGAAATAAAAAATTTAATTTGGACAGCCAAAATTCGGAAGCAAAATGGTTCTCAAAAATAGAGCCATCGTGGCACCCGTACGTAAAAAGATTCCTGAAAGAAGCGGGGTTCAAATAAATTAAACGCCGTAAAATTCTTTTATCTTGAAGACCACGTAATTCTGGCCTTTTTCTTTAAGAAGAGTTGAAGACGGCAAAGAAATGCCGCGTTCCGACAAATCCTCTGCGTTTTTATAATCTCCTTTTTGAAGATAGGGCTTCAATTTATGCATTGGAACAAACACTCTTTTTGTTTCAATTCCGTTTTCCGAAAGAAATTTGGTTAACCCGTCCCTGTTTTTAGCCAAGATAGTGTAAAGCCAGTTGGAAATTTTCGCTGTTTTTGGAACAGAAAAAAATTCTATGCCATTTATTGCATTTAGGGATTTTCTGTAATTCCGGGCTACCTTATTTCTCTTTTTAATCAGTTCATTAAGACGTTCAAGCTGGGCAAGGCCGAGCGCCGCTTCCATGCCCGACATTTTCATATTCCAGGAAACAATTTCGTGGACGTAAGGTTTCTTCGGATTTATGTCGTATTGCTTGAGCCGGTTTACCATCTCGTTTATTTTCGGATCATTTGTCATAACTATGCCTCCTTCGCCTGAAGTCATGGTTTTGCTGGCGTAGAAAGAGAAACAACTGGCCTTGCCGAATGTTCCGCACAGCTTGCCGTTGATTCTGGCTCCATGAGCTTCGGCGACGTCTTCTATGACCGGAATTCTGCGCTTGTCGGCAATTTTCATTATCTCTTTCATCTCGCACGGTATCCCGTAAAGATGGGCTATCAATATCGCTTTGGTGCGTTTGGTTATCTTACTCCCCAATTTTTTCGGGTCTATATTGGGATTGTTTTTCACGCAGTCGACAAAAACCGGCTTGGCTCCGCAATTGGTTATAACAGTAGCGGTCGCGAACATGGTAAATGTCGGAACAATAACTTCGTCGCCGTTTTTTATCCCGATTGCTTTTAGCGCCAAAAAAAGAGCCGAGCCGCCCGAGTTGACCGCCGAAGCGTATTTCATGCCGAACTTGCCAGCGAAGGATTTTTCGAAATTTTTTACCCAGCTGGCGCCCGAAGATATTTCCCGGTTTTTTATTGCCCTAGTGACATATTGGATATCAAGCGCTTTTATGTCCGGCTCGCAAAGTGGTATTCTACGCATAATATTGATATGATAGCACAGGTCTTTCGCTTAAAGAAAGCCAATTAACCTTTTAACTTCGTAATGATAACTTAGTAAATTCCATGGACAACAACAGGGCGGGACTTAAAAGTTTTCTAATTTCCATTTATCTCTTTTTAAAAAAGCGCGTATTCGGCGGGCGGGGATTATCCCGCCTCCCGTTTCTTAAAAATTTAAATTTCGCCATCGAGGAATTTCTCAGGGGAAAAACTCCGGAACACACCGTTTGGAGAGGCATTAGGATTTATCTGGACCCGTTCGGCTCGCTTGTATCAACTTTCGGAGGAACGAGGCCTTTTGAAACAGATCTTATAGAATCGTCGGTGAAAGAAGGAAATATATTTGTGGATATAGGCGCGTCAATCGGATGGTTTACGCTTCTGGCTTCAAGGAAAGTGGGAACGGCCGGAAAAGTTTACGCCTTTGAGCCGGATCCAAGAAATCTTGAGTTGCTGGAAAAAAACATAAAAACGAACAATGCGAACAATATAATCGTTGTTCCAAAAGCCGCCTCCGACCGCGCCGGAAGCCATTCATTCTTTATCCGCGGCAAAGGGCAGTGGGGGAGGAGTTCCTTTTTTGATCCGGATAGCGATCCGGAAAGGCTTGCTTTGCCGTATATAAAAGGAAAAGACACCACTGGATTTTCCGAAAAGACGGAAATTGAAATGATAAAATTGGACGATTATTTTAAGGGCAAAAAAGTTGATGTGATTAAGATAGAAATTAACGGCGCTGAAGCGCTTGCCCAGGCCGGCATGCTTGATTTAATCAGAGCAAACCGGGACATTAAAATATTTTCAAAATTCAGCCCGATACTCGTAGCGGCAACCGGCTCAAGCCCGCGCGGCTATCTGGACGTCTTCGCCGGTTTGGGACTCCAAATATTCGACATAGACGAAGACGCAAAAAAGCTCGTGCCAATGAAACCAGCCGAGCTCGCCGAAAAGTACAATGTGGAAAAAGGGAACGGCGGAGACATTTTAATAACCAGGAAAATTTGATTTTTCTACGAATTTCCCTCATTATTTTTTATATCAAATTAAAATGGAAATAAATTATTGCCGTCTTTGCAAAAGCAAAAACCTTAAAAAATTTTTGGACTTGGGCATTCATCCGCCATCAGATGCATTCCTTTCGAAAGACGACCTTGCAAAAGAAGAGCTTAAATTTCCGCTTGATGTTTATTTGTGCGCGGATTGCGGTCAAGCTCAACTCGGCTATGTAGTTCCGCCAGATTTGCTCTTTTGTAAAAATTATCCATACGAGTCCTCTATAACCAGAACCGGCAAGGAACATTTTTTTGAATTGGCCAAAACAGTTTCAGAGTATTTCAAGCTGAAACCGGATTCTTTGGTTATTGACATGGGCAGCAATGTCGGCGTTCTTTTGGCTGGTTTCAAGGAGCAGGGAGTTAGAATTCTGGGAGTTGATCCGGCGAGGGTAATGGCTGACATCGCCAATTCAAACGGGATTACTACAATAGCTGATTTTTTTTCACACAACCTTGCAAAAGAAATATTGCGCAAGTACGGCAACGTTTCGGTAATAACGGCGACTAATGTATTCGCGCACGTTAATGATTTGGATGACATAATGGACGGGGTATCAACGTTGCTGACAGAAAACGGGGCGATGGTTATAGAAGCCCCGCATTTTCTTAATCTTATAAACAGCACAGAATATGACACGATTTACCATGAGCATCTTAGCTATTTGTCGGTTAAGCCACTAATTCCTTTTTTCAAAAAATTCGGAATGGAAGTTATAAACGTTGAAGAAAGAAAAATTCACGGTGGGACCATCAGAATTTATGTCGCTAGGCAAGGAAAATATCCGGTTTCAGAAACAGTGGCTAGTATAGTTAAAAAAGAAGAAAATAGCGGCATATTCGCCATGGACCGGCTTGGGAAATTCGCTTCGGAGGTTCAGGAACAAAAAGACAGCTTATTGAAACTTCTCGGCGATTTAAAAAAAGACGGCAAACGTATAGTCGGCGTTAGCGCCCCAGCCAAAGGCAACACCCTTCTTAATTATTGCGGCATTACCACAGAATATCTGGATTACATAACAGAAAAAGCTCAGATGAAAGTGGGGCTTTACACCCCAGGAACTCACATCCCAATTTATCACGATGATAAACTTCTTCAAGACCAGCCCGATTATGCTTTGATTCTCGCCTGGAATTTTGCGGAGGAGATAATGAACAATTTATCCGAATTCAAAAATCGCGGAGGTAAATTCATAATTCCGATACCAAAGCCCAAAATCATTTAATAAAAATGGAAAGATCAAAAATTTTGCATTTGAAACCCGTTTTCGGAGATGAAAGGGGAGAAATATGGGACATCATTGAAGGGAAGGAGATAGGGCACATCGGCCTTATAACTTCCAAAAAGGGAGCCAAGCGCGCGAACCATTACCACGAACAATCAATCCAATATACGTTCATAATAAGCGGAAAAGCGGAATGGTATACGAAAGACCTTGATATTCCGGATGCGCAAGTTGAAAAAGTTGTCTTGAATCCCGGAGATTTGACGATTGTGCAGCCGAGGGTCGCCCACGCGCTGGTTGCGCTGGAAGACACTTTGTTTTTGGACTTCACTAATCTTTCGCGCGAATCGGACGGATACGAAAAAGACACCAAGAGAATCCAGATAGTTTAATTTTCTCCAATCAGAAGTTATATAAAAATAAAAGGGGAGGTACACAGCATTGAGCTATGCCCTCCCTCTCGATCTTTTGCCGGCGTTGCGCCGGAACTATTCGAACGGGTAGGGACTGATGCCTTCCTGCTCAAACTGGCTGCTGAGCATCCGGAAGAACATCCTGAAAGTAGTTGCCCGTTCTCTAGCGAGCTTTTTGCCGAGATGTGTTCTCACGCAAACCGGAGTGTCCGGGTCGGCCCATTCCAGGCAGTAAGATAGGTCCTTGAGGACGCTCTTCGGACTGCGGTAGGTTGCTTCCGGGTCGTCCAGGAAATGCTTGTAGTCCACAACATGGAGGTCATGGTAGAACTGGCCGGCGCGCATGAACGTGTCGATGTCCAGGTTTACTACGCGGTCGGCGTCCATCAGAGCGATGAGCACATTGGAATCGTCGGGTGAGTTGTGCCCGTCGTGTTTGAGGACGGCATCAATGACAGTTTCCATTTCGGTAGCAGTGAACATAAAGCCGCGTCCGAGCTGATTGCGAACCAGTTCAGCCACCTCGTTTTTCGGCGCTTTATTCCGGCCAATACCGAGTTTCTTTTGCAGAATTCTGTCAGCGTTGTGGCACAAGCCGGCGGCGCCAGCTAGTAATGCCAATCCTTCGGGTTCCCAAGTACTTGCGGCGATTTGCCAGGCAATTTCTCCGACACGTGCCGCGTGCACAAAGTCATGCGCACCAACAAGCCCGACTTCTTTATGACTTGCGCGGACAATGGCGGTTAATGCAGGAAGTCTGTTCCAAATCCGTTTCGTTCCCATAATTTCTCCTTGGTATCGTTACGAGATATTCAATTTTGCTGCGCTTCCCTTAAAAAACATGGGGAACGTTGCTGCGCTAAATTATACTTATATTTATTAAAAAGTCAAATAATCTGGGATATTTGACAGGTTTGGCCAGACGAGTATAATTGCCTATAACTATGAAATACACAACCGTTTCCATACCAGACCCGCTTAACAAAAAAGTCCAGAAGCTCATAAAAGACAGTGGATTCGCATCCACGTCTTCTTTTGTCACTTTCGTCCTGCGCGAGATATTGGCAGGCCACGAAGACAAGAGTTCGTTCTCGGGAGCAGAAAGCGTAAGGGCGCAATTGGAAGCGCTCGGTTATCTCAAAAAAGCGAATAGCAAATAGCATATGGCAAATTGTTTAAGCCAGTTATTAGCAATAAGCGATTAGCCATTAGCCACAAAACCATGGACAAACACCTTAAAGAACTTGAAGAAAAAAGCATATCGGTAATCAGGGAAGCGAAAGCGCGTTTCAAAAATGTCGCGATGCTATGGAGCATGGGCAAGGATTCCACGGTCACGCTCGGACTTGCGAGAAAAGCGTTCCTCGGACAAATTCCTTTTCCCGTCATACATATAGACAACGGAATAGATTTTCAGGAGACCTACGCGCTCCGCGAAAAAGTTTCAAAGGAATGGGGATTCGAGATGGTTGTCGAGAAAAGCATTGTGAAGCAGGACAAAATTTCGGGAGTGGACTGCTGCGGGGGAAACAAGACCGACGCGCTCCGCAAAGTGATGGACGAGAGGAAAATAGACGCGCTTATAGTTTCCATTCGCAGGGACGAGCATGGCATCCGCGCCAAAGAAAGATATTTCTCTCCGCGCGACAAGGAATACAAATGGGACTATAAAAACCAGGCGCCGGAAATCTGGGATTACCTTTCCGATTTTCCGGAAAGCGACCACGTCCGCGTCCACCCGCTTCTTCACTGGCAGGAAATTGATGTCTGGAAATATCTCAAGGCGGAAAATCTTCCCGTAAATCCGCTTTACTTTTCCAAGAACGGCGAAAGATTCCGCTCGCTCGGATGCACGAAATGCACCGTAGCGATGAAATCCGAAGCGAAAACATTGGACGAAATAATCGCTGAGATTGAAAAAGCAACCGACTCGGAACGCGGAGGCAGGGCGCAGGACAAAGAAAAAGAATATGTCATGCAGCAACTCCGCGCGCTGGGGTATATGTAAAGGTCTTTTCAATAAATTTTAGAGACGACGAATAAAATTTATTAGAAAAACCTTACCGAGCACATAAATTTATGTATTACGTCTATGTCCTAAAGCGCGAAGATAACGGAACGACCTATATCGGCTATACCAATGATCTCAAAAGGCGTTTTAAGGAACACAAAGATAAAAAACCAAATCTAATTTATTATGAAGCATACAAAAATGAACGTGATGCAAGAAATCGCGAAAGAATGCTTAAGCAGAGAGGCCAAGCAGTTCGTCGCCTTAAGGAACGACTGGAATTCAGTTTGGAATAAATTTATGTGCTCGGTGCTCAATTTCGCAGCTGCTCGGGCTGCGGTTAAAATAACAACCTTGCCCTCGCAGGCGAAATTGGCATGACTCCATCAATCGTAGTTCTCGGGCATAAAGACCACGGCAAATCCACGTTTCTCGGCAAGCTTCTTTTTGACACCAATTCGGTCCCGCGCGACAAAGTGGAGACCACAAAAGAAATAGACGCCGAGGCGGGCAGGCCCTTTGAGTGGGCGCATCTTTTAGACAGCTTCAAAGAAGAGCGCGAGCAGGAAATGACTTACGATACCGCATCTGTTTTCGTTAATGGAAAGAAAGGCGCTCTATACATATTCATAGACGTGCCGGGGCATTCGGAATTGGTGCACCAGATGATATCCGGAGCTTCCAGGGCCGATATGGCCATTCTTATGGTTTCAGCGAAAGAAGGCATAGACGAAATGAGCATCGGACATCTTATGCTCGCCGAATTTTTGGGAATGAAAAAGCTGATAGTCGGCGTCAATAAAATGGACGCGTTCGATTACAACGAGTCCGAGTTTCTGAAGATAAAGGAAAAAATGGAAACAATTCTCGCGGGAAAGTTCAAGCCGGAGGACGTTTATTACATTCCGCTTTCCGCCCGCGAAGGGGAGAATGTCGCGAAAGTTTCCGAGAAGATGCCCTGGTTCAAAGGAATGAGTATTTTTGAAAGAGTTGAAGACACGATAGCAAAAATGAAATCCGTCCCGCTTCCGATGCGCGCCATCGTTCAGGATGTTTATCCCGTTAGAAGCCGCCCTCTACAGCAGGAGAGTGCTACGGGCACCTCGGGGCACCCTGCTTCTAACGGGATTTATCCGAGAAACGGAGAATCTTTGGCGGCCATAAACGTCAAAAGCGGGGAGCTTAAAAAAGGAGAATCGGTTGTAGCTTTGCCGTCAGGGAAAATATTTTCAGTATTGAATTTGCTTTCCGTTTCCGGCAATGACACGGAATCCGTAAAGGAGGGCGAGAACGCCGGGATCGCGCTTAAGGCCGGTTCGGAAATATCGCGCGGGACAATTCTTGCTCCCGAGAAAAATGCCCCGCGTTCCATTAAGGAAGCAGACAGTGAAATTTTTCTTTTCAGAAATTTCAATCCTGCGGAGAAAATAACAATTGAATGCGGTTCTTCAAAAGCCGAACACCAAGGAAGCATCCCCGTGGAGACAAACAAAATAATCGGATTGAAACTTAATCTTTCGGCTCTGCTTCTTTTGGATACCGAAGAAACATTCCTGAATAAATTTGTAATCAAGCAGGGAGGAGAGATAATAGGCGTAGGCAGGATAAAAAATATTTAATGAAGAAGCCGAATATCATATTAATAACTTTGGATGCTTTGCGCGCCGACCATCTCGGTGTTTACGGCTATAAAAAAAACACCAGCCCGTTTATTGATTCAATCGCGAAAAGGGGAGTTGTTTTCAAGAATAGTTTTTCGGTCGGCGCCGCAACTCCGCAGAGTTTTGCAGGGATAATGGCTTCCACCTACCCTCTGGATTTCGGCGGCTATACGCGCATCACCGAACAAAGAACTCTGCTCCAGGAGGCGCTGCAGGGCGCGGGATACATAACTATGGGATTCCATTCAAACGCCTATCTTTCGGAGTATTTCGGCTATGGGCGCGGCTGGGACAAATTCAGCCATCTTAATTATTTTTCTACAGCCGTCAGCCCGGGAATGAAGAGCGGCACGTGGCAATCGCGCCTTATAAAAAGGATAGGCATTATCCGCCGGGTACTTGCAAGGTACGCAAGATTCTTGGAACAAATTTTCCTTTTTTTTGAAAGGATAGCTTCTACAGTAAGAAGAATCTTTGTTGATTTGAGACGTCCGATTCAGGCATATTTCACCGCTTTTGAAATGAACAATGCGGTGAAGAAAGAGTTGTCGGAATTGGCGGAACAGGACGGCGAAATAAAAGACCCCATTTTTTTGTGGGTCCACTACATGGACGCCCACGCGCCTTACGGGCTTTTTCTGCGCCGCGGACGCGGTTTTTTATCAAAAATTAAATCTTATTTTGCCGATTATCTTTTTGATTTCTGGAGCGAATATCCGCGCGTCAGCCGTTTATTTTTGCCGCTTTATCTCGGACTTTACGACGACGGAATCAGGCACATAGACGAAGCGCTCAAAGATTTATTCGGATATCTTTCCTCAAAAGGGGTTTTGAACGAAGAATCGGTTGTTTTCATAACGGCCGACCATGGCGAGGAATTTAACGACCATGGGGGATTTCAGCATATGCAAAAATTTTTCAATGAAAACATAAAAGTTCCGCTGATTGCCGTCGGACCGGAAAAATTAATCGGCAAACCGAGAACGGAAGAAATTCCGAGAAGTTCTATGGATATTGCGCCGACAATTCTCTGCTTCGCCGGAGCGAGGCGTCCGCAATCTTTCAGGGGAGGCAACCTTTTTGACGGAAAAGAAAGGGACGTCATTGCCGAAATATCCGACCACGAAGCCGACCTTTCCGGAATAAAGCTGATAGGCAGATGCCTAGTGGCCGAAAAGCACAAGTTGATAAGCGATTCGCAGAAACTTCTTTTTCCCCTGGATGACCCGGAAGAAAAAAATAATCTTTACGGTGAAAAAAAGGAACTCGCGGCGCGTCTCGAAAAACGGCTGAAGGAATTCAAAAATGAGTAATCGGACTGTATACTATCCCTTATGACTGTATATATAATGCCGGCTGGCCCGGATATGTTTCCAAACGAATATTTTGAAGGGGAAGGAATCTCTTTTAGGCCATATGACGGCGGAAGCCCGAACGCTCTTTTTTGGAACTCTTTTTATGAAGAGTGCGCCAAACGCGGCGTTTCCGTAAAGTCATATTTTCAGTGGAGCAGAGAATTGGCCAAGTCGGACGACATACTTTTGGCAATGAATCATCCGGGCGAAACGCTTTTCTGGAGGATTTATTATTCAATCGTTCATTTCAAAGACAGGGGCGGTTTTTTCATGAAGCGCAGGCGTTTTTTTATGAAAAATTTTTCTTTTTTTGGACGCAGAGTTCTTTTGCAGGTAGAGCCACCAGTGTCCATGCCTTTCGTGTATTCGCATTTGGATGCAATAGCAAAATCAGGTTTTTATCACAGAATATTCGTCATAGCTCGCGTAAACCATCCCAAATGGGAATATTTCAATTATTTTGAACATCGCACCAAGGATATCACTAGCCCGTATTTCAGCGTTCCGAAAAACAAATATCTTACAATGATAAATTCCAATATCCGTCCGCACAAATTTACCAATGAACTTTACGGAGAGCGTCTCAAAGCCATAAAGTTTTTCAGTGGCGTGGAAGGTTTTGATTTTTACGGTTTCGGTTGGGACAAGCCGCCAAAGCATCCCTTTTATTTCCATTACGACAAATACGTGAAGCGTGTCTGGCGCGGCAAAGTTCCGGACAAGCTCAAAACAATGAGCGAATACAAATTCGGACTGGCTTTCGAGAATGACATTACGTCGGGATGGGTAAGCGAAAAGATATTTGATTGCATGGCGGCAGGCACCATTCCGGTTTATTACGGAGCGCCGGACATAGATAAGCTCGTTCCGAAAGATTGTTTCATAGATTTCAGGAAATTCGGAGGGTATTCGGAGCTGAATGCCTTTTTGAGGAACCTCGGGCCAGAAGAAATAAGCAAATTCCGGACGGCAATTTCTGCTTTTCTAAAAAAGAGTCCTACGGCAGGAAAGTTTGAAAATTTTGTTAATGGTGTGTTAAAATAGCCAAATGGCTAAAACAACCACAAATTTTTATCAAAGAATAAGGAACGCCTATAACAGAAAAGGAGTCAAAGGGTTCTTATCAACTGTTTTTTACAAAATAAAACTTTATTTTTTCCAACGTCCCTATTGGACACTTATGCATCACATTCACAGCAATTTCCGCGCGCGGCGGATTCCTTCATTCACATTCCAGGGAAAGAAATATAATTATCTCTACAGCAAGAAAAATTTTACATGGCGCAATGAACGGTCCGCCGAGGTACCCATCGTCATTGATTTGGTAAAAGACGTTGACCCAAGTAGCGTGCTCGAAATAGGAAATGTTCTCAGGCAGTATTATCCCATAGGTCATGATATAGTCGACAAATATGAAATGGGCCCTGGCGTGAGGAATGAAGATATAATCGGATTCGCCCCAAATAAGCTCTATAAAAGAATTGTCAGCATGGGAACGATGGAACACATAGGATATGACTTTCCGGAAGAAAAGGACCCCACTAAAATCCCAAGAGCGGTTGAAGTGCAAAAGAAACTTCTTGCGCCGGGCGGAATATTATATATGTCTATGCCGATGGGCTATAACCCCAATTTGGATAAGTTAGTAGCCGAGGATAAATTGGGCATTCCTGTGTATTTTATGAAGCGCTTATCCAAGGACAACGAATGGCGCGAAGCAAAATATGAGGAGGTGAAGGATTCGCGCTACGGTTATCCGTTCCCCGCATCCAACGGCATTTATATAGGCATATACAAAAATTAATTGTATTTTGAGTTTAAGCCGGGCCGCAAATAATTTACCCGATTGAAATCCTTCACTTTTTTCCGCCCGGCAAGCTATACTAAGGCGCATTAGCCGAGGAGGCCAATGTGCGCTCTTAAATGAAAATAGCTATCGTATTATTTAATCTTGCGACCGAAGCTGGCGCTTCCCGGCTTTTGTTTTCTTTCGCCCAATCGCTCAAAAAGCAGGGCAATGCGGTTGTAATATTCACCGCGGATTATAATCCGAATTGTTTCCCTGTTCTTTCCAGGGGCCTTGATATCAGGGAAATCAAAGGCGACATTCCCTTTTCTTCAGTATTCGGCTCAAAGACCACATTCGGAAAGATATTGGGAAGCTTGAGGCTATACAAATTGGCGGCGCTGAACGCCAGGAGAATAGCCGATGCGATGGAAAACGACTTTGATATCGTCAATTGTCATACGGATTTTTCCTACAGAGTGGGAGCGCTGTATAAAAAGAGGAATCCAAAAGCAAAATTTATTTGGACAATGCACGATTCGCCGTTCGATTTTAATCCCAAAAAGGGGTTTATCAGAAATATTTCAAGCAAAATTTTTTACGCTGTTCAGGAAAAAATAGAAAGGAGATTTTTCAAAAAAGCGGATATCGCTGTTGTGATTGACAACAGAAATAAAGAGATTGCGGAAAAAGAATTGGGATTGAATACCAGAATTTTAAGGGGCGGGGTTGATTTCGAATCTTTTTACAGGCCCGTAAAAAGCAAGCCGGACTCCAAAAAAATCGCCCTTTTAAGCGTCGGCTCTCTTGGGCGCTACAGAAGATTCGAAGATGTCATCAGCGCTACTGCAATTTTGCGGAAAAAAGGATATGACGCGCGCACATTGCTTGTCTGTCAGGATTTTTGGGCGGACAAAATTTACCGCGAGGAATTCGAAAGCTTTATAGAAAATTCCGGCATCAAAAATTATATAGACGCCAGGTTTGAGGGTGTTGCCGAGAAAGATTTTATGGATGTTTACCGGCAAAGCGATGTTTATATATATGCGACACACATTAAGATTTGGGGAATAGCGCCGTTTGAAGCCATGAGCGCCGGCTTGCCGCTTGTCGTTTGCAGCGGTTCAAGCGACGCCGAAGTTCTCAAAGACGGCGAAAACGCCCTCTTCTTTGAACCCTTAAATCCAAATCAACTTGCAGAAAAAGTGGAAATTTTGATGAAAGATAGCAGTTTTTATGGGAAGATAACGTCAAACGGGCAAAGATTCGTCAAGGAAAACGTAAGCTGGGATGCTTACGCCAGAGGGTTTATAGAAATAGCTTTAGGAAACAAGTAATCATGAAAATACTTTATACCGGAATACAATATTCTTTTTACAAGAAAAGCTACGGGCTAAGTTTCGAGCATAATAATTTTTATTTGAGCTTGAAAGATTTGCCGGGCGTTGAAATTAAATATTTTCCATTCGACAGGATTCTCGAAGTTGGCAAAAAGAAATTCAATGAAGAACTTTTTGAAGCCGTAAAATCATGGCAGCCGGATTTGCTTTTCGTGTTTATGCTGACCGATGAAGTAAGCAAAGAAACGCTTTCGAAAATAAGGCGCGAGACGCAGACGAAAACACTGGCCTGGTTTCCGGACGATACCTGGAGATTCTGGAGCTATTCCCACCATTGGACGCCGTATTTCGACTGGGTCGTAACGGTTTATGACGAGCCACTCGAGTGGTACCGGAAACTCGGACTAAAAAACGTCATAAAATCCTGCTGGGCGGCGAATACGGCATTATACAAGCCGACGGCTTACGGACTACAGACTACAGATGGGCAGACTACAGCAAGCAGTAAGCAGTCAGCAGTAGTCAGTAGTCCGTCAGCCGATGTAAGCTTGGTCGGTTCGTGGAACAAGGCGCGACAGAGAGTCGTCGATGCGCTAAGAAAGTCAGGAATCAGCGTTTCCGTGTTCGGAGCCGGCTGGCCTGCCCGCCATTGGCTTGCGCCAAAGGCGCTAGCAGGCGGGGGCGGAGGAAGAATTTCCGAAGAGGAAATGATAAAACTTTTCGGGCAGAGCAAAATAAATCTTGGACTCAACCAGCCGAATATGGATTATTCGCTCAAATCGTTAGGCAAAATTTTTTTCAGGAGGAGTGTCGAAAAAATAGTTCCTGATTTCTGGCGCTTCCCGAGGAATTTCCGTTCGTGGTTCGTCGGCCGGAAAATTTCACAAATAAAGGGTCGTGTATTCGAGATACCGGCTTGTGGCGGCTTTCTTCTGGCTGGATATGCCAAGGGATTGGAACGTTATTACGAAATCGGGAAAGAAATAGCGGTTTACCGCGATGAAAAGGAAATTCCAGAAATGGTGAAATATTATCTAGCCAATGAAGACGAACGTAAAAAAATCGCGCTTGCCGGCTACGAACGGACCATAAAAGACCACACTTATGAAAAAAGGTTCAGAGAGATATTTGAAAGGATTGGACTACGGCTTACAGACTACTGACTACTGCTAACATGTATTTCAGGTTTGAAAATTTAGAAACATGGAAACTCGCCAGAAAATTTACCAGTGAGATTTATATTTTGTCCAGCAAGTTTCCGAAAGAAGAACAATTCGGACTAACTTCGCAAATTCGTCGAGCTGCTGTTTCAGTGACTTTGAATATAGCTGAAGGTGCTGATAGAAAATCGGATAAGGAATTCGTTAGATTCCTGCGGATAAGTATAACCTCGTTGGAGGAAGTCGTAACGGCATTGTATATCACAATTGACCAAAACTTTATTAATCAGGAGGAATTTGATTATCTTTATAAGTCGGCTAATATATTGGCATCGAAAATTAACTCGTTAATAAAAAAGCTTCTCTAGCTACGACTGTCAGCTGTAGTCAGTAAGCTGTAGTCTGTACACAACATGAAATCTCTTGTTTCAATCATAATCCCGGCATATAACGCGGAAAAATACGTGAAAGTGGCTGTGGATTCCGCCCTTGGCCAAACCTATCCCAGCATAGAAGTAATAATTATTAACGACGGCTCCGTCGATGGCACGGCGGAAGCGGTAAAGCCTTATTTGAGCGACAAAAGAGTCGTTTATTTCGAACAACCCAACGGGGGGATTTCAAGAGCCAGAAACAAAGCATTCGAATTGTCGCATGGAGATTACATAACGTTTCTTGACACGGACGATATCGACGCCTTGGAGAAAGTAGAAGAGGAAGTGAATTTCCTCGAAATCAATCATGATTATGGGGTCGCTTACTGCCGCGTTTTGAGTTTTTATGACGACGCGCCTGAAAAAATGTACGAATACGACCGGCCTATGCCGGACGGAGACATTTTCCGCGACCTTCTGCGGCACCAGTTCATAAATCCAGGCTCGGTAATGATACGGCGGGAAGTTTTTGCTTTCGAAAACGGATTTAACCCTGATTTCCGTGACGCGGAAGACTGGGACCTTTGGCGGCGTCTGGCTTATCGCGGCGTTAAATTCGGATTTGTTGACAAACCGCTTCATTACAATCGAATAAGCAAAAAAAGCCTGTCTGGTTTCCATAATCAGGTAAAGATGAAAAAAATGAATCTGAGAAGTTTTGAAGCGCTTTTTTCGAGAATGTCCGGGGACGAAAGGAAAAAATACGGCGAAGATAAAATTTTTCGACTTTTGAAAACCAAACTTGCCGTAGCCCATCTTTTGCTCGAAGAGAAAAAAGAAGCCATCGTTGTTTTAAAAGACGCGCTCAAAGGTAGCTGGAGGATTGCATTTTATCCGTTCATAATCTTGTTCGTGAAAGTTATCCCAGGTAAATTGATTTCAGGCTTAGTAAAATTCTTTTGGCAACTGAAACACAAGATGCTATTCTATACGGAATAATATGGCCAAAAAGGAAAAAATTCTCATTACTGGCGGTGCAGGTTTCATTGGTTCGCACACGGCCGACGCGCTTTCAAAAAAAGGATATTTAATCGTCATTTTGGACAATCTTGAGCCGCCGGTTCACGACGGGCGCTGGCCCAATTACGTTTTAAATAAGGGGTTCAAGTTAATCAGGGGCGACGTTCGAAAAAAAGAGGATTGGCTCAAGGCATTAAAAGGAGTTTCGTACGTTTACCATCTCGCGGCTTATCAGGACCAGAGGCCGGATTTCAGCAAATTTTTCCATACCAACACGGTAAGTTCAGCCATTCTTTACGAACTGATTGTCGAAAAAAAATTGCCTGTTAAAAAAGTAATCCTCGCGAGCACGCAGTTCACTTACGGCGACGGGATGTATCGGTGCAAACATGATAAAAAGTTCTTTTTTCCGGAATTGCGCACGGAAAAACAATTCAAATCAAAAAAATTCGACATTCTTTGCCGCCATGGCCAGCCGGCGAAGTTCTGTCCTTTTCGAGAAGACCAACAGCTGACGCCGACCAATTCCTACGGCCTTTCGAAAGAAGCCATTGAACGACTGGCGCTCCGTTTCGGCAAGACTTACGATATACCAACTACACTTATTCGTTACTCAATCGTTCAGGGACCGAGACAATCGCCGCGCAATCTTTATTCCGGAGCATTGCGCATATTCGTAACGCAGGCGCTGGCGAAAAAGCCGATTACAGTTTATGAAGACGGCAAGCAGACGCGCGATTTCGTCAATATTGAGGATGTGGTTTCGGCCAACCTTCTCGTTCTGAAAAACAAAAAAACAAATTTCGAAATTTTCAATGTCGGGGGCGGCAGGGCGTACGGCATTCTCGATTTCGCGAAGACGGTCAAGAAAATAACCGGTTCAACTTCGCCCATAGTTATCGGAGGCTTTAGGCGAACCGACACGCGGCACGCCGTTTCCGACGTTTCCAAACTCAAAAAAACAGGCTGGAGGCCCAGGTTTACGACCGAAAAATCGGTTCGAGATTACGCCGAGTGGTATAAAAAGGATTTCAAGTTTTAAGCCGTAATGATGAGAAAATTGAATCTTCTGATTCGGGGCGTGTTGGTTTTTAAAGACTGGCCTTTGTGGGTTTTGGACAGATTCAAATTGCTCAAGCCGCACAAAGTAATCTTATTCCGCCTGCGGAACGGTATTTCTTTTTTCCTGATGCAGGACGGCAGGAAAAACGCCGGAGAACAGGGCTTCGGTTCATTTCAGGAAATTTTTATCGAGGATAGATATAACAAATGCTATAAATTGAAATCGGGCGACGCCGTTTTGGATATCGGCTCGGGCATCGGAGAATACCTCGTTTATGCCTTGAAGAAGGGCGCGACGGCGATTGGTTATGAAGCCGACGAAAGGAGGGTCCTTTTCAGTCGGCTTAATTTGCTTGCCAACAGAGTTGAAGCTGAAGTGAATCAGAAATATGTTTCTTCCCTTGACGACGTTTCCGGCGCGGATTTTCTGAAGATGGATATTGAAGGAGGAGAATTCAAAATTTTCAGAAACACGAAAGATTTACGGAAATTCAAAAATATAGCAATGGAATTTCATCGTTTACCGGAGCCGATTGAAGAAAAACTCAAGGCGCAGGGATTTGATGTAAAAACGGAATATACCGGCGACAAGTGCGGATATTTGTACGCCACTTTGAACAAGCCACATCAGACGGAAGATTGATTGGTATCTAAAAAAACTTTAGGAAGATTTCTTTGTCCTCCGCCATTACCCGAAACAGGGATAATCTGTTCTAATGATAATATTAATGCGGCGATAAAAATATCGTTTATTAAAAAAACGCCGTTTACAAAGGCAATAATAAACAAACTCGAGAATGCAACGCTAAGAATAAGCCATTCTTCGTTTTTTTTCCGCGCGTTCATTATGCAAGAAACAAGCTTCCAAATAAAAAATGAGTAAATAATAAGGGCGCCAATACCGCCCTGAAGACCGACTTCAAGGAAAAGATTATGAGCCTTGGTAATTTGGCCGTCCTGCAAGATGGCGCGAGAGGAAACATGGTAATTAAGACCGAGACCGAAGGGATTTTGCACAAGCAATCTTGTTGCTTGCGGCCAGATGGAGTCGCGATGTTGGTATAGCAGGTAAGGTTTAGGATTTTGGATAATTTTATTAAGAGCCTTTGGGAGAGAAGTGCTTTTGATAATTTCTTCACTATAAGTGTATTCGGTAACTTGGGGAAAAACCCGATTCAAGATTGATATTTGAGCGTCATGGGAAAGGACAATAAAAGAAACAAGAGCGGCTGCGGCGAGCAAGGAAAATGTTGTGGCAGCGAACTTTAATCGATAAGTTTTTTTGCGCTTGAGTTCAAAAATAAGGATAAGTAACGCCGAGAAACAGGCCGCAAACCAGGAGATTCGCACGCCGCTCCAAAGGATAAGCGAAGAAGTAAGAGTAATACCAAAAAGATAGAATAATTTTCGTTTCCAGTCAGTCTCTCTCATAAAGGATACAGTAAGTATTATGAATGGTATAAGCACAATGCTGGCGAAGGAGGTTGGCTCTCCTTTCTGGAGACCCTCAAACATATTTGTCCCTGACACAAAATTGAGTTTCTTCGCCAAATCTGGCATAAACACAAATGGCGTAAAAACTAATGGCGCCAGAAACCCAGCAAGAACGCTTTTTCGAAATTTTGGATCGGCGCCATAAGATAAAACCAAGAGAAAACCGATTGCGTAGATTCCCAAGAGCAAGAAATCTATAATAATCGCTTTCAGAGTGGTATAACTTATGCCGTATATTAGCCAATTATTTACTGAGCCGATAGCCAGAAAAAGAAAGAAAAAAGATAGTACTTTAGTCCCAAAAAAAAATTCCCTCGGCTCGTTTTCCGTCTTGTTTGCGGTTATCGAGACTAATTTAAACGCGGCGGCGGCAAGGATGAGGAATACGAATGGCCATGCATAGATTGGACCGTATTTAAAAGGCAGCGCCGCCGCTGCCAGGACAATTAGGATTTTTGATAAACGTTGCATATAGATTACGATACACAACATTATATACTAACGCCAGACTATAAAAAGTAGGATGGCCGACATTACAAGAAATATTTACCTAATAGTAGAAAGACAGCAATTTATCATGATTATGATAATGCCTGTTGGTGAGAGAATGCAGATTGAGTTAGAATAGGAAACATGCTAATCTCGCTTATCATCCCAACGTATAATGAGAAAGACAATATAAAACCTCTACTTTCAGAGATACAAAAACTCGGTCTGAAAGATTATGAAATTATTTTTGTTGATGATTCCAGCCCTGACGGGACCGGCGAATTAATTTCCGCCGAAGCGAGGAAAAATCCGGCAATCCGCTTGATTAAGCGTCCAGCAAAGCAAGGTCTCGGGTCGGCTTATTTTCAGGGGATGAGCAAGGCAAATGGAAATTTCATCATTACAATGGAAGCGGATTTTTTAGTCGGTCTTTCGGCTATAAAGCAAATCATTTTTGAACTTGAGTCAGGGGTCCATTTTGTGCTTGGTTCTCGCTATATAAAAGGAGGTTCGAGCAATGTTTTTTGGCTTAAGCGTGTTGGCAGCAGGATTATTAATTTGATCTCGGGCTGGTATCTGGGAATTTCAATAAAAGATCCAAGTTTTGCCCTCCGGGGGATTCGTAGAGATGTTTTTAAAAAAATTAAAGGGCAGATAACTTTTTTTGGTCACCCAGATTTTTTCATTCAGGAAAGTTTTTTGGCTTACAAGGCAAGTGGCGGCAAAGTAAAAGAAATCCCGGTCACTTTCACCTCACGGATTCATGGTCAGTCAAAAGTTGCCCATCTTTTTGGAGCCGGATTTAAATGTTTGGCCGCGCTTCACAAA
This sequence comes from Patescibacteria group bacterium, assembly GCA_038063055.1. Lineage (GTDB taxonomy): Bacteria > Patescibacteriota > Minisyncoccia > UBA6257 > 2-01-FULL-56-20 > JACQKT01. The sequence continues at coordinate 29,025 of JBBTVY010000001.1, read as the reverse complement.
ATTAAACGTTCTTGGTTTGACTCAGCGGTTCCGTTAAATTAGGATTGTAATTATGGTCTCAGGGAATAGAAAAGTCTTGGTGACTGGCGGGACTGGTTTTATAGGCAGTAATCTTGTAAAAGAGTTAGCAAAAATAAATCAGGTAGTGGTTGTTGGGAGAAATAATTGGCAAGGACAGTTGCCGAAGAAAACCCGTTTTATCCGTGCCGATGTCCGTTCAAGTAAGTTTTTAAAGTTTCTTAAGAACAGCCATTTTGATTATATTTTTCATTTTGCCGGCAATGCCGATCCGTACTGTTCTGTTCAAAAACCAATTATTGATTTCAAAACAAACGCCGTTTCTACTCTTAAAATTCTTGAAATACTAAGAGGATTAAAATCCCGGCCGCGATTTGTTTTCGCTTCTTCGGTGGCAGTGTACGGAAACTGTCGGGATAAGAAACTATCGGAAGATATCTCGGTGCCGTTACCGATTTCGCCATACGGAGTATCTAAACTAACCGGAGAACGATACGTTTCCGTATACGCCAGACAGTACGGGATACCCGCCCTTTCTTTGCGTCTTTTTTCAACTTATGGACCAGGCCATAAACGGCAAATCATTTTTGATTTCATAGAAAAGCTTTCTAAAAATCCTGAAGATTTGGAGATCATCGGAGACGGCAAGCAAGCGCGCGATTTAGTTTTTATTGACGATCAAATCAAAAACATAATTCGGGTGGCCGAGCGAGGAAATTATGACGGCAGTGTTTACAATTTGGGTTCGGGCAAACTTTATTCAACGCTAGAAATTGCCAAGACGGTTGGTTCTGCTATGGGATTGAGGCCGCAAATAAGTTTCACTGGCCGATTAAGATCATCCGATGGCCAAGTCTGGAGAGCGGACATTAAAAAAATCGTTAAACTGGGCTGTCGCATAACCACGCCACTGAATTCAGGAATCATAAAGACGGTAGCCTGGCAAAAACGATTTAGGGCTTGAATTATGAAAAAAAAATCAGCATATGTCATCAGCGGAGGGGTAATGGGACTCGCCGCCGCTTGCGAACTTATTAAGAATGGATATCAAGTAATAATTATTGAATCAAGTGGCTCGCTCGGCGGATTGGCCAAAGTCAAAAAACTCGGCGATTTTGAGATCGAAAAATATTATCATTTTGTTTATTGGAGCGATGAAAAAAATATCAGCGATTTTTTCGACGAAAACAGGATTGTACCGCAGATCCGCTGGCGTTCGGTGAAAAATGCTCTTTGGTCCGGAGGACAGCTTCATTCAATCGACAACCCTGTTTCCATTTTACTTTCCAATTTTTTTACTCTCAGAGATAAAATAGATTTTATAAAAGCGTTTTTAAAACTTACGTTTAAAAAAACAGGTGACGGCGAAGGTATGCTGGCGATTGACTGGCTAAAAAAGACATTCTCGCCAAGATTGTACGACATTCTTTGGGATCCGCTTTTGGACATGAAATTCCAGAATGATAAATATTCACTCTCTGCAGATTGGATTGTCACAAGATTAAACCAGCATATGGCTTCAAAACATTCGTTTAACTTCGGACCGACATTCGGGTTTATAACAAATACCTATAAATATCTCTTTGAAAGTATTGATGCAAAGTTGAGGCGGAACGGGGAAGTTTGGCTTGAAAATCCAGTTAAGGAAATTATTTATCAAGATAGCCGAATCGTCGGAATAAAGACGGCGAAGAAAAATTTTGAAGTCGGAGTCGACGAACCGGTTTTTTCCTATATTCCGTTGCCGAATTTGCTTGCGGTCGCGGCTAATTTTCCTGATAGCGCGAAGAAACGACTCGGCCTTTATAAGATGGTAGACGTTGTTTGTTTGGCTTTTTTTGCAAAACGCAGTCTATCGCCGTATTTTTGGATAAATGTAGGCGATAAAAATATCCCTTTCACGGTTATTATAGAATTCAGTCATTTAAGCGGAACCGAGCGGTTTGGCGGACGTCACCTTGTATATTTGAGCCGTTACTTGGAGCGGGACAAAGAGCGGCTTTGGCAGTTATCCGATGAAGAAATTACCGAAGAGTTTTTGAAACATCTAAAAAAAATTTTTCCTGATCTGCGATCCAATGAAATCGAGGCTAGCTCACTCCATCGCAGTGTCGGGGCCGCACCGTCGTTTTTCAAGGATTATAAGAACAACATGCCGCCCAAAAATTTCAAAGAAATTTCCAATCTTTATATTGGCAGCGCCTCGCATATTTATCCGCTTGATCGAGGAACCGGCAATTCCATTAAAATAGGCAAAGATCTGGTCGATTTTTTCATAGAACAGCGGAAAAAACAGCTATGATTTTTATAATTAAATTTTTATTGATTTTTGGCGCAGCCCTGTTTTTGTATTTTTTGTTGAAGCGGATTGAGGCAAAATATGTTTTTTTTATTCTTGGGGCCGCCGGATTAATTCTTCTGTTTTTTTTAATTCGCTACGAGCTGAATTTGATGTCTTATCCGAGCGCGTGGGAACTGTCCGAAAACGAAAATGTAATTTTTACCCAAAGGATTCATTCCGGCGAAGCGCTTTACGGTCCGCCCGATAAATCCCCGTACATTTTCGCAGTTTACCCGCCGTTTTTTTATATACTATCTTCCGCTGTCACGGGATTTCTGGGCAGTCCGCTTTTGGCGAATCGTTCCGTTGCCCTTTTGGGAGCCTTGGGCACCTGGTTGATGGCGGTCTTGATACTTAAACGGTTGCCGCATAAAAATACTTCTTTAGTGGTGTTGGGTGGATTAATGGCATTTATTCCCGCGACGGTTTTTTTGCTTTTTGGCAGAACAGACAGCCTTATGCTGTTTTTGTCTCTTTTGAACGTTTTATTTTCCATTAAATACATTAAAGAAGAACAAAGCAGAAAGAAAATATGTTTTTTGCTTATTGCCGTTTTTGCGGCTTTAGCCGCCTTTTTTACGAAACAAGCGGGCTTGGCAGCTGTCTGTGTAGTTGGAGGAGCAGTTCTATTAAGATTTTTGAAAACACGATCTTTCCACTGGAATCTATTGGCCGAAGCTGGAATTTTTTTGGCTGGCTCCGGTTTTGCTCTTTGGATTATATCAGAAACCCCCTATTTTTTTGATAACGTATTTCTGTTTAGTAATCAAATTTATGGCCGGGACATTGCAAGCTTCGCACATCTCTGGGATTTAATGAAGGTTTTAATGCTTCAGTACGGAGGGATTGTGGCGGCAGCCGGATTCGCAATATGGTTTAATTTTACCAGGCGTCGTACCAAGATTGGCTCGGAAATTTTTATAACCGGGATTTGGTGGTTAGCAAATCTATTGTTGTTCGTCAAGCTTGGTCAAAACGAAGGCGCCGGTATAACTTCTTTCATACCGCTTTTATATGCTAGTATTCTTTTAATTCCTTTTTCGATAGAGGCGCTTATTGAAAAGTTCGGCTTCAATTGCCTCAAAGCGGATTCATTAATTGTTGCCTTTGCCATTGTTTACCTCGTGATTCAACTGACGGTTTTTTCGGGAATTAGGATTTTAACCGGGCCAAGTCCGGAAGATAAACAAGCGGCCAGCGCCCTTATTGTTGCCCTGCGAAAATTTCCCGGAGATATTTTAACCGAGCGCCTTGATGCCATACTCGCATCCACAGGCCATAAATCGCTCCTTGAAGCGAGTAGTTTCGAAGCTATTTCTGAAAACGGCGCATTCGGAAATTTGAAAAGAGACATTTACTTTTCCCTTAACCGGGATGTTGCGAGCCGCCGTTTCAGCGCAATTGTTACTCTGGGCGAAGAAAGTCAGTTGACCCGCCAGCTGATGATTGATAAATTATATAGGCAGCAGGCGGTACTCGAATTAGGCTACGCGCATTTATATGGGGGAAAAATTAAGCATATTCTCTGGATTCCGGCACGCCCCTAGTCATTCTTGTAGGAATACAATGGAAATATGACATCCGTGATTTCGGGCGAGGTTTTCTACAGTTTCAATTGCCCGATCACGAAGACCGTGTTAATGTTCGGTTATGACTAATAAAACAAGGTTTTTATTTGTGGTTGCCGTTATAGCTGTGTCGCTGTTTTCTGGGGCGTCGAATTCATTTGCAGCCCCTGTTTGGGGGAATAGTACATCGACATTTATTGCAGTATGGTCAGACGCAGGCACTATTACAGGATTTTCTGACTTTACATACAACAACTCTACGGCACTTTTTGCAGTTAACGTGAAAAGTTCTTTGCAGGGACTTACATTCACTAACGCTACGGGAACTTCTTTGAGCGTTACTTCTTTGGCATTTACGAATGCATCAGGCACCAACTTCTCAGCTTCCGGATATATTACAGCAGGAACTCCGATTGGAGTTAATTCCGGCGGCACGGGAGCTTCGACGTATACTAACGGCGTGGTCGTTGCCTCCTCAACCAATTCATTTACGACAATAGCTCCGGGAGCAAATGGTAATGTGCTTACGTCAAACGGTTCGGTATGGCAAAGTTCCGCGCCAGCATCATTAAATCCGAGCAGTTTAACCGCTCCATTTACTTTTGGAGAAGATGTAAATGCGGGCAGAGCAGTGTATGTGAGCGATGGAAGTTCGTTATCATTTCAAGTTGATACAAATCATACACTTACGACTGGTCTCATTTCCTATTGGAAAATGGACGGCGATTCGACCGACTTCTTTGATTCTAATAATGGGACGGATGCTGGCTCATTGACTTATGATTTTGCAAACGGGAAAGTGAATAAAGGGGCCAATTTCGCTGGTTCGCAAGACATAGACATAGGTAGCGGTTCTAATCTGAATATAACTGGTAATTTATCTATTGCTTTTTGGATTAAAACATCTTCTGCTGCACTTCAGTTTGTTTTTAGCCACGAGTCAGGAGGCGCACCGGGCTATGGTATCGGAACTTTTTTAGGGCCTGGAACAGCCCCTGGACAGATTGCTTTTATGAGCGGAGGTGTATGGACTCAGCAGACAGGGACTATTAACGACGGTAATTGGCATCATATTGTAGTAACACTCTCTGGTACTACGGTTTCTTACTATAAAGATGGATCTTTGACTAATACTGCTACAGGGTCAGTTCCTACATCAAATGCTGTTCCTGGTGTTATTGGCGCACAGCAAGGAACCTCACTATACAAACTTACTGCATCTTTAGACGAGTTTGGGATTTGGAGCAAGGCTCTTTCAGCTCAAGAAGTCACTTATTTGTACAACAGTGGTGTGGGACAGACGATGATTTCTGGCGGTAACAGAGTTGCTGGACAGGTTTATATGGCAAGTGCGGCCAATAATGGTTACTCGGATGGATTTATAGGATTTGCCGCTACCACTACATCAGCCAATAGTGTTGGCGATGTAATTATTGGTGGGCTTGCTCAAAATATTTCTACAAATCTCATCACTGGAAAACAATACTATCTCGGTAATTCATCGGGGATAATAAGCACAACGCCGGGAACGGTTATTAGAAAAGTAGGTATAGCAATAACCACAACCACATTAGACATTACGAACAACTGGTAGTTCAAACTCACAATATCGTTCTGTGCCGGGAAGTTGTTTCGCTGCGTGGCTCAAAGACCTGAATATAGATTCCAAAGAAATCGGTTTCATTCCTCCAAATGTTGCATTTCACACGCAAAAAGGGAGCTTAAAAACAAATTTAAGAACATCCTTAAAAAAGATTATCGGGGCTGAATATTATGATAAGCTTAGGCGTCTTTACAAGAAATGGTTATAGCGAAAATAATTGGCGGTTTGGGCAATCAACTTTTTCAGTACGCGGCCGGCCGGCGGTTGGCGAATGTTTGCGGCGCGGAATTCAAACTTGACCTTACGGGATTTGATGATTATGCGCTCCACGCCTACGGTCTTAATCGTTTTCTGATTACGGCCCCCGCGGCATTGCCGGTTGAAATTGAAGCAGTGAAGGGCAAAATCCATCCCGGTATTTTGGGAAAGGTTGTTCGGCGTTTAGGAAATTACGGAATTCTTGGAGAAAATCCAAATTATCTTAGGGAACCGAAAGATAAATTTGATTTTTCTGTCTTGAATCATCGAGGCGACGCTTATATGGAAGGATACTGGCAAAACGAGAAATATTTTAAAGATGCGGAATCAATTATCCGCCGCGAATATCGTCTGAAAGAACCGTTAAGCAAACCAAGTTTGGAGGCGCAAAAAATGATAGAAGCGGCCAACTCGGTTTCCGTTCATATCAGGCGAGCCGATTATCTGGCCGACAAGAAGGCGCGGCAAATTTATGCGACCGTCGGGCTGGCGTACTATAAAGCCGCAATCAGCCGAGTCGCGGCAATGGTTTCAAACCCGACTTTCTTTGTTTTCTCCGATGACATCTCTTGGGCAAAGGAAAATTTTAAATTTTCTTACCAGATGATTTTTATGGATTTTAACGGTCCGGAAAGAAATTATGAAGATTTATATCTAATGAGCCGGTGCGAACACCATATTATTGCCAATAGTACCTTTGGTTGGTGGGGAGCTTGGCTTTGCGAAAATCCCGAGAAAATAGTTTTCGCTCCCGAGCGATGGTTCAATCGGAAGCCGCGAGACGCCGACCGTTACCCGGCCGGCTGGATGTCTGTTCAAACAGTCAAAACGGAAAATAAGTTTAATTAATATGCCTATCAATTGGGAAGGATTAAAAGAGCGGGAGAAGTTGTATTTATTTGCGGCAGAATTGCTCGCCAAGCAGGGCAAAATCGGCAAGGTGATAGATATTGCAAGCGGAGACGGCGCTGGAACGGCGCAGATCGCGCGAGCGTTTCCGCAGGCCGATGTTTTTGGACTTGATTCTGACGAACCGCTTATTGAACGGGCGCGGGAAAAATTCGGAAGAGTCAACCTAAGGTTTATTTTGGGAGACGCGCGGCGCACGGAATTTGCAGACGATTATTTCGATGCCTTGATAAGCTTTCACACGATTGAGCATTTTTCCGAAGAAGACCAAGTTGGTTTTTTTAAAGAGTTGAAGCGCATCCTGAAGCCGGGCGGGTTATTGATAATTTGCACTCCGGACCGGGAGGTTTGGGAAATACAAGAAATTGCCGGAACGCAAAAAGACCATATTAAAGAATTGGACCAAAGGGAGTTCATCTCGCTAACCAGCCGTTTTTTTTCGGTAAAAGGAGTGTTCGGCCAGGGCATGCTAAAGGGAAAAATGTCCCGGATAAAGAAAATTATCAATATCGCGAAGAAATTGGATATATTCAAGTTGCGGAAAAAACTTCATAAAAATTTAACCGATAAAATCAACGTTTCCACTCAGCCGATTGAACTTGATTTCAGCGTGAAGCCCATGGAAGCGGGGAAGGCGTCAATAGTCGTGCTTGTCGGCGAAAAAACGCCGCACACATATGAATAAAACACCGTTCGTCTCAATAATAATGCCAACATACAGCCGCGCGGATTTGCTGCCGCGGTCCATTGAAAGCGTTTTGAATCAAACATACGGAAATTTTGAATTTATCATTGTGAACGACTGTTCAGCCGATAAAACCGAAGAGATTGTTTTAAAATACCAAAAGAAAGACCCGCGGATTAAATATTTCAAAAACGAAGTTAATTTGAAAATCCAAAAAACTCTCAATCGCGGCCTCAAAGAGGCAAAGGGGAAGTATATCGCGCGCATCGACGATGATGACGCCTGGATTGACCCCGCAAAATTGAGAAAACAAGTGGAATTTTTGGAAAGTAATCCGGAATACGTTATTGTCGGCACCGGCAATACCGCTATTTTAAAAAGTAGGGGCTTGCAAATCAGCAGTTTAAAGCCGCGCACTGATATGGAAATTCGAAAGGCCATGCTCTTTGGTTGCCCGTTTCTTCACCCGGCCGTGGTTTATCGCAGGTCCGCCGTTCTTTTAGTCGGCGGGTACGACGAGAAACTGAAACAAGCCGAGGATTATGATTTGTGGATGCGTCTTGGAAAAATCGGCAAGATGTATAATCTGCCCGAATACTCCATCGAATCCATTGTTGGAGACACCAATATCGGCCACTTGAAGCGCGCGGAAGTCATAAAATTCAGTTTGGCTTTAATCCGCAAATATCGCCGCGACTACCCGTTTTTCTTCCGGGCTTATATCAAGAATTATCTTGAATACTTAGATGCCCTTTGGCCGTTTTTACGGAAAATTTTCTTTCCCGCCTATAAGCTCAGGAGATTTTTTCTGGATAAGTTCAGGCGAAAAACGAAAATATCAAAAATGAAATTATAAAAAGCCATGTTTGCAACCATAATCATACCCGCTTATAACCGAGCCCGGGCGCTGCGCGAAAAATCATTGCCCAGCGCTCTTTCCCAAACCGAGAAAGATTTTGAAGTAGTTGTCGTGGATGACGGTTCTTCGGACGACACGAAAAATGCAGTCAGCGATTTTGAAGCCCGGCAAAATAACATCAGATATTTCCACCAAGATAATGCGGGAGTGTCTGCGGCCAGAAATCATGGCGTCAACAAAGCGCGCGGAGAAATAATCGTGTTTTTGGACAGCGATGACGAGTTGCGGCCGGAATACTTGTCGGAAGCGAAGAAAGTTTTTTCAGAACAGCCAGCTGTCGAAATTATTATCCCCGGGTTTATTTTGAGGGATGAATTCGGCCAAGAGTCGTATTTTAAAAGCGAGGCGAGGCCTAAATGGATGATTGGCCTCGGCGGAGGAATTGCTTTGAAAAAATCCGTTTTCACCCAAAGAAAAATATTTTACGACGAACTGTTGGAAAATTCTGAGGACAGCGATTTTGGTTTTCGCGCGGCCGCAGTCTGCAATATTATTTTTTTGAATAAGCCGCTTTATGTTTATAACTTCCACTCCGATATATATCTGGATGGTTCCCGCAATTTATCCACTGATTCTCAAAAACTTTTGAAAAACTTTTCTAGATTTAAAGCAAGAAATTTTGAATTTTACAGAAGTTACGGTCCGCCGGCGTTGTCCTATCTCTATTTTTGGGAAGGAACCCTTACGGCGTCTTTCGATACTGCCGCGTCTCGAAAATTATTTTGGACATCTTTTATTTTACACAAAAATATCCGATCACTCGTCTATTTTTTAATGAGTCTTTCGGGGTCGCCGACTGTTTATAGAAAACTGTACCGCGTTTTGATTTTTTTGATCCGGTATTATAAAGTGTTAAAAAACAAAACCAAATGATAAATTGCAAAGCCTGCGGTTCTCTTCAGGTTCTTTTTTTGTTTTCTTCCAAAATAAATAACAACAAGTCATTCTCGGTTTTCAGGTGCGAAACCTGCGGAGCCGGTTTCCTCGACCCTCAGCCGGATTTTAAAGAAATTGAAGAGAAATATTATGCGGCTGATTATCACGCTTATCAGCTAAAGCCGGCTGAGAAATTAAATTTGCTAGAAGGAGCGAAAAAATTTATTAAGAAGTGTTGTTTGGCGGGTTTTTTAAAATACGGCCGTCCGCACTTATATCATAAGATTTTTTACTCATTTTTCCTGCGAATGAGTTTCTATCCAATTTATGTTCGGCAAGGAAAAGTTTTGGATGTTGGCTGCGGCGCCGGAAAATATTTGGGTTATTTAAAGGAGTTGGGATGGGATACTTACGGTTTAGATATAAGTCGATTAGCGGTTGATATAACGACTCGCGCCAATGTTGGCAAAATTTATTCGGGTGATTTGGAGCACAATGAACTACCAAGAAATTTTTTCAACGTGATAAATTTTAATCATGTATTTGAACACCTCCCAAATCCAGACAAGATGCTGGCTGAAGCGCGTAAATTATTGAAACCCGGGGGCGAAATTATTATTGTTCTGCCTAATTTTTCCAGTCTGGCCGCGAAAGTTTTCAAGAGAAATTGGGGCGGTTTCGATATTCCGCGACACCTGTTTTTTTGGAACGAGAAAAGCCTTAAAATCAAATTGGAAAGCTGCGGGTTTGAGGTGAAAAAAGTGTTTTATTCCGACACGTTTCGCGGCCTTGTTGCCGGGTTGTCGTATTGGATTTTCGGCGACGGCAGAAAGTATGAAAAATATTTCTTACCTTTTGGAATCGCCGCGGATATTATTGCCGACCCGATTTTTCAGCAGTTGAGATGGGGAGACCAATTGACCATAAAAGCCAGAAAAAAATGATCAGTATTTTGTCTTTAAAAACGCCGCTCGGCAAGCCAATTGATGCCATAGATACCGTTAATCATAATATTTTCCGCTGCTTGTCCGGCCGTGTGGATTTTATGGAGCTCAAAACTTTTTGGCAGAAAGTTCTGGTTTTGCGCAAGGTTAAGCCGGATTACATGCTGGGGATAGGTGTCTTGGAGGAGATATTGTACCTGCCGTTTAAGCCTGCGCGAACAAGATATGTCATTGCTTGGCACACGGTTTTGAGGGTAGGCAAAACTTGGCCGGTTAGAAAGATATTATTCCGGCGTGCCGCGTTTGTTATCGCGGTTTCTGACTGCGTTGCCCAATCGGTAAAAAAACATTTTCCGTCGAAGCCGATTTTCAAGATATTGAATGGAGTCGATACAGAGTTTTTTAATCCCCATAAGAGAGATAGGAATTTTCTGGGTACAACCTTCGGCTTACCCTTGAATAGGCCGGTTATTCTTTTCGTCGGGGCTATGTTTAAAAGAAAAAGACCGGACGTATTCATAAAACTGGCCGAAAATGTTCCCGAGGCCAGTTTTGTTCTAGTGGGACGAAAAGATAAGCAAGATTTTATCTCGTCTGCCAAAGATTTGAAAAACTTTTATTGGATGCCATTTGCAAGTCATGAAGAAGTTTCCAAAATTATGGCCTCTTCTGATATATTTCTCTTTCCCAGCATAGATGAACCCTGCGCGGCAGTAATTGTGGAAGCAATGGCTTCCGGCCTGCCATGTGTTTTATCGGATAGTTGCGGCAATAGCGAGTTGATTAGCGACGGAAAAGAGGGATTTTTGGTAAAACCCCAAAGCGGCGAACTCAAAAAATTCATTACTTTGATTCATAAGCTGATGTCGGACAATATTTTGCGTTCGGAAATGTCCAGAAACGCCAGAGAAAAATGTCTCAGCAACCTTAATTGGCCCCGCGTTTCAGAAAAGTATTTTGAGGTATTCAGTGTGTTTAATCAATAAGACAAAGAATAGATGAAAATTCTATACGCGGCATTTAAATATGATTACGCCGATGTCCGGCGAGGTTATTCCTACGAACATGTCAATTTTTGGGATTCCATTTCAAGAATGTACGGCGCGAACGCCATTTACTTTGCGGTGGATGAAATGATGATGCAAGTCGGCAAAAAAGAAATGAACAATAAATTGTTCATGATGGTTAAAGAAGAAAAACCGGATATTGTGTTCTGCAATTTATTTACCAACGAAATTACTCCGCAAACCATTAAAGCCATTACCACCCAAACCAACACTATTACTGTCAATTGGTTTTCCGATGACCAATGGCGTTTTGAAAATTTTTCCAGATATTGGGCGCCGTTTTTTGACTGGGTGGTTACTACTGACCGAGAAGCCTTGCCAAAATATGGAAAAATCGGTTATCGCAACGTCATTAAATCCGCTTGGGCTGCCAATCCGGCAATTTATCACCCAGTTCCAGGAGAAAAGTACGGAGTTACCTTTGTGGGACGGCCGCACGGCAATCGGCGAGAAATGGCTGATTTTCTTTCCCGGGAGGGCATTCCCGTCGATTGTTGGGGTCAGGGTTGGCCCAATGGCCGCGCAAGTCAGGAAAAAATGGTGGAAATTTTTGCGAACAGCAAAGTAAACTTGAATTTTGCCGAAGTAAGCACGTCGGCCAAAGACATTAAAACCATTGTTAAAACAATAGCCAAAGTATTTATGCGCCGCGGGATTAACAACACTTTCCATTTTTTTCCGCCATCAATTATTTTAAGGAACGTAATCAATTTTAATTTTCCCGTCGCTAAGCCCCAAATAAAAGGCCGTAATTTTGAGATTCCAGCCTGTGGCGGATTTTTAATAACTCAAGCTGCCGAGGATTTGTACAATTACTATGAATACGACAAAGAAATTGTGGTATTCAACACCAAAAAAGAATTGGCGGAAAAGATAAAATATTATTTGGACCACGATGAAGAGAGAGGGCGCATTGCGAAAGCGGGGCACAAGAGGACTATTCGCGACCACACTTGGGAGAAAAGGTTTTCGGAAATTTTCCAAAAAATTCTGACTGGCGGAAAGAGAAAGTAATGGCGAAAACGGCGCTAGGCGGCTTTCCAAACTTTTTTCACTTCCGAAATCAGTGGTTCTTTAAAAAGATAAAGAAAGAAAAAGTATGTTGTTGCCGAGATGCCGATATTCAAAAAAACATTAATTCCCCACCGGCTGAGAATGGAAGTGAGCACTATCATCAAAAGTGAAGCCGGAATAATTCGCGAGAGGCGGAAAATAATTTTAAAACTGTGAATTTGCCGCATTTTAAACCAATAACAGCATAAGATGGCGATATGAGCGAGGATGGTGGCAACTACGGAACCGGCGATGCCGTAACGGGGAATAAACAAAAAGTCAAAAACTACGTTTGTTACCGCCCCCAGCGCCGCAGCAACAATAAATATTTTGCGAAATCCATAGGCAAAGAATAAGTTCCCCAAAAGTATTTCCGGGGAAACCAGAATAACAGTGAATAGAAGAAGCTGGAATGTAAGAACGGCGCCGAGATATTCCGCTCCGAAAAGTGCGTAGATTATTTGTTTTCCCAAAACAATCCCGCCGAACGTCAAAGGAATGGCAAGGCCGAAAGAAATAGCAAAGGAACGTTCATTGATTGCGCGCACTCGTTCAACTTCTTTGCTGTGAATTAATTTGCTTAAAATGGGGAAGAGGCTGGTTGCAAGAAGAGCGGGGAGCGCATAGATTAATTGTACCGGCCGCTGAGCGACGCCGTATAGTCCCAAATCCGAAGCATTGAGAAACCAGCCGATAATGATAGTGTCGATGTCAATCGTAAAAATACTAAATAAACCGACAATGGCAAGCGGCCAGGCCGAAGAAATAATCGGAATCACTAATTTTTTATCAAAATCAGCCGCTAAATTCTTGAACCAATTTCTTAGCGCTAAACCGAGCATCACTAGCCCTAGTCCGCTTCCCGCCGCATAGCCCCAAGCAAGTCGTTCGGCGGAAGGATTTGCAAAGAGCACAAAAAAACTAATAGTAGTGATGGAAATATCGGTTAAAACGGTAAAAAGCGTCTCAAGTTCCATTCGATTTTGGGCTCGTGTTATGGCAAAACCGAAATTTCTCAATCCGTCAAAAATCAAAAGCATAGCTATGATAGGAATAAGCGTTTTGGCTTCCGGTATTTTGGAAAAGTGCGGCGCTATGAGCAGCATTAGAATGATAACGCTGGCGAGGAAGAAAATTTTAATGGCAAACGAGGTGGAAATATAAGCCCGTGCTTTATCCGGATGTTTTGCAACTTCTCGAGTTAGAAGTTGGGAAATGCCGATATCCGAAAAAATGACAAAGAAAGAAGCTAGGCCTAAAGCGTACGAGAAGACGCCATATTCACTTGCCCCAAGGATGCGGGCGGCGTAAATAATAATGGCGGCGTGAATGAAACGACTCCCGAAATTTCCGACGCTCAGCCAAAAAGCGTTTTTGAAAACAGTTTGACGCAAAGTTCTGTTTTCCAAGAATAAACTTTTTATTTTACCGAACATTTGGAGGGTGCCAGATAATCTTTCTTTGCAGCATCCTACCGCAATTTGGCATATATTGGAAGCGTGGCTAAAAGACATTTCTCATGTGGTACAAGAAAAATTTATTGTCCAAAAGCAGTTAAAAAAATAACATTCCGGCCAATTTCTACTTTTGACACTATCGTCAAATTGTTTTAGTATTTTCTTACTATGATAGTAGTTCGCGCACCACTTCGCATAAGTTTTTTGGGCGGCGGGACCGACCTGCCGGATTTTTACCGCAGGCACCCGGGTCGCGTGATTTCTACGGCGATAGACAAATTCGTTTACGTCGCCATAAATAGAACGCCTCTTATTCCGAAGGTGTCGGCGCGTTATTCCATTTCGGAAACAGTGGACAAGCCGGACGACCTTCAGCACACACGCATAAAGGCGGCGCTTTTGGACATGGGGATAGGAAAGGGAATAGAAATAGGTTCTTTCGCCAGCTTGCCGGCAAAAACCGGACTCGGTTCTTCTTCGAGTTTCTCGGTGGCTTTAATGAAAGGACTAAATGCTTTTGTCGGGAAAAAAATCGACAAACACGAAGCGGCCGAAGCGGCGTCGCGTCTCGAAATAGAGCTTATCGGCGAACCAATTGGCAAGCAGGACCAGTACGCATCGGCTTTGGGTGGATTGAACGTCATCCAGTTCAATCCCGACGAGAGCGTGAACGTCGAGCCGGTTCTTTGGGATTACAAAAAGCGACTCGGTCTCGAAAATAATCTTCTTCTTTTCTTTATGGGATTGACCAGAGCGGCTTCAAGCGTTTTGACCGAACAGAAAGCAAACATAGACAAGAAATTCGATACGCTCAAGGAAATGGCCGGTTCCGTGGACGAATTCAAAAAAAAGCTTCTTTCAGGAGATTTTGAAGAGCTTGGAGGGATGCTCCACGAGGGCTGGCTCAAGAAAAAAAGTTTGGCCTCCAATGTTTCCAACTCTACTATAGACGAGTTTTACAACGCGGGAATGAACGCCGGAGCCTGGGGCGGCAAGGTTTTGGGAGCCGGCGGCGGCGGCTGCATAATGTTTCTTGCTCCTGAAGATAAAAAATCTGCCATCCGTGAAGCAGTTAAAGAAATCGCAAAAGACAAAAATCTGTCAGAATTTCAGGAAATTCCCGTAAAATTCGTCCAATCCGGCGTTGAAATACTTTTTAACGGCGACGAGTTCAAAAATAAAGTTTCAATATAATGAGGGACTTTATAAACGAATTCTCGCAAAAATCGATAACGGCTATAGAAAATCTGCCTCATGATGAGATTGCCAAGGCGTTGAATATTTTGCAGGGCGCTTACGAGCGCGACGGCCGCATCTATATTTTCGGCAACGGCGGTTCATGGGCGATCGCGGGGCATTGGGTAACTGATTTCAATAAAACCGTTTTCAGCCATCACCTTAGCGAACACAGCAAGCGTTTCAGGGTCAGCCGCATTCCCGCGACGGAAGAAGAACTTACGGCCTGGGCGAATGACATCGGTTACGATATGGTTTTTGCCGGACCGCTCGATAACGTTTTGGAAGATTCCGACGTGGTCATAGCAATTTCAAGCTCGGGTAACTCGGCGAACATTATTAAGGCGGTTGAAGTCGCAAAAAAACACAAAGTTCCCGTCATCGGTCTTTCCGGATTCGACGGTGGAAAACTAAACCAGCTCGCCGACGTGAAAATACTGGTTCCGACTCCGAAGGGCGAATATGAAATTGTCGAGAGCACCCACGACACGGTAATGCACCTGATGACGAAGTATTTCAAGAACTATTTCGACCATCTGGTGGAAAAAGGGAAGTAAGGTAATGGTTGATTTATCAAATTACAAGGTTTTTATTTTGACTGCTGGATTGGGGACTAGATTGGGAAATTTGGGAAAAAATTTGCCTAAAGTAATGCTTCCTATCGGCGGAAAACCTCTATTAGAAAACATCATAAATCTTTTGAGATCGCAGGGTTTTAAAAACTTCGTTTTTAATATCCATTATTTCCCGGAGAAAATTACCGATTATTTCGGCAATGGAGAAAAACTTGGCGTTTCCATAGAATACAGCGATGAATCAAAAAAACTCCTGGAAACCGCCGGCGCCATAAAAAAAGCGGAGAATTTGCTGACGGAAGATTTTGTTCTTATATATGGCGACCAGGTTTTTTCTTTGGATATCAGGCCTTTAATCGAGCTGCACAAAAACAGAAAAGCTTTGGCTACTGTTGTTTTGAAACGTTCCGACGAACCGCAAAACGGAGATTTGGCCGAGATTGACTTTAAAACTTTAAAAATAGTAGGTTGGCATCAACGGCCGCACGATTTTAAAAATTTTGCCAAAAACACATTTTTAAACGCCGGTATTTATGTACTTTCAAAAAAAATAATTGAATTCATTCCGGAGGGCAAATCAAGGCTGGATATAGATATTTTCCCCGGATTGGTAAAAAACGGAGAGGCGGTATACGGATTTCCAACAGACGAAAAAATTTTAGACATAGGAACTCCGGAAAAATATGAGTATGCCCAAAAATGGTATGAAGAACAAAAAAGCATTATTTCTCGATAGGGACGGCGTAATTTGCGAAGCCTTGCCGCGCGGCCAGTATTTGACGCGCTGGGAAGAATTCAAGCTTTTTCCTGGCATAAGAGGATTAATAGACGAAGCTAAAAACAAAGGATATTTTGTCATTGTTGTTACAAATCAACCCCAGATTTCGAGGGGCATGGTTAGCGAAGAAGAAGTAATTTCAATCAACAACAAGATGAACGAATTGCTTGATATGAAATTGGACGCAATTTACTATTGTCCGCACCGAAACGAAGATAATTGCGATTGCCGAAAACCGAAACCAGGCATGCTTTTAAAAGCGGAAAAAGATTTCGAAATAGATTTTTCAGAATCGTTTTTCTTGGGGGATAGCGACAAAGACGCCAAGCCCGGAAAAACAGTCGGCTGCAAAACAATATTTTTAAAAAACGAACATAATGGCGAGGAATTGAAAAATTGCAGCCCCGATTTCATAGTAGAATCTTTGGAAGAGGCAAGGGAAATTATTTAAAAAAAGCGGCTGCACGCGCGGTGTAGCCTTTCTCAAAGAAATTTCCTTGTCACATTATTCATAATTCATTATTCTCTATTCATGCCAAAAGTATCCATATTGATGGCCACATACAACCGCGCGGGATTAATTGATTCCGCCATAGAGAGCGTGCTAAAGCAGACATTCACGGTTCGACCCGGCTCACCGCAAGAGGACTGGGAACTTATAATCGCCGATGACGGCTCGACGGATAACACGCCGGAAGTTGTCGCAAAGTGGCTTAAGAAAGAACCCTTCGACAAAGCTTCCCTCGACGCGGCTCGGGACGGGCAGGGCAAGCCGCGAATCGTTTACACGAGAAGTGATGTTAATCAGGGAATTTCTAAAAACTACAACCGAGGCTTGCGACTGGCGAAAGGGGAATACGTAGCCATGCTCGATGACGACGACCCGTGGTGCGACGCAGACAAACTTTCGAAGCAAGTAAATTTTTTGGACAAAAATCCCGACTACGCCGGCTGCGGCGGAGGGATGATTGTTGTTGATGGCAACGGCAAAGAAGTTTACAGGTATCTCAAGCCGGAAACCGACGAAGCCATCAGAAAAAAAATGCTTTTCGGAAATCCGCTCGCCAACAGCACTACTATGTTCCGCAGGAGCGCCGGCGAGAAGGTCGGCTGGTATGACGAATCGACAAGATATTCCGGAGACCGCGATTTCTGGCTCAAAATGGGGCTTGTTGGAAAGCTGTACAATTTCCCGGAATATTTTTCATATTATCTTCTGGCGAACGACAATACTTCGATAAAAAAAGCGAGACCCCATCTCAAGGCGTCGCTTACGATAATGAGGCGCTATAAGGGAAAATATCCCAATTATTTAGCGGCGCTTGCTCTGAATTATCTGCAGTATCTTTACGCGTTCATTCCAGAAACAATCAGAAAAGCAATACATCCGACTTTGGCCAGGGTTAAGAGGAGGCTTGCAGGATAGATTTTATTTCTTTGAAAAGAGATTCTTTCAGGAGATAAAGCGCCAGAAGATAAAAAACTCCGGCTGCCGGAATAGCCACTAATATGTGAATGCCATATTTAATGAGTACGTAAAGAAAAATCGACGAACCAAGAGCTGTCCAGAATATTTTTCCTATCCCGAGATTCAAATCAAACCCGATTATCCGCCGGGCTATAAACCAAAGATACAAATCGGCGGCTATTTGCGAAAAGATTGTGGCGAGCGCCGAACCGTTTATACCGAATTTTGGAATAAGAATAAGGTCCAATCCCACGTTCAAAAATCCTCCGATGGCGGAGTAAACTATCAGGTTTTTTTGCCTGTCGTAGACGAAAACCGCGTTGCTCAGTACGAACGCGGAAAAACTTAACGCGAGTGTTAAAAGAAGGATGCGGAAAGACAATATTGCCGGAATGTATTCTTCGCCGAAAATGAAATCTATCATGGCGCCGCCGGCCGCTATGCCGCAGAAAGACACCGGCAGTGAAAACGCGAACACCAGCTTCAGTATTTTTTTCAGAGCCGCCTTCAGGCGTTCCCGTTCTTCTTTCACAAAACGTGAAAATATCGGCAACGAACTCGAGGCAACAACGCCGCCGAAAATGTAAAGGAGTTGCACGATTCTGACGGAAGCGGAATAAAAACCTACTTCTTCCGCCGAACGAAACCATCCGATTATTATGATGTCCGTATTTAACATCAGAAGACTGAGCGCGCCCGAAACGCCGAACGGCCAGGCGGAAGACATAATTTCTTTAACCAACGGCCAAGAAAAGTTGGAGAGGGCCGAGCTTGCGTCTTTCCGAAGAACGTAAAGGGTAGCCATCAGACCGAACGCGGTTCCGACGGCATAGGCCAGGGTAAACGACATGGCCGTTGGCTTGATATAAAGCGCCGCAAATCCGAATGCGACTATTGCCAGGTTGGTGAAAAGGTATAACCCGGCCTCGAACTCCATTTTTTCGCGAGACCTTATCAGGGAAAAGCCGAAATTGCGGAGCGTGTCGAACACGAGGATTGCGGCCATCAGATTAAGAAGCTGTTTGACGCCCGGCAAAATGGCGAATTCGGGAGCTATAAACACGACTACAAAAAATCCTATGACCAGCAGGAATAATTTAATGAATAAAGAGGTGGAAATTATCCGGCTTTGCCTGAGAAAATCTCCCTTTGCTTTGGCGCTTTCCTTCGTGAGAATCGAGTCGATGCCAAAGTCCACGAATATCGTGAGAAAAGCGACCAAGGTAATGCCATAGGAAAAAACACCCCATCCGGCCGCTCCGAGGACGCGCGCCGCGTAAATTATTATGGCGGCGCGGATTAGCCGACCTCCGATATTGCTGACCGCGAGCCAGAAAGCGTTTTTGGCGAAAGTCTGCTTATCGGTCAGGTTTTCAAAAAGCAGATTCTTAATCCCCGCACCAAACGAGAATCCGTTTTTAATTCTTGTTTTTATAAATCCCATATACTTTTCTTTACGGATTTTTTGAGTTTACATTTGGCAGCGAGTCCGCAAGTCCCGCCAAGGCGGGATTTGCGGCGAGCGCCCGGCCTTCGCAGCCGAAACGGTTGCTTCGGCGGAGTAGGCAACCAAATGAAAAAATGTTGTGCCCCATTGCATTTTTATACTTCTATTCTTGTTATGGTGTGGGGGTTGATATATTTGGGCATATTCGATTATACTTTCTTATTATAAATAGCACTTTTTTTGCCTAAACGCCATGCCAAAAAACAAAACAAAACAAAAGATTCGGGCTAAAAAGAAAAACGGGAAAGTGATTGTTGCCGTTAGCGGCGGCTTTGACCCGATTCACGTCGGCCACATTCGTCTTTTTCAAAACGCGAAGAGATTTGGCGACAAGCTTGTTGTTATCCTTAACAATGATAACTGGCTGAGAAAAAAGAAAGGATTTATTTTTATGCCCCAGGACGAACGCAGGGAAGTCATCAAGGCGATTGATGGCGTTGACGGGGTTTTTTTGACGAAGCATCCGAAAAATCCGTCCGATATGAGCGTTTGCGCCGAACTTTTGGAAATAAAACCGCATATTTTCGCCAATGGCGGCGATAGGAGCAAAGATAATATCCCTGAAGTGGAAATTTGCCGGTCTATAGGCTGCAAGATGATATTCAATATAGGCCAGGGAGGTAAAGTGCAATCAAGTTCCTGGCTTTTAAGGAAGTTTCTCGAAGAAAGATTGCCGAAGAAACCCTGAATCGAGCGGATGGTTTTATCCCTGCGCGCTATATTGCTATCGCCGCCTCCGGATTATGAACCAATTCTTTGGTCGTCAGTAAAACGGCTTCTTTTGAATCGTATTTCGGCTTATAGCCAATAGCCCTTATTTTCGAGTCGTCGAATGCGTAAGTTATAACGTCCCCGGCCCATGCAGGAGCATTGGTATATTGTCTTTCTATGGAAGTTATTCCTTTTTCTTTCAAGATGGCATCGAGTATCTCATTTACGGAGACCAGCGGCGTATTGCCTATGTTGTATATGTTTATTTGTTCCGAGCCGCCATTGTGCCAGCCCAGCATGATCGCTTCCACTATATCCAAAACATAAACGTATGGCTTTGCCTGCTTGCCGTCTCTCGCAACTTCTATTTTTTTGGCGTCATTTCTCAAGAACCTTAAAAAATTAACGAAAACACCGTGCGTGCTTCGCGGACCGCAGATATTGGCAAATCTGAATATCCAGGCCTTGAAGTCATAAGTATTCGAGTAAGCGCTTATGAATCCCTCCGAAGCCAATTTAGCCGCTCCGTAATTTGAAATCGGCAGAAATGGCCCGCTTGTTTCTGATATCGGATTTTGGGAATCTCTCTCGCCATAGACCACGGAGCTTGACGCAAAGACAATGTTTTTACAGCCAGAAGATTTCATGGCTTCCAAGACGGAGACCGTTGTCATGAAAGTTTTGTGTAAATCGATGCTTGAATCAATTGAGCCGGACTGTATGTCGGAATTTGCCGCAAAATGAAAAACGCAATCTGGCTTGAACTCCAAAAATGTTTCCGCAAGTTTTTTGTTTTCAGCTACATCCAACTCGATAAATTTAAATTTCTCTTTTCCCAAATGGTGCGCAAAATGTTTGCGAGTACCCAACGTAAAATCGTCGAGAGAAACAACCTCGTATCCGTCGTTTAAAAGACGGTCCACCACATGACTGCCGATAAAACCGGCTCCTCCAGTAACAACTATTTTCATTAAGTTAATTTTACAAGCACGACGTCTATTAATTCAAGGCGTACTTTTTTTCGCGAGCAGAGCGTCTGCGGGCGAAAAGCGATAATCAAATCCTATCGATTTTATTTTTGAGCCGTCGACATTTATCGGATAAATCAAGCCGGCGGAAGAATCCGGATGGGTCGGAATTCTGCCGAGCGTCAGATTCCAGGCAAGCCAGAAAAGAGGCCGTATGAGGAATTTTGGAACCTTTATAACCGTTTTCCCGAGAAGCTTTGCCATATCGCGGGCGGTAAGGAATTCTGGCGGGGCCACGTTGTAAATTTCATTTCCGCTCTTTTTAAAGGGCGAATTCATTAACTTGACTATGGCATCAGCTACGTCTTCTTCGTGGACGAACTGGCGCGCCCAGGCCGGGTCGGCTTCGATAACGAATGGCAAAATTTTTCTGATGAAAGATATTAGACTGATTGATTTACTTTTGAGGTTCTGTCCGGCAGGTCCGGTGACACTGCCCAGCCGCAAAATGATAACCTCTGTTTCCGGACGGTTACTTGAAATCATTGTCGAAAGAAGCTCCTCGACGGCCTTTTTCTGGGCGCCATAAGAGGATTTATTTTCTTTCAACGGCGAGCTTTCTTTGAGAAAAACGCCGATATTTTCTTCGGAGGCGCCGTAAGCCGCCACGCTGCTTGAATATATAAGTTTCGGAATTTTGTTTTCGAATGCGAAATCAAAAACGTTTTTACATTCCAAAAAGTTTTCTTTTCCAGTTTCTTCCACTTTTCCATAAGGACTTCTTATCTTGAAAGCAAGATGAACAACAACGTCGAACGGTCCCTGCTTGCGCGCCGTTTCTTCCCAGCCGTGTTCCGCCAGATTGTGTTTTATCCAAAAAAGTTTCCCGCTTTTTATTTCCGCGGGCTGAGGCAGGAAGTCTATGCCGACTATTTCGTTCACATTCGGTTCCCGAAGAAGCTTTTTTAGAAGAACTCCGGCTATATAGCCGGCGCTTCCCGTCAATAGAATTTTCATCCCGTTAGAAGCAGATTGTCTTTAAGACAATCGTAAATCAGCGGTTTTATTAAAAGCGACTTTTATCGGAAATATGGGGTATATTTTGAAAATCATGAAATTATTGCTTCTAACGGGATTCATTTTTTTCAGCGCCCCTGCGCTGTCAGAAGCACTTTAACCGTTTTAGCGATGATTGCAATATCAAGGGCGACCGAACGGTTTTTTATATAGTAGAGGTCATAAGCCAAACGTTCTTTGGTTTGTTCGATAGATGCAGTAATGGGGTATTTGGTTTGCGCCCAGCCGGTAACTCCGGGACGGACCAGCGTTCTAATCGAATAGTATGGAATGGTTTTTTCGAGATTGTCGTAAAAATCAAGGAAATCAGGCCTTGGCCCCACAAAAGAAACGTCTCCTTTAATTATATTCAGGAGCTGCGGGAGTTCGTCGAGGTGGGTTTTTCTCAAAAACCCTCCAACGGCGGTTATTCTTTTGTCGTTCTCTTCCGGCCATTCATGGGCTTCGTTCATTTTCATGGTCCTGAATTTGTATATTGTGAATTCTTTCCTGTTCCGGCCGACCCGGGTTTGTTTGTAAATAGCAGGTCCTGGCGAGGAGATTTTCACAATAAAAGTAATCAGTATTTCAACGGGCAGGAGAAGAACGCCCAGGACAAACGCGACAATCAACTCTATGCCTCTTTTGAGATTGTCGTAAAATTTTTCCTTTTCAACTATTTCGTCGAGAAACCATTCTTCGTTGACTTCCTCCAGAGGGATTTTCTGGAAAATAATTTCATAAAAGGTCGGCAAATCGACAACGTTAACGCCGAGCGTAAGAAGACGGTAAAAAATTTTCGCGGCCTCCGGCTCATTTTTGAAATAGCGCGGTATGACAATCAAATCGATTTTATTTTTTATGACAAGCTTTTCCCAATCGATAATTTCTTTAAGCGGAGAAAAATCTTCTTTATTTTTTAGCCAGAGCGCGAGTTCGTAACCGAGCTGGGAATTTTCTTTCACAAATGCTGAAATTTCTTCGACGGCCTGGCCCGAACCGACTATCGCCAGTTTTGTTTTAGCCTGGAATTGCGCGGTAAATTTATTGAAAGAACGGCGCCAAGTTATTTCTAACGCCGCAAATATAATTATGAACACAAAAAGATTAGTTTTTGGAGTAATCACGAAATAGGGGATGAGATAAAAGAAGAGCATTGCCATAACGGCATTAACCCCGATTGCGAGCCAGAGCGTTTTCAGGAAATCCATATTGTTTCTCAAGCGCCTGGAATCGTATAAACCGGAAACGTAAAAAACAATTAACCAGATAACGAAAATTATGCTGAACGGAACGAAGTGTTCGGAAACAAATCTTTCGTAGAAATTACCTCCATATCGGACAACGAGCGCGGCAAAAAGACTGAGATACAGAACAAGAAAATCGCCGACTATCAAAAAAATTATTCTCATTATATTTTTTGACGAAAATTAAAAATCGGAGCCGGGACCGTTGGTTTTTTGCCTGAAGTCTGAATACTTTTTGGTAAGCGGTTTCTTGAAATAACTTACCCAGAAGAAATTGGCGGCGTATCGCATTCCAGCCCTGAAAACTCCTTCGCCGTACAGTCGTCTGCCGGAAGCGTAAATTGGCAAAGAAAAAGTAAATTTTACGTCGCCGAAGCCGTTAAGACGCCTAGCGACATCGGTATCTTCTCCATAAAATTCGATTGAAGTGTCAAAACCGCCGATTTTTTCAAGCGCGGAACGTTTTACTATAAAATTTCCTCCTTGGACCATGGAACTTATTTTAAGAATATGTTTATTTATTATGTAGGCCATAAATCCGAAACCATAAAACACCCTTGTCATAAATCTTGTTAAGGCGGGGACATCATAATAAAAGTACGGGCCGCTAAGACAAATCAATTCGGAATTTTTTGAAAATTCTTTCATTACTTTTTTAATCCAGCCGTCGGGAAGAATCGTGTCCGCGTCTACGTTGGCTATCAAATCGCCGGTGGATTTCAGGAATCCCGCCTGTCTGGCGCGGGCTAATCCTTTTTTTGGTTCATTGACTACAATAGTCCCGGCGTATCTTTCCGCCGTTTTTCTGGTTCCGTCAGTGGAGGCGTTGTTTACGACAATAACTTCGAACGAAGCCCAGTCGTTTTTCTTTATTTCTTCAAAAACCGATTCAAGGCAGGCCGGCAGCATTTTTTCCTCGTTATATGCCGGTATTACGAAGCTTAACTTGATTTTATCAGTTGTGCGATTCATTTTCCCTTTGGAATTAGATACTTCTTTCGATTAGTCGCATTATAACTCCTTGTCCGTTATTTTTGAAAGTTAGACCGTAGCAACAAAATCTTCGATAGCTTTTGAGACCTCGGAAATATTATTTAACACGATAATATGGTTGGCATTATCCAAGAGAATGAGCTTATGCTTTTTTATTTTTTTGACCTCCTCGATAACATTTTTAACTGGCATAAGGGTGTCTTTTTTGCCATGAACAATGAGGGTTGGAATGGATATTTGGCTAAGGCAATGTTCGCCTTCAAACCTATAGATATGGTCTAGGCAGTACACATAAACATGAAAGCTGGTATTGGGGACATCAGCCGCCATTCTTCTTAAATTCCAGTCACCAGTATTTTGATACTTTGAATAATCAATGTGCTTGCCGGCGTTACCTGAAAATGGAGCCCGGCTCATGATACTTGCAGCCCAGCCGAGTAATATGTGAACAATCCGTGCCCACCTAACTTTTTTGACGTTGAAGATGGGAGCTAAAAATATCACTGACTCTACTTTGGCCTGATTCTGGATTAAAAACTCCAATGCTATTACCACTCCGAAGGAATGACTGATCATGGTGAATTTTTCGATACGGAGATGTTTAACCAGCTCATCTATATCCTGGACGAAGTCCCGTATTTCATAGTCCTGATAGCGCTTTGGCTTATTGGATTTACCATGACCCCGCAAGTCAAATGTAAGAATATTAAAGTCTGCCTGGAATCTTTTTTCGTACTCCAACCAAGCTGATGAACTGCCGGTTAACCCATGAATAAAAACGAGCGTTTGACGATTAGACCGAAAATCGTTCGTTCTATAATAAATACCTCTCTCAAATAAGAAATGCTCTTTCATCGTGCCGCCTTACTTGCCGCCCTTTCGTAAATTTTTTCCCAAGCTTTGGCTATACTTTCAGAACTGAAATTAAACGCGAACTTTCTGGCGCCGTCACCGAGAATTTTTCTTTTTCTCGGATTTTTAAAAAGAAAAATTATTTTTTTAGCGAGAGCTTCTGAGTCGTCGGGTTCGACAAGTATGCCGTTTTTGTTGTTTATGTATTCCGGCAACGCCCTCGCTTTGACCCCTATCACCGGCAGACCGGCGGCCATGGCTTGCATCATAACCATGCTTTGGGTGTCGGAAGTGCTTGTTATGATAAAGATTTCGGAGGCATTATAGGCCTCGGCCAGCGTGGATTTGTCCAGAAATCCAATGAATTTGACCGAAGATTGTATTCCGAGCATGGCAGCCAAAGATTTCAATTCCTTTTCTGCCGAGCCGCGCCCCGCGATAGCCAGTTCCGTTTTCGGGAATTCTTTTTTGACAATCGAAACAGCATTTATTATGACTTCTATTTTTCTTTCCCCGGAAAGTCGACCCGCGTGGATTATCGTGTAATCTCCAAAGCCGAATTTTTTCCTTAGCCAGTTTTTGTTTGGCAAAGGAACAAACGTCTGGGTATCCACTGGATTCGAAATGACGTGCGACTCTTTGGTGAATCCGTAGAATTTCATTTCGTCAACAACCGAGCGCGAAGGGGCGGTTATCAGGTCACATTTGTCATAGTACCAGTTCACGTAACGGAGTATCATATTGGACGCCCATTTGCCCCTCAGCGGGCTGTACTTAATAAATTCCTTTATGGCCGTGTGATTCGTCCCTATGAGCGGTTTTTTGAGTATTTTCGCCGACCAGAGCGCTTCAAGTCCGGCTCCGAAGAAGAGTTGGGTGTGGATGACATCCGGATTGAATTTTTTTACGTTCCAAAGAATAAAAGGCGACGGAATTACCAATCTGCCTTGTCCGGTGCCGGTGGGGTAGGGAACAGAAAATAATCTTACTATGCTTATATTTTTGCCAAGCGTTATTTCTTCGGGCGCCAGTCCGGCTTTTTCATAGTTTCTTTTCGAATAGCGGGGCGCGTAAAAACGTATTTCATGCCCACATTTTGCAAGCTCTTTAGCTAAAGAAATTATGGAATCGGAAACTCCGGAAAGTTCCGGATAAAAAGTGTCTGAAAAAATAGCTATGCGCATTTTAAAATTTTAACCATTTTCCAGTTTCTCGGATATTTTTTCAGTTATTTTTTTATAGGAATAATAAACCGCGACAGCCATAATTATTCCTGCAACCAGCGCGTATCCTACATTCTCAGCGTAGCCGGATATGGAATCGTATATTTGTCCGAAATAATATCCGAGGGACATAAAAATGGCGGCTCTGACTAGCGCAATCGCAAAATTTATAAGCGTGAATTTTTTGACGGACATATGCATAGAGCCGATGAGCATAAGCCCCGGAACAGGCAGTATTGGGGCAAGTTTTATGGCCAGAAGAGTTTTGGTTGAATGAGTTTGAATGAGTTTTTCCAGATTTTCTATTTTCGCGGCCGAAAGCCCGAGATAGTGGCCGTACCTTTCGACAACGGCGATACGGCTGAAATGACCGATGGCGTACAAAACGAGGTCAATCGCCAATTCTCCAAAAACCGCGATGGCGAAGACCGTCAATATATTGAAATATCCCAGGGCGGCCGCAAAAGCCGCGGCGGATATTATTATCGGCCCGAACATGAACATTCCGACCAACATCAAAATGTATCCTCCCGTTATAACCCATTGAAAGGCGCTGGAAAAAGAAATGGATTTTGGAATCCCTATATTACCGGCGCGGTACAAATCAAAATGTATGATCGTGGCCATCAGCAAAAAAACAACAGCAAAAAGAATGAGAAAATACAGGATTTTCATCCCGTTAGAAAATTATAAAATACGCTTGTCGGCCTCAGGCGTTTGGCAGTACTCAATGTCACTTTTTCTTGTTTTGATGTCCGGTTTAATTTTCTAACGGGATTCATCAATTGAATCATACCAGGTAGTGGAAATTCGACTACTGCCTCTTTTTGTTATTAACTCCGTTGCTCGCGCGGCGATTGCTACTAAAGTATCATTCTCTAACTTTCTTTCTTAACGAAAGCAGAAAATGGTGGAGTTTTCCTGCCTGCCGGCAGGTAGGCGCCACCTGGCATGCCAATTTTGCCGAAACGCGTTAGTTGTTGTATTATGGTAAATTATCGGCATAAATGATTAATGTTTTTCGCGAGCATATAGGGTTTTGGACAACCCAAAGGAAAAAATCTCTTTACGTTGGGATTTTGTTTTCAATTGTCGCTTTAATAGTGCAGTATTTCGCCGGAAGTTATTCCGCTAAAAGCGCCACCAACATTGTCGGCGATCTTTTTTTGGACAATTTGCCCACTGTTGACCTCACCAGAGTAGTGGTCGACGGCGCGTTTTTGGTGACCATTTTTGGAACGATACTTCTGGTCTTGAAGCCGCGATACATTCTTTTTTCCCTTAAGGTCATTTCGCTTTTCATAATAATAAGGTCGTTTTTTGTCACCTTGACTCATTTGGGTATTTATCCGAACCAGATAACGCTGGGAGACAGCATAATCGACAAGATTTATCTGCTTTTAAATATGCAAGACGGTTTCTTTTTCTCCGGGCATACCGGCCTGACTTTTTTGCTGGCTTTGATTTTTTGGCGGGAAAAATTTTGGCGCTACTTTTTTTTGACGGTGTCGGCGATATTCGGAATTGCCGTTCTTTTGGCACACGTCCATTATTCCATAGACGTTTTTGCGGCTCCGTTCATAACATACGCGATTTTCAAGCTTGCCGAGCTCGAGTTTTTTAAGAGGGATTATGCCGTGCTTGTGGAAGAAGCTTGACAGAGCAGGATTTTCATATTAAACTGCCATTAACATCGTGGAGACAGAGAAAAACAAAGATTACCTGTTGCCGACCAGCATAATCGTGGCGGCAATTTTAATTTCCGGTTCGATAATTTATCTTGTTGGAACTTCCAAAAACGGACCGGGAAACACCGGTAACGATCAGGGTCTGACCAACGACTCCCTTAAAAAAGAAACGTCGCGCGACGTCATTCTCGGCGACCCCAAGGCACAGGTGGCTATAATAGAATACGGCGATTATCAATGCCCTTTCTGCGCAAGGTTTTTTGACACAACCGAGCAGTCGATACGCCAAAATTACATAGAGTCCGGAAAGGCGAAGATGGTTTTCAGAAATTTCCAGTTTTTGGGAGCTGAGTCCGAACTTGCCGCACAGGCGGCCGAATGCGCCAAAGACCAGGGAAATTTCTGGGCCTATCACGATGCCATTTATGAAGCAGAACTTAAAGACGGAAGAGAAAATAACGGCAATCTTAAAAAAGACCTCTTTATTCAGATTGCCAAAGACCTAAAGCTTGACGTTAGCAGTTTTACTTCCTGCTATGACAGCGGGAAGTACGCAGATTTGATTAAAAAAGACACCTCCGAAGGCGCTTCTTTGGGAATAAATTCAACTCCGACAACTTTCGTTAACGGGCAAAAGATAAGCGGCGCTCAACCCTTTGAATACGCCGGCACGGATCCGCGAGTTACCCCTCTAAAGCCGATTATTGAAAATGCCTTAAAGGCAATTTCGCAGTAATTGATTAAATAAACTTACAGCATCGAGGCGCAGTTTCGCTCCGAAAGGAGAGTATTTCGCCCGAAGATAGAAAAAAGGGCGAAAAACAAAAAAAAGAAACAAAATGGCTTTTGATAACCAGGGATTTAACCGGACTATGCACAAAGCAGGCGACGCCGACGGTTGCGCCGGCGGTTGGTCTTGTTCTAAGTGCCAGGGCCCCATTGCCGAACTGCCTTTCGCGCCGGATCCTAGCCGATTGGGCCAGCTTCTTTGCCGGGACTGCCACCGCTCCAGGAAACAGTCTTTT